>NZ_AUHR01000008.1 GCF_000423285.1 Laribacter hongkongensis DSM 14985
ATCAGCGCCAGGATTTCGACCGTGCCGAGGCGATGTACCGGAAAGCACTGGAGCTTGCACCGGACGACGCAAACACTACATGCAATTACTCTGGTTTTTGTTTAATCGTTAACAATACACCCGCTTTAAATCTGGTGCCGTCATTGGTTAAAAGGGTTATTGAACTTTCGGCACCACAGGCATCTCAAGTCATCGCAGAAGCATTGCTTTATGGTCAATTGCATTCAGAACTGAAAAATAAGCAACAGAGTTACTATCTAGGCCAGCTAAAAAGTCTGCTTAGCATGAACTTCAAAAGAGGCAACTGGGATTTTTCCTCCATCTTTAGTGCAGTTATGCCGAAAATTCCTCAAGAGCGACATGATCTCTATAAAGCTATCGGCGATGCCATCCTAGATGCTAATGCTGTCATATCCCTAGATGAATTCCAATTATGGAAAGAAACATTCCCGTCCGATCCGTTTGAAAGCAACATCAACAATCAAGATTGATAGCAATTTTTACATCAGCAGCAATATCCATTATTGAAGCGAATTTCACGCACTATTCTTTAAACAAGAAATTATCAATTAATATTTTTCGCATCTCACTAATCTGCCCGCCCTGTGCGGGCTTTTTTATTGGAGCCAGTCATGGACCTTGTCCAGTTCGGGGTCGTGCTCAAGGCGTTCGACCAGATGTCCGGTGTGTTTGCCGGGGCATCAAGTAAATCCGTCGCGGCACTGGGCCGGATCGACCAGAAGATGGGGGCGATATCGGACCGGTTTGATCGGTTTGGCGCCAAGCTAGCCGGAGATGGCGCCATGCTCACCGGCCTGATGCAAAAGCCGGTCAGCGCCTTCATGGAAGCGGAAGACGCCGCCACCGGGCTCAAGGTCGCCATGATGGGGGTCGGCGGCGAGGTCGACAAACAGTTCGGCTCCATCAACAACCTGGCTGTCGGGCTTGGCAACAAGCTGCCCGGCACCACGGCGGATTTCCAGAACATGATGTCTGCCCTGATCAAGCAGGGGGTGAGTTACGACGCGATTCTGGGTGGAGTCGGCGAGGCCGCTGCCTATCTGGGGGTGCTTCTGAAAAAGCCGCCGCAGGAAGCCGCCGAGTTTGCTGCCAAGTTGCAGGACGCCACCGGCACATCTGAAAAAGACATGCTCGGGCTGATGGATACCGTGCAGCGCATGGCCAATCTCGGCATGAAAGACAGCGACATGCTGTCTTTTTTCTCGAAGATGGGTCCGGCCATGGACACCATGCGTCGCAAGGGAATAGATGTCTCGAAAGAGCTGGCACCCTTCGGCGTGATGTTCGACCAGATGGGCATGCAGGGAGAGGCCGCCGGCAATGCCCTGCGAAAAGTGGTCCAGCTTGGCATGGATGCAAAAAAGGTCGGCAAGGTGAATGACTTGCTGTCCAAAAAAGGCATCAAGCTCGATTTCACTGACGGCAAAGGTGAGTTCGGTGGCATGCCGAAGCTGATGGCAGAGCTGGACAAGCTCAAGGGGCTGGACATGCAGACCCGGTTGGCAGCCCTGAAAGAGGTGTTCGGAGACGATTCAGAAACGCTCCAGGTGCTGTCGAAGGTCATCGACAAGGGGGCGGACGGCTACAACGAGGCGGTTGAAAAACTGGCCCGGCAAGCCACGCTGCAACAGCGGGTCAATGCCCAGCTCGGTACCCTGAAAAACCTGTGGGACGCTGCCAGCGGCAGCTTTACCAACACGCTGGCTTCGGTCGGAGAGCTGATGGCTCCGGAATTGAAGCAACTGACAGAATGGTTCGGCGACGCTACCCAGTCGGCCAGTGATTTCATCGCGGAATATCCCGGAGTGGCGAAAGTTGCAGGTCTGGCCACCGCCGGCATCGGCGGCCTGCTGCTGGGCATGTCGGCGCTGGCAGTCACGCTTGGTACTGTCACCCGGCTTGGCGGTTATGCCATGTCGCCGCTGGCCAAGGTTTTCAGCATGTTTGGCCGTAAAAAAGGCAAGGCCGGTGCAGCGGGTGAGGCCGCTGGCGGCATGGCTGATGCCATTTCCGTGCAGCGCGTCTTTGTCGTCAACTGGCCTGGTGGTGGCATGGATTTCGGCGGCGCAGGCGGTGGCAAGCCGGGTACGGCGGCCGGGGAAGTCGGCAAGAAATCCCGCCTCGGCCGGCTGATGGGCTCCATGAAAAACCTGGACGTTGGCCGGTTGGCCGGGCGTCTGGGGGCGGTGGCTGCGCTGGGTGCCGGTGTTTACGGTGCAGTGCAGATTGCCAACGACAAGACGCTTAGCCCGGACAAGCGCCGCGAGGCACTGGGCGAAACTGCCGGCAGCACCGCTGGCGGTGCGCTGGGTGGCTGGGGCGGCGCAGCGGCCGGGGCCGCGCTGGGAACCATGCTGTTGCCTGGCATCGGCTCGGTGATTGGTGGCCTGCTTGGCGGCCTAGGCGGTGGCACGCTGCTGGGGTCTCTGGGTGGCAGCCTTGGCAAGAGCCTGGCGGCGTCCCGTCCGGACAAGCCATCTCCTGCCCCGACGCCGCTGAACCCGGCTGCCGCCGCAGCCAAGGGCAATGCGACGGCACCCGCAGCGGCTTCAACAACCGTGCAGCTCAACTACTCGCCCACACTCACGATCCAGGGCGACCCGATCCCCGGCACCAAGGAAAAGTTCGCCCGCATGCTGTCAGAACACAAGGACATCGTGGTGCGGATGGTGCAGGACGTGGTCGAGCAAAAGGCCCGCACGGCGTACTCAGCATCATAAGGAGCATGCATGTTTGCCCAGTTGGGAGAGCTTCGCTTTGAGCTGATCAAGCACTGGGACGGCCTGCAAATCAAGGAGCAGACACGGTTTGCCAAGCACGAAATGGCCGCCGGCAAGCCGCGCCTGCAACATCTTGGCGAAGATGCGGTCAGCCTGACTATCGAGCTGTCATTCCATGAGTTTTTCTGCGACCCGCAAACCGAGCTGGACCGCCTGAAACGGGCGCGCGTGGCCGGCAAGGCGCTGCCGCTGGTGTGGGGAAACGGGCTGGTCGAGGGCGATTTTGTCATCGACTCGGTCAGCATCACTCACCAGAGCAATGACCCGTTTGGCCTGCTGACCTCGGTATCGGCATCGGTCATCCTGCAAGAGTTCGTCGACGAACTGCCGCTGGAAACCCGCAAGCGCGAGCAGAAAGACGCCGCGCCGGCTCGTGCCGGCAAGGGCTCCAAAAAGAAAAAGCCGGCCACCACAAAAAAAACCGGCGGTAGCTACAAGACCGTCACTGAGCAAAATGGCGACGGCGTGTCGTGGACCAAAATCACGAGGGACTAGCCGATGGAATACATCGAGCACATTACCTCCAGCGGCGAGCGATGGGACACGCTGGCCTGGCGCTACTACGGCGACGCCACGCTTTACCGCCCCATCATTGAAGCCAACCCGCATCTTCGCATCCTGCCATCACTTGCTGCCGGGCTGCCGGTCAGGATTCCCGTGCTGGAATCCGACGCCGACACCCTGCCCCCCGAGGACTTGCCCCCATGGAAACGCTGACCCCTGCCGGTATCCGCCGGCCATGGTTCCGGCTGGACTATGAAAAAAAGGATGTCTCGACCGACATCAGCCAGTTTCTCCGCTCGCTGACTTACACCGACCGGCAAAGCGGCGAGTCTGACGAAATCGAAATCAAGCTGGAAGACTGTGCCGGGCGCTGGATGGATGCCTGGTACCCCACCAAGGGTGACGAAGTCAGCCTGTGGATCGGCTACGCCGACGAGGCACCCATGCCGTGCGGCATGTTCCAGATTGATGAAATTGAAATGGACGGCCCGCCGTCCACGGTCAGCATCCGCGCGCTGGCCTCCGGCATCCGCACCGCCATCCGCACGCCGTACAGCAAGGCTTATACCGGCACCACGCTGGCGAGCATGGCCGCGCAGATTGCCCAGCGGAACCAGCTCACGCTGGCGGGCAACCCGGAGCCAGTGCCGCTTGGCCGCATCGCGCAGACGCAGGAAACGGATCTGGCCTTCCTGCACCGCATTGCGCGGGATTACGACCATGTCGTGAGCGTGCGGGGCAAGCAGCTCTACTGCGCACCCCGCGACAGCATCATCAACCGCGATGCCGTGTTGGTGGTGTCGAGCCTCGAGCAGATCAAGCGCTGGCGGATGCGCGACAAGACCAGCGCAGTCTATCGCAGTGTCACCGTCTGCTATCTCGACCCGAAAACCAAAAAGCTGGTCGAGCATACCGAAACCGCCGCGCAGCCTGCCCGCAAGAAAAAGGGCGGCAAGGAAACCGACAAGGTCAAGGACGAAGTCAATGACACGCTGAAAGTCAACGAACGCTGCGACAGCAAGGCGCAGGCCGTTGCCCGCGCCAAGGCGCTGCTGAAGGACAAGAACCTGAAAGCCGTCGAGGGCGAGGTGGTCATGCTGGGCGAGCCCCGGCTGGTGGCCGGCAACGCACTGGGGATCGATTGCCTTGGGCGGTTGTCCGGTGATTACACCATCACCGAATCGCGCCACGTCATTGACGGCAGCGGCGGCTACGAAACCACGGTGCAGATCCAGCGTGTGCGTGCCGGCAGCGAGCGTACCAACCGCAAAAAAGGGGCGGGTGATGACGGCCGCTGATGCCATTTACTGGTCGCCGAGACTGGGCCGGACTGGCGAGGTGGTGACGGATCTGGATGACATTAATCAGTCCATCTGCATCCTGCTGCGCACCCGGCACGGCACCGTGCCGCATGACCCCCTGTTCGGTACCGACATTTTCCGCTGGCTGGATGCCCCGGTAGACGTGGCCCTGCCCTCCATCGTGATGGAAGTGCGCGAAGCCATCCGCATGTTCGAGCCGCGTGCCGAGTTTGCCGGATGCACTGTCCGTCACCCTGCCCCCGGCCATGCCGTCCTCACCGTTACCTGGCGCCCGGCCGGTGAGCTTGCCGGTACCGGGCGCTCAACCGAGGTTGCCATTCGTGACTACGCCGCCTGACTACATTACCCGCGATCCGGCGGAACTGAACGCCGAACTGGTGGCCGCTTTCGAGTCCGCCACCGATAAAACCCTTTACCCCGCGCAGCCCGAGAGCCTGTTTATCAACTGGATGGCATGGCGCCTGAGTTTGCACCGCGAGCAGATTCAGGATGCTGCCATGCTCAACCTGGTGCGCTTTTCGCGCGGGCCGGCGCTCGATGCGCTGGCCGAAGACCGCGACGACCAGCGCCTGCAGGCGTTTGCTGCCGGCACGGTAATCCGGTTTGCCCGCACCACTCCAGCCCCGGCCCATACCCTGGTTCCTGCCGGTACGCTGGTCGCATCGCAGGACGGGGCCATCGTGTTTGTTACGTCCGATGCAGTAACCCTGCCTGCCGGGATTTCCAGCGTCGCCGTGCCCGCCAGTTGCACCCGGTCCGGTGTCGCCGGCAACGGTTTTGTCGCCGGCCAGATCCGCGACATCCTGTCTCCCATCGGCGCGGGCATCACGGCCAGCAACATCACCACCACGGCAGACGGGGCCGAGCAGGAAACCGACGAGCGCTTGCAAGCGCGGCTGCTGGCCGCGTTTGACCGCTACTCGGTTGGCGGCCCGCAGGCGGCGTATCGCCGGCTGGCCATGGATGCCCACCCTGGCATCATCGACGTGGCCGTTGTGCGCACCAATCCGGGCGAACTCACCCTGTATCCGCTGCTGGATGCCGGCCTGCCGGGAGAGGCAGCGGTACGCGCCGTGCAGGATTACGTGTCGGATGATTCGCGCCGGGTGCTGTGCGACACCGTGTTTGCCGCCAGCCCGGTCGCGGCGGATTACCAGATCCGCGCCCGGATATTGCCACTGCCTGGGGTACCGGTTTCCGACGCCATCGCCGCCGCCACGCAAGCCGTGCAGGCGCTGGCCGCCCGGCTGGCCAGCGAGCTGGGCGGCGACATCGTGCCCAGCCAGTTTGTATCGGCCATGCAGCCGTTCGCCCACCGGGTCGAGCTGGATCTGGCTTACCGCGCCTGCCAGCTGCATGAGTGGCGGCACTGCACCGGTATCGAGATTTCGGAGCTGACACCATGACAACTGCCCCACCCGATTTGCCCGATGTGCTGGTCGCCGATCCGCGCTTTGTCGAACTGGCCCGGCTGGTCGAAAAGGAGCTGGCCAGCGTGCCGGCTTCTTCTGTTCTGGTGCGGCTGATCGACTTCGCCCCGCCCGAGCTGCTGCCGGTGCTGGCCGAGGAATTCAGCATGCTCGACGACGGCTGGGAGCTGGCTGAAACCGAAGCTGCCCAGCGCTCCCTGCTCAAGCAGGCCGTCAACATCCACGCCCGCAAGGGCACACCCGCCGCCATACGCGATGTCTTCCGCGCAGTCGGGCTTGGCGAAATCCGCATCGACGAAGGCCGCTGCGGCAAGCGCCGCGACGGCACTTACCGGCGTGACGGCTTTGCCATGCGCGGCACCCACCTCGACCACTGGGCGCATTACCGGGTTGTCTGCGCGCGGCTTCTTTCGGTCAGGCAGGCCGCCGCCGTGCGCCGCATGCTCGAAAGCGTCGCCCCGGCCAGCCGTGAGCTGGTCGCCATTGATTTTTCTGATGCCGCGCTGATTCGCAACGGGTTTGCCCACCGCGACGGCACTTATACCCGAGGACTGATTCTATGAGTGGAACGCTGACCGAACAGGCAGATTGGCGCCCTGTGCGCTATTTCGAAGCCAACGCCCTGCTGACCGGCGGGCCGGATTGCCCGGACAACCTGCCCTTGCGCGATCTGGTTGCTCGTGATGAATACCTGAAGACCGCACTTGAAGGTCACGGCGCTGCGCCTGATCCGCACCCGCAGTATCTGACTGAAGCGGAGGGAAAACAGCGGATTGACGCGGCCGTTGCGGCGCTGGTTGCAGGTGCGCCGGGCACGCTCGACACGTTGAAGGAACTGTCTGACGCACTGGGCGGTGACCGGAATTTTTCGGCGACGGTGATGAGTCTGCTGGCCGGGAAGCTCGGCAATACCGAAACGGCAGCGGATGCGGCGAAGCTCGGCGGGCAGCTACCGGGTTACTACGCCAAGGCCGAAGACCTGCAAGGTCTTTGCGGCTTCAAGAACCTGCTGATCAACAGCAATTTCAGCATCAATCAGCGCGGTTATGTGTCTGGAACGCCGACCGGCACAGCAAATCAATACACGGTTGATCGATGGCGAGTCGTTGTCAGCGGGCAACGCATTACATGGACGAGCGATGGCAACACTCTCACGGTTACAGCACCGGCTGGTGGCATGGAGCAAGTCATTGAGGGTGCCGCTATTTCTGGTGGCATCTACCGCCTGTCATGGACGGGTACGGCGTCAGCGAGCGTTGGCGGCACTTCCGTTTCAAATGGTGAGGCCATCGCGTTGCCTGGTGGAGTCAACGTGGCCGTAAAATTTACAGTTGGAACTGTATCTCGCCCACAGCTCGAAAAATCTCTGGTGTCGACTCGATACGAAGAGCGTCCGCCCGGACTCGAGTTGTCATTGTGCCAACGCTACTACGAAAACGGCATTGCGAACTGGATGATACAGATCGGAAGTGGCGTCACAAATGGAAATTCCTATTGCTACTGGTCGCACCAGATCTATTTCAAAGCGACGAAGCGGGTCATTCCGACGATTATCAAGACTACGCCCGGTGCAAACCCTTACGTGCCCTACGTCGGCATCATGTGCAGCACAAATGAGCTGACACTCCATAACTCGCCGAATTATGTCGGGCAGACACCGGTTACACAGAACGCTTTTTCATTAACCTGGGCGGCTGACGCCGAGATATAGGAGTGCTTATGTATCAGCAGATCAAAGGCGGAAATGGGGTTATTCGTCTTCATGACGGTGCTGTTATCCCGGCTACTGATGGCAACCGTGACTGGCAGGCATATCAAGACTGGGTTGCGGCCGGGAATGCTCCGCTTCCGGCTGACGTGTCTACGAATGACGCTCTGCGCGACCGAGCATTGGAACAGCTCCCCGCATGGGAAAAAGCCGAGCGCGCCGCTGGGATCGAGCACGCCGGCCGGCGCTGGCTGACGACCACCGCTGCCCTGCAAGACATCCGCGACGTGCTGCTGGCCGGGGCGGTGCCGGGTGAACAGTGGGTGACAGCAGACCGCCAGATCGTGCCGATGACTCTGCCTGAGCTGCAATCACTGTGGCAGGCCATCACTGCGCGTGGCGCACAGATTTACCAGCGCCGGTTAGAGATGGAACAGCAGATTGACGGCATGAGTCGCGAGCAACTGGAGGCGTTTGTGCCTGGCTGGCCAGTGTCTTCGCAGGAGGCAGTGGCTTGACCAGACCATATTCCATGAGCCGGACCTGACCCACAGCTCCAGGGAAAATTCAAGACCGCACCGGTCATCTGATCCGGGCGGCGGTCGCCCGACAGAATACGGACATCTGTCACACCCGTGCAGATCACCGATTCACTTCCTTGGGGCTTTACCGTGCAGAACCCACTTCCACCCATCGACTCACAGGATGGTTTGTTCCATGACGGCAACCCGGTTACCGGCGAACTGGGCACCATACTCACCTCAACCTGGCTCAACAATGTTCAGGGCGCCATCCACAGCAATCAGACAGAACTGGTTTCCGTCCTGAGTGCAGCGGGTATTGCGCCGGATGCGGCCAGACCTGATCAGGTACTGGCTGCCCTGCAAGCACTGTATCTAGGCAAAACTGCCCAGGCCGCTGATTCGGCCAAACTGGAAGGTCATCCGGCCAGTTACTTTGCCAAGGCAGATGATCTGGCCAAGGTCGGCAGCGATCCGCTGCTGTGGCCACGTACCTCGCCATCCCGTACCCACATCCAGGCCGGCTATGCGCCACTGGACGGTCAGGAACTGAGCCGGGCGCTATATCCGGACGCTTGGGCAGCGATCCAGGCAGGAGCCGTGCCGGTGGTGACTGAAGCCGACTGGCAAGCTGACCCGCTCAAGCGCGGGGCTTACACCTATGGCAACGGCACGACCACGTTCCGCATGCCGGACTGGAACGGCAAGTCTGCTGGCTCGAAAGGGGCGGTGTTTGTTCGGGGTGACGGGGTGCTGTCTGCCGGTACGCCGGGCCGGATTCAAGGTGATGCGATCAGGAATATCACAGGCAAGCTCTGGAGCGCTAGTGACACCGGTATTCAGGGAGCATCAGCAGAGGGTGTTTTTGGGGTGGCTTCTCGTGGCTCTGTCTATCGGTTGTCAATTCAAGCATCCTCTGCTGCGGACTCATACGTCTTTGATGCATCCAGGGTAGTTCCAACGGCCGATGAAAACCGACCGCTCAACGTGACCGGCGTCTGGGTCTGCCGTCTTTTCGGGGCTGTGACAAATCCGGGATCTGTCGATGCCGCACAGCTTGCGACCGAGGTTGCACGGTTATGGGCGCAGAAGCTGGATTCCAGTGCTGCATTCGGAATCGGACAGGAACCTGTGGACGTCACTGCATCTCGGGTGTCAGGTGTTGCGTACTACAACACGACGGGACGGCCGATCACGCTGACCGGATCGATGAGTACATCGGGTCTCTCGTCTTTTTCGATATCGATTAATGACCGACCGGCCATGCCGTTCTGTTCTGCTGCTGCGAATACTTCTTCCTGCGGATCAGTACCGATCCCGGTCAATGCAAAATATGTCATAACAATCGCTGGTCAGATTGTCACTAAGGGCTTATGGGAGCTGCGCTGATGCCGTACTACAAAGACACCGATGGTGGAGTCCATTTTCTTGACTCTGCCGACTACGAAAACCTGCTGCCGGCCGGCTGCACTCAAATATCGGATGCCGAAGCTGCCGAGCTGGTCGCTCCGGGGCCGGAGCCGCTCGACGCTCTGCGAGACCATGCGCTGGAACTGCTCCCTGCATGGGAAAAAGCTGAGCGCGCCGCCGGCATCGAACACGCAGGCCAGCGCTGGTTGACCACCTCCGCCGCATTGCAGGACATCCGCGACGTGCTGCTTGCAGGGGCCGTGCCGGGGGGGCGGTGGGTGACAGCAGACCGCCAGATCGTGCCGATGACGCTGCCGGAGCTGCAATCGCTGTGGCAGGATATCACTGCGCGTGGTGCCGCCATCTATCAGCGCCGGCTGGAGATGGAGCAGCAGATTACCGGGATGGATCGTGAGCAGCTGGAAGCTTTCCGGCCCGGCTGGCCACCAGAGACCAGCACCACCGCATGACAGGACGCTTTAAGCGACCACCTTCTTTTCTGCCCGCCTCGTGCGGGTTTTTTCTTTGGGAAATACATGAAGCAAGAAGCATATGAGGCAACGGCTGCTGCTGTGGCCAGCAAGGCGACTTACGGCGGCGCCGGCGGATCGTTCGCCGGATTCATGCTCAGCAACGAGTTTGTCGCGCTGGTTGGCCTGCTGATCGCACTGGCCGGCTTTCTGGTCAACTGGCATTACCGGGCAGCACAGGACCGGCGCGACCAGATCGAGTACGAGGCACGTCTGCGCCGGGAGGAGGACGCATGCGTACACGACAAATAGCCGCAGCCCTGACGCTGTCAGCCTCTGCTCTGGTCGGGATTGCCCTGCGCGAGGGCTACCGTGACGCGGCATACATCCCGGTACCGGGTGATGTGCCAACCATCGGCTTTGGCACGACCGAAGGCGTGAAGATGGGCGACCGCATCACGCCGCCAAAGGCACTGGCCCGGGCATTGACCGACGTGCAGAAGTTCGAGGGAGCGCTGAAGCAATGCGTTCGCGTGTCGCTGCACCAGTACGAGTACGACGCCTTTGTCTCGCTGGCCTACAACATCGGCTCGGGGTCGTTTTGTGGTTCAACGCTGGTGCGGAAGCTCAATGCCGGAGATTACGCCGGCGCATGTTCCGAGATTGACAGATGGGTCTATGCGGGAGGGAAACGCCTGCCCGGACTGGTCAAGCGCCGGGCCGAAGAACGGGCTTGGTGTGAGGGGAAAGCAGTATGACTACGTTGCAACGCTGGCTTACCACTACCCTGCTCTGCCTGGTACTGCTGGCTGGTGCGTGGTGGCACGGCCACCGCACGGGTGCTGCGGGCGTGCAGGCCGAACGGGATGCCGATCAGGCCCGCATGATGGCGCAGCTACTGGCCCAGGAACAGGCTGCGCGTACCGCCGAACAGCAGCATGCCCAGGCTCTTGCAGCCATTGATACCCAATACCAGGAGAACGAACGCCATGCCCGACTTGAAAACAACAGCCTGCGCGCTCAGCTGCGTGCTGGCTCTGTGCGCCTGTCAGTCCCCGTCGCTGCCGGTAGCTGCAACCTGCCCGCAGATGACTCCGCCTCCGGCCTCCGTGATGCAACCCCGCGAGCCGAACTTTCGTCAGAGGCTGCTGACGATCTTGTCGCCCTCGCAGACGACGCCGATGCCGTAGTCAGGCAGCTGACTGCGTGTCAGGCGGTAATTGGGGAATATCTGCGATAGGGTATTGAGCAGAAGTTCAGGATTTTTTACGGGCATGCAGAAGTAACAGCTGGTTTTTTTTGAAAAAATGTATATGCAATTGTTCAGGGATGGACAACTAGCCAGTTCAAACAGGGCCGGTGCGCTTTTGGATTGCCCGGCCCCTCGCTGATTTTATTGCTTCATTTCATCCTTTTTCATCCCGTCCTTGTGCATGCCATCCTTTTTCATTTCATCTTTGGACATTGCATCCTTGGACATTGCATCTTTCTTCATCATGTCATCAGCTAAAGAGTGACCAGCAGCCAGCATAAGGCAGGAGGACATCAGGATTGCAGCGATCTTCTTCATGGTGTTTTCTCATCAAGTAGTGTTACGTGGCGAAATTGCCAGATGATCAGGGCAACTGCTAATCAGCTGCCGCCGAACCAGTTATACCCTTGGTCTTCCCAGTAGCCCCCGGGGTAGGTATTGGTAACGAAAATAGCTTGGATATACTTGGGGTTTTTGTAACCGAGCTTGGTCGGCATGCGTAGCTTCATTGGAAAGCCGTAGCGCGGTGGCAAAGTCTGACCGTCGTAGGTCAATGTCAATTGTGTCTGCGGATGTAGTGCTGTCGCCATGTCGATACTGGTGTAGTAATCGTCAGCGCACTTGAAACCAACATACTTGGCTCCCAAGTCAGCGCCGACCAGGCGAAGAAAAGTGGAAAATGGCACACCACCCCACTTGCCGATTGCACTCCAACCTTCAACGCATATGTGACGAGTCACCTGGCTGACCTGTGGTAATGCATGCAACTCATCAAGCGACCATGAGTGCCGGTCAGTGACCAGACCACTCACTTCGAGTCTAAATGTCGAGGCATCCACCTCCCGTACCTCATCCTCATCGTAATAGGCATTGAAAGGGAAAGGACGGGTAATCATTGATTCTGGATAGACTGGTGCCAGCTGGTTTGGATCGAATAACCAGCCCTGTACCCGGTCATTGAAACGAGACATTGAAAGCAGAGCATCTTCGACGCTTTTATCGTCAGTAATTGAACAGCCGGAGAGCAATGCAAGCCCACCCAATGTCATCGAACGCTTTAGGAAGAGACGGCGAGCCGGCAATTCGATGTATTTGCCCACATCCTTAAAGGTCTCCTGGAGGACTAGGTCACCGTTGATGATCATCGAGCTGGTTTTTTTAGATGACATGCTAGATTCCTTAGCGGCCACAGATCATCGCTATCAGCGTACGTGGTACTAGTGCTACCATGATTACATGGACACTAACGAAGGCGATCAAGGCACTCATTGCAAGAAAATGGATGCGACGGGCTGCTTCATAACCACCCAAAATCTCGCGTAAAACCGGAAACTGTACTGATTTCCACAAGACAAGTCCGGAAAGCACGAGAATGACAATGTCGGCGATTACAAACAGGTAGGCTGCTCGTTGCACCGCGTTGTAGTGACTTGGATCTGCGTGTGAAAGCTTGCCTTTAAATGCCTCCAGCAAGTCGGCTGCAATTGAGCGCAGAGACAAGGGGAAAAACCTTCTCCATAAGCGACCGCTTATAATGTTGAAGCACAAGTAGATCAGACCATTGACCACTAGCAACCACATCGCTGCAAAATGCCATTGAATCGCTCCTCCCAGCCAGCCTCCCAAGGTGATTTCTTTGGGAATGGCAAAGGGAAAGAAGGGTGACGCGTTGTAAATCCGCCAGCCGCTCATGACCATGATGACAACAGCGACAACGTTGAACCAATGTGTGATTCTTAGCCACGACGGATGAATGACGAGGTTGTTGCTGCCCATGCTGTTCCTTCTAGGAATCCCGCAACTCAGGTAGCAGTAAAGACCGTCAAACCAGGGAAATCCACCCTGTCAGCATGAACATGACCATCGGTATCCTGCCATGCATGAAATGTGTGGTTTCCTCGCATCTCGAGCTGCCCGGCCCAGGTTCAAGGAACGATTTTTGCATCAAGAAAAAAACCCGCACCAAGCGAGGTTTTTCAATCATGCAGCTCTCGTTGCCAGCCATCGGGCACTCGCGGGGAAATGGGCGCCCTCAGTAGCTGTAGCAGCATTTCCAGTTCCCGCATCATGTCTACCATGCAGAACACGCCATGCATGCGATGGACGTCGCCCGCGGGCAACTGGCCTGCCGGCTTCGGCCCGGCTCGTGGTGGAATAATTCTACAAACAGCCGTACGCCGTAGCATCGCTTGAGATCCTGATCTCAGGAATTGTCAGTTTTACGCTTCAGCGATCTCACGGCAATTTCAGGTATTACTTGAGTCGCCCCCCTGAACGAAACAAAAGCTTTGCCATCCATCAATGCAGAAAAATTAGAAAAACTTTCTAACACATTGTTTTAAAGCAATTTAATTTGAAGTCTATCCGATCGAGTATGGGCGCAATGCACACACGCCGCGATCCCGGATTTCCTTGAAATCCTTGGCTGGCGGAGGTTTTGAAAGAATCTTGCATCAACCTGTTTTCGTGCTACATAGTGCATTTCCAAGGGAATTTGGAGCGTTCGGTGCTACATCCGGTACTACACGTGTAGCACGTAGCACCGATAAACCCCATGGCAACCATTACAAAAGTCAAAGCTCAAGCAGCGAAATATCGTGCTGTGCACAAGTCAGGGTCAAGACGGACGGGACGATCATCTTTGGCCAAGGCGAGCCGGGCAATCTTGGCGGTACATCCTAGACCAAGATCAAAGTCCTGAAAAATTTCAGGGCAAGGGTTTTGGCAGGATTGCCATATATACGCTCCGGTTCATCTTTGGCCGGTTATAGCGTGCCGGCATCAACCCATGATTCCAGAGTTTATCTGGCCTGATGCCAGGCACGAAGCCATATCCGGGGTGCCACAGGTACTGTCGCTAAAACCCGGGGCGCTTTCATGATTCGGCCATTGTTGAAGCAAATCATCTTAAATTCCGGAAAATCAACTAACCGTTTGCCATCAACCGAAACCACGCAAGTTCCTGATTCAGGCTGGATGACGCTTGCTCCAGCCGTTCCATGGCAGGAGAAACATCAGCCATTTTCTGCATCATCAGGTCTGCCTGTTCAGTCAGTGCATTACTCGTTGCCACAATGGCCTGGCCATTTTCACTTTGTTCTGCCCCGGCTTGCGCAATCCGGACAACCTGCCCGCGAATACTGTCCAGTGCCACCTCCATTTCATCCAGCATCCGTGCCAAGCCTTGCTGACTGGTCTGGCCATGATCGCCAGCCTGCCTTACCGCCAGCAAGGTTTCATCCAGGGTTGCGGTAGCCAGTCCGATACGGTCGATCGCCGTCACGATGTTTCCGGTTGCGTCGCGACTGCGTTCTGCCAGGTTACGGACTTCATCTGCCACAACGGCAAATCCTCGCCCTGAATCACCGGCCCTTGCAGCTTCGATGGCAGCATTCAAGGCCAGAAGGTTTGTCTGTTCGGCAATGCTGCGGATCAGTGTGCTGACCTCCTGGATCATCTGGCTCGACTGCCGCAGGGCCAGCATGCTGTCGTCGGCCAGATCAATACGGCGCAACAGGGTCTGTGTATGCCCGGTCGTCCCGGCACACGTGCTCAGGGCCTCGGCGGCCCGCCCGGACACGACCGATGTTTCACTTTCTATCCGGGCCAGGTGCCGGGCAATCTGGCCTGCTTCATCATTGACCTGGCTTGCGGCCAGCCTCGACTGGTCAGCCCGCAGGGCCTGTTCCTGACATAGCTGCCTGACTGCTTCGCTGTGCAGGATGACCTGATGGCCTTCATGCATGCTGGTCTGGGCCTGCTGCTGCATGCGTTCGAGCAAGCTTGCCAGTTTGTCCAGAAACAGGTTGATGCTCGCTGCGGCCAGACCCAGTTCATCGTGCCGGGTTTCTGGCAAACGTACGCTCATCTCACCTTCTCCCAGTCGTCGTGCAGCCCGGTCCACTGCCGCCAGCCGTTGCTTGAGCCAGTGCGCCAGCATGCCTTGTGACAAGGTCAGGACCAACCCGGTCAGGATCAATGGAAGCAGTACCCACAGGCGCAGCTGGTCCAGCTGGCTGTCCATCCGGGCATGCTCGGCATGCATTTGTTCGCGCTGCCGGTCGAGTATCTGGTCGAGCTGCCTGACCAGCGGCGCCAGATACAGGCTGTACGCTGCATCCGGTATGGACAGCGCGTCCTCGGGCGCCGTTGCGCTGATCTGGATGGCAGACTGCATCTGACGGACGTAGCCTGCCCAGTTCTGGTGCAAGGCAGCCGGATCAATGCTGTTGCCGTGCTCAGGCTCAGCTTGCGCAAGCTCCTTCAACAGATCAGCCACATTCCGGTCTGCCTGAGCGAGCAGGCGGGCGGTTTCGTCCAGCAAGGGATCAGATTTTGACAGCGCCAGTATCTCGCCTTTGAGTGCATAAAGAGCTTTGGCATGGGCCTGTTGACGCTGGTTTGCAACCAGTTCGGACCGCGCCTGTTCCAGTTGCCAGGCGGTACTGGCCATGACAAGGCTCAGGCATGCAAGGGTGAATGCCACGGAAAACCACAGGCGCTGACTGATCGTGACCATATGCCAATTTCATGAATGTTTCGAATCGGCATATTGTGTTGAACCCGTGTTAAACGATTGTGTCATCCCGTTGCAAGCATCACCTGCGGTCAGTCCGGTGATCAGGATCACGGCGGATCAGTCAGCCATACTGCAATGGCAGCTGTAGCGGCAGGCCTGCCAGAAATACGGATTGCAATGCATGACTGCCCTGGTCCGGACAGTTACCGGGTCGGCTGGATTCGGCAGGCACAACTTGTTATATTTCATTTCTTCTTGTTTTATAAATTCTAAATAAGATTTAGATATATGAATAGACGCAACTTTGTTTCGCTCGTCCTGTTGAGCAGCCTCTCCCTGCCGGTACTGGCTGCCGATCTTCTGCAAACGGTCCAGCAGCGCGGCCAGCTCAATATTGCGGTTGAAGGCACGTATCCGCCGTTCAATTTCCGCAACCGGCAGCAGCAACTCACCGGATTTGAAGTAGAGCTGGGCCAGGAGCTTGCCCGGCGGCTTGGCGTCAAGGCACATTTCACGACAGGAGAATGGAGTGCACTGCTGGCCGGCCTGCAAGCAGGCAAGTCCGACATCGTGCTGAACCAGGTGGCTGTTACCGAAGCCCGACGCAAGGTTTTCGATTTCAGCCAGCCCTACACCATTTCCAGTGCCCAGCTGATCGTCCGTCAGGACGACAACCGGCCCATGGATTCTGTCGCTGCGCTCAAGGGCAAAACCATCGGTGTCGCGCAAGGCAGCAACTACGCCGAACTGGCGAAATCCCTGCCCGGCGTCACGGTCAAGACCTATCCTGGTGCCCCTGAATACCTGCAGGATCTGGCCACCGGCCGGATTGATGCAGCACTGAACGACAGCCTGCTGATTCCCTTCGCTATCAAGACTGCAAGGTTGCCGCTCAAGCCTGGCCTGCCGTTGGGTGGGCTCAGTCACATGGCCATTCCCTTTGCCAAAGGCAATCCCGCTTTCCAGACCGCTATCGACAAAGCCCTGACCGGCATGCAAAAGGATGGCAGCTTTGCCAGACTGTCAACGCGCTGGTTTGGTCAGGATGTCTCCAGGGCACCTGTCGGTACCCATTAAACCGATCATGTCTTTGTCGAAACCTTCCGGAGCACGCCCCCCACCGGCGGAGTGCTTCCGGAGTGGCTGCAGGAACCTTCATGAACTGGACTGAACTCTGGGCACTGGCTTTGCCGGTGATGTTGCAGGGAGCATGGCATACGCTGCTGTTTGCCATCAGCAGCATGGCCCTTGGACTATTGCTCGGATTTGCCATTGCACTGGTCCGCCTGACCCGGTTGCCCGTGCTGGCTCCGCTGGCCGCACTTTACGTCAGCGCCATGCGTGGTACGCCACTGCTGGTGCAGATCTTTGTCATTTACTACGGCTTGCCGGGAGTCGGCATCGAATTTGATCCGGTCACCGCCGGCATTCTGGCCTTGACCATGAATGCTGCGGCCTATCTTTCCGAAAGCATGCGGGGCGCCATTGCCGGCGTCAGTACAGGACAGTGGCAGGCAGCCAGCTCACTCGGATTTTCATGGTGGCAGAGCATGCGCTTCATCATTGCGCCGCAGGCATTGCGACTGGCGGTACCGAGCCTGTCCAACACCCTGATTTCCCTTATCAAGGACACCTCGCTGGTCTCGGTGATTACCGTCAGCGAACTGATGCTGGCCACCAAGGAAATCATCGCCCAGACGTACCAGCCATTACCGCTGTATCTGGCTGCGGCCGGTATTTACTGGCTCATGAGCCTGGCATTCGAGCAAGTACAGAAGCGCGTGGAAAACCGGCTGGAAACCGCCCACCGGCCATGAGGGCTACCGAACGGTAAAGGCTTCAGGTGCAACCGGCAGCAACCTGTATTTGCGGGCATCACTGGCCGGTTTCACCCGGAAAACCCGAAAAGGAGCCATGCAGCTCCTTTTTCATTTCAGTGGCCCCGGAACGCGCAGGATGCCTGACGATCAGCCCATGGTAACCAGTTGATTCCACATGCACTGGGCCGGTCTTCGTTGCAGGAGGCGCTCTCCCGACGCCTGTCGGCCGGTTCATCCTTTGGCAAGCTTCTTTCACCTGCCCGTGCAGAGGCAACCGCCCTACTCGCCGCCCCCGTGCCGGTTCAACTGCCCCTCCCACTTTGACACGATCGCCGTGGCTACTGCATTGCCGAGGACATTGGTTGCGGAGCGGCCCATGTCGAGGAAGTGGTCAACTCCCAGCAGCAGCAGCAGGCCAGCCTCCGGAATGTCAAACTGCCCCAGCGTCGCGGCAATCACCACCAGCGATGCCCGCGGCACGCCAGCCATGCCTTTGGATGTCACCATCAGCATCAGCAGCATCAGGATTTCCTGCCAGAGTGTCAGGTGGATGCCATAGGCTTGGGCGATGAAAATGCTGCCAAAAGTTGCGTACAACATCGAACCGTCAAGATTGAACGAGTAGCCTATGGGCAGTACGAAGGAGGCGATCCTGTTGCTGCATCCAAAGCGCTCAAGCTGCTCCAGCGTCTTGGGATAGGCCGCTTCGGAGCTGGCCGTGGAAAAGGCCAGCAGGATCGGTTCGCGGATCGTCCGCACCAGGGCAAACGTGCGTCCTCCGACCACCGCGAGGCCAAAGCCGATGATGATTGCCCACAGGATCAGCATGGCTGCGTAAAAACTCAGCATGAACTTGCCATACGACACCAGGATTCCCACCCCGTTTTCAGCAATCACGGCAGCTACGGCGGCAAAAACGGCCACCGGCGCAAAGTTCATGATGTAGGTGGTCACCCGCAGCATGATGTGCGACACCATGTCCAGATCAGCGATCAGTGCTTCACCCTTCTTGCCCAGCGCGGCAGCAGCCACGCCGAAGAACAGGCTGAACACGACGATCTGCAAAATCTCGTTCCTGGCCATGGCATCGAAGATGCTGGTCGGAAAAGCGTGATGCAGGAAATCCTTCAGTGACATGCTGCCCTTGCTGACGCCACTGCTGGCCATGACGTCCGGCAACGGCAGGTTGAGCCCGACTCCGGGTTTGAGCAGGTTGACCATCACCAGCCCCAGGCTCAGGGAAATCACTGTCATGAAGATGAACCAGCCGAAGGTCTTGATCCCTACGCGACCGATCGTGCTGCTGTCACCCATCCGGGCAATGCCGACCACCAGCGTGCTGAATACCAGCGGTGCGATGATCATCTTGATCAGGCGCAGGAAAATGTCGGTCAGCAGCGAAATGTAACCTGCAAATGCGTGTGCCCAACCAGACGCGGAATGATGGATGACGTAACCGCTGACCACACCTGCAACCAGCGCAAACAGGATCCACAATGTCAGGCGCTTTGACTGCATGAGGAAAGGACTCCATGACGAAAAAACAGTACCGGATACCGGTACGCTACGGTTCTCTCAGCATGGAATATCGCTATCTCGGCTGCTTGCCAGTCGCACGAACGGTCGGGTAGGCAAATGTCATCACGCATGCACAACCGGAGAAAAAACCGGTAAGGTGAGGGTCTTTCCGCATCTTTCCAGGCAGCTTCACATGATCATCGTCATGCAGCACGGCGCACCAGACGCCACCATCGATGCCGTGGTCGCCCGCATCCGCGAGCACGGCCTGACCGAACACGTATCGCGAGGAGCCGAGCGCACCATCATCGGTGCCATTGGTGACGAGCGCTGCCTGGAGCCGCGCCATTTTGAACAGATGACAGGTGTTGAACGCGCCATTCACGTCGTCAAGCCTTGGCGCCTTGTCAGTCGCGAAACCCAGGCCGGCGATTCAGTCGTCAGCATTCGCGGCGTGCGTATCGGTGGTCCGGAAATCCAGGTCATTGCCGGTCCGTGCTCGGTGGAAACGCCTGAACAAATGGCTGCCAGTGCAGCAGCCGTCCAGGCAGCCGGCTGCCGCATGATGCGGGGCGGTGCTTTCAAGCCCCGTACCAGCCCTTACAGTTTCCAGGGGCTGGGCATTGAGGGACTGGAGCTGCTGATCAATGCCGCCCGCCCTGCCGGCCTGCCGGTGGTTACCGAGCTGATGGATGTGCGCATGCTGGATACCTTCCTCAAGCATGACGTGGACGTGATCCAGATCGGTGCCCGCAACATGCAGAACTTTGACCTGCTGAAAGAAGTCGGCCGCATCAACAAGCCGGTCATCCTCAAGCGCGGACTGTCGGCCACCGTCAGCGAATGGCTGATGGCCGCCGAGTACATTGCCGCCGGCGGCAACCACCACATCATCCTGTGCGAACGGGGCATCCGTACGTTTGAAACGGCCTATCGCAACTGCCTTGATCTTACCGGTGTGCTGGTCGCCAAGCGCGAGACACACTTGCCTGTCATCGTCGACCCGAGCCATGCCGGGGGCAAGGCCTGGATGGTGCCGGCACTGGCCCGGGCGGCAGTTGCCTGTGGTGCTGACGGCCTGCTGGTCGAAGTGCATCCGAATCCGTGCGAGGCGTTGTGCGATGCCGACCAGGCCCTTACGCCTCAGGAACTGGCTGACCTGATGACTTCCCTTGCGCCGATTGCCGGGACCATTGGCCGGCGCATGGGCTGATCCCGGCATGGACAATCCGACCCCGCTCAAGGTGCATCTGACCCAGCAAGGCGATTACCGGTTCCTGGTGGATTTCAGTGCCAGTATTCCGGCACTGCTGGCGGGCTATGCCGGTGATTCTTCCGGGCCAACCCCGTCACAGCTCCTGGGAGCAGCCGCAGGCCAGTGCCTGCTGGCCAGTCTGGTATTTGCCCTCAACAAGGCCAATCGTGATGCCGGCCAATTGTCAGCCGAAGTAATCTGCCAGCTGGGTCGTAATCCCCAGGGACGGCAACGGATACAGTCTGTTGCCATTACCGCCCGGCTTGGCAAGCGGGCCACAGACCTTCCAGACATCCAGCCGCTTCTGGCTGGTTTCTTGCCATTCTGTACCGTGCCTCAAAGCCTGGTGGAAGGCATCGCGGTCCAGGTTGTCATACAGGACAGCGAGGGTCTGACATTGCATTGTCAGGCATGACTGATCTGCCAGAATGACAAGGCCGGCGAAAGGATTTCGCCGGCTTTTTTCATGCCTGTTCCAGTCATGTTGCCCTTGAGAGTCCGTGGGCTGAGTGTCCTGCTCCAGACTGTCGATCTATTGCCGCAGTCTTGTGTTCACACGGCACCCATCAAGGAAGACGTGCCCGGATTATCTGGCTGAATGAAAGGCTGCCAAAAAGATGCAATACCTTTCATGAAAACAGGCCCGGATACCGGGCCTGTTCCTGTCAAGGCAGCAGAGGCTGCCCTGTTTCCGGTTACAGGACTTCGATAATGCCGGCAGCTCCCATGCCGGTGCCGATGCACATGGTCACCATGCCATACCCCTTCTGTCCGGCCTGGCGCATGCCGTGTACCAGCGTCGCCGTCCGGATGGCGCCGGTGGCACCCAGCGGGTGGCCCAGCGCAATGGCGCCACCGTTCGGGTTGACCACGGAGGGGTCAAGCTCCAGATCACGCATGACAGCCAGTGCTTGGGCAGCAAAGGCTTCGTTGAGCTCCATCCACTTGATGTCACTCTGGGCAATGCCGGCGTTTTCCAGTGCGGCGGGAATGGCTACCTTCGGACCAATACCCATGATGGCCGGCGGCACGCCCTTGACGGCAAAGCTGACATAGCGGGCCAGCGGGGTCAGGCCGAACTGCTTGAGGACCTTTTCACTGACCAGTACCACTGCACCGGCGCCATCGGACATTTGCGAGCTGTTGCCGGCAGTAACACTGCCTTTGGCATCAAACACGGTCTTGAGCTTAGCGAGGCCTTCCATGGTGGTGCCGGCACGCGGACCTTCGTCGGTCGTCAGGGTTTTCTTGACGTAGTCCACTTCGCCGGTCTTGAGGTTCGGCACGCGGTAGGTCACGTCCAGCGGGGTGATTTCGGCCGCAAACTTGCCGCCTTCGATGGCTGCCAACGCACGACGATGCGATTCAACTGCAAACGCATCCTGATCTTCGCGCGACACCTTCCATTGCTGGGCCACCTTTTCGGCCGTCAGGCCCATGCCGTAGGCAATGGCATAGTTCTCGTCACTGGCAAATACTTCCGGGTTGAGCGACACCTTGTTGCCCATCATCGGCACCATCGACATCGATTCCGAACCGGCGGCGATCACCACGTCGGCTTCACCCATGCGGATACGATCAGCGGCGATCTGCACGGCATTGATGCCCGACGAGCAGTAACGGTTGATGGTGATGCCGCCCACGGTATCCGGCAAGCCGGCGAGCAGCACGCCGATACGGGCCATGTTGAGGCCTTGCTCGGCTTCGGGGAAGGCACAACCCACCACTACGTCATTGATCAGATTGACATCAAGGCCCGGCACTTGCGCCAGTGCACCCTTGATGACATGAGCGAGCATGTCGTCCGGACGCACGTTGCGCATCATGCCGCGCGGCGCCTTGCCGACCGGGGTACGGGTCGTGGCGACGATATAGGCTTCCTGAATCTGCTTGGTCATTTCCACTCTCTCCAAATGCTTCCTGGCGATCCGGGCGGTTCGTACGGCCCGGATCCGCGTTGTCTTGTGACTTGTGATCAGTTGCGCAGCGGTTTGCCGGTGGTCAGCATGTTGGCAATGCGCGCCTGGGTGAGCGGGTTCTTCAGTAGTTGCATGAAGCCCTTGCGCTCAAGGTCGAGGATCCACTGTTCGTCCACCATGGCCCCTGCATCGACATCACCACCGGTCATCACGTCAGCAATCAGGCCGGCGATGGTGAAGTCGTGCTTGCTTATGAAGTTGCCTTCCAGCATGTTGACGAGCGAACCCTTGATCGATGCGGCACCGGCGCGCCCTGCGACCGGGAAGGCCTTGACCTTCAGCGGCGGACGGTAGCCGGCTTCGGCTAAAGCGATCGCTTCCTGCTTGGCCACGTACAACAGCTCGTAGGCGTTGAAAACCACGGTATCGGTCTTGCGGATAAAGCCGATTTCCTGGCCTTCGATGGCGCTGGTACCAACCTTGGCGGTGGCAATGGCCATGAAGTAGTCCTTCAGCGCGGCCAGCACGTCGCCCTTGGCCTCTTGTGCGGCACGCAGGGCAAACTCCTTGCAACCACCCCCGCCCGGCAGCAGGCCGACGCCGACTTCCACCAGACCGATGTAGGTCTCCAGGGCTGCCACAACCTTGTCGCTGTGCATGACGAATTCGCAGCCGCCGCCGAATGCGTAGCCTTGGGTTGCAACCACCACCGGGATCTGACTGTATTTCAGCCGCATGGAGGTATCCTGGAACTTGCGCACGGTGGCATCGATGGCGTCCCAGTCACCCATCATGAATGCCGGCATCATCGATTGCAGATCGGCACCAACCGAGAACGGCTCTTCGGTCTGCCAGATCACCAGTGCCTTGTAATGGTCCTCGGCAATATCGATGGCCTTGTTCAGACCTTCGATGACGGCCGGGCCAATAGCGTGGGCCTTGCTCTTGAACGATACGACCAGCACGCCGTCACCCGAAGTCAGGGCGCGTACACCTTCGTTTTCAAAAACGGTTTCACCCAGAGAAGGGGCTTTTTCACCCAGCACACGGGCCGGCGACAGCTGACGCTTGTACACATCCAGCGTGGAACGCGGAACCAGTGTATTGGCCGCGGCGCTGTACGAGCCTTCATTGAAATGCACGCCGACGCGGTTGGAATCGGTCACCCAGGCCGGCAGGGCTGCTTTGCCCATGGCCTGTCCGGCTTCGATGTCTTGCTCGAGCCATTTGGCCACTTGTTGCCAGCCAGCGGATTGCCAGGTTTCAAACGGTCCGGTGGACCAGCCGAAGCCCCAGCGGATGGCCAGGTCGAGGTCGCGGGCATTGTCGGCGATATCGGCCAGGTGGTAGCTGATGTAATGGAAAACATCGCGGAAGCAGGCCCACAGGAATTGGGCCTGGGGATGCTGGCTTTCACGCAGTTTTTTGAACTTGACCGCCGGATCAGCTTCTTTGAGGATGGCCTTGACGGCTTCGTCGCCCTTTTGGCCACCTTCGACATACTCACCCTTGAGCGGGTCCAGCACGAAGGTTTGCTTGCCTTCTTTCTTGTAAATGCCACGTCTGGTTTTTTGTCCCAGGGCGCCATCAGCAATCAGTCTGGCCAGCCAGTCAGGAGTTTTGAACAACGGGTGCCACGGATCTTCCGGCAGGGTGTCCTGCATGGTTTTGACCACATGGGCGAAAGTGTCCAGTCCCACCACGTCGGCGGTACGGAAAGTGGCCGATTTCGGACGGCCCAGACGCGGGCCGGTCAGGTCATCAACCACATCGAAGCGGACGCCGTATTTTTCGGCATTGGCGATGGTCGCCAGCATGGAGAACACGCCGACACGGTTGGCTACAAAGTTCGGGGTGTCCTTGGCACGGATCACACCCTTGCCGAGGGTCGTCACCAGGAAACGCTCAAGGTTGTCGAGCATCTCCGCATTACTGGTCACGCACGGGATGATTTCCACAAGGTGCATGTAGCGCGGAGGATTGAAGAAGTGCACGCCACAGAAACGGCTACGGGCGTCTGCCGGGCAGGATTCAGCCAACTGGTTGATGCTCAGGCCGGAAGTATTGGTGGCAAAAATGGTGTGCTCACCCAGAAACGGGGCGACCCTGGCATAAAGGTCTGCTTTCCAGTCCATCCGTTCGGCAATGGCTTCAATAACGATGTCGCACTCTTTGAGCAACGACAGATGTTCGTCGTAATTGGCCGGTGTGATGAAATCGGCCCGGTCCTTGCCTGCCAAGGGGGACGGCTTCAGTTTTTTGAGCCCCTCAATGGCCTTTTTGGCAATGGTGCTTTTATCGCCTTCTTTTGCGGCCAAGTCGAAGAGAACAGTCGGCACTTTAGCGTTGACGAGGTGAGCGGCAATCTGCGCGCCCATCACCCCGGCACCGAGCACGGCTACCTTGCGAACGATGAACTTGGACTGAGACATGGTTTCCTCTGGTTGCAGACAGACTGATGTAGACAACCGGCGACAACGTATTGCAGATGTATCACCGGGGGAGTTTTCAATGGAGCCGGTTTTTCCGGCCCCGTTATTCCACGCCTCTAAATTGACATCAAATTAGAAGGCACGGTTGTACTGGACACCCAGCATGTGGATATTGGTTTTGTACTGGCCTTTGGTGTTTTCGCCATTGCCGGTGCACAATCCGCTTGCATTCATGCCCAACGGGTTGCACGAATCCTTGTAGTTCAAGTTGGCATTGGCAAAATCGATGTAGGTGTAAGCAAAGTCCAGCGAGTCAAGTTTGGTAAACTTGTAATTGCCGCCCAACGAAAACAGCCAACGATTACTGTCAGGCAAGGCCGGGTGACGCAGGCTTTCATCGCTGACAGGTGACTGGTCGTAGGCAATGCCGCCCCGAAGCATCAAGGCATCGTTGTATTTGTAATTGGCCCCTACGGATACTTTGTAGGTATTGCGCCAATTCTGGCGCACAACGAAATCGCCCTCACCTGGGGTGTTGAAATTGACATCAATGTTCTGCATCTGGGAGTGACGTGTCCACGTCACATCCGCCATGACCGCCCATTTGTCATTGATCTGATGAAAGCCATTAACCGACAAGGACTCTGGTGTTTTTACATCAACACTCGCATCAGAGTCCGGGTGTTTTTTATTCAGTGTAGCCAGTACGCCAGGCTTGGCAGCAGCAGCTGGACCGGTAAAGCTCATTCCATCAAAACTCCAGTCAGCATAACCACGCAATTTTTGAGAAATTGCTGATCTGTAGGCAATGCCAAACCGGGTATTTTCATCCAGTGTAAACATGTAGCCCAAATTAAAACCATACCCCCAGTCTGTACCCTTGATTTTGATGCTGCCATCACCGGAAATCAGACCTGCACGTGCCAAACCAGCAACTTGCTGTTGTGCAGCAGTTGCTCCTGGATTGATTGATGGAGTTCCAGCCATAATCAGGCCTGAAATGGCATCAGAAGCTTTATCCAGCTCGGCATTCATATACTGGGCTGAAATGCCAAAACCGAAGCTGTGATGTTCATTGAGCTTGAACGAGATTGACGGATTGATGTTGATCGTCATCAGGTCGATTTTGGTAATGCCATAACGACCGGCCCAACCGCTGCCATAGTCCAGCGAGGCACCGAACGGCACAAACATGCCAATGCCGGCCGTAAACTGGTCATTGATCTGGTGGGTCAGGTACATGGAAGGAGCCACAACTGCGCTCGGAGCAAAAGTACCACCGTTATCACCACCGGTGGGACGATTCAGGAAGTTGACCGAACCTTTGTCCGTGTAGTCCGAATTCGGAATTACCACGGTCAGGCCGCCGGAAAAGTTGTTGCCCTTCAGGCGCGACATGCCAGCCGGATTGTAGAAAATGGTGGAAGCGTCATCGGCTTCAGCAGCACTGGCAAATGCCGTTCCTTGTGCCGACACGCTTTGTGAACCGAAGTGGTAACCCGACGCCAGTGCGACTCCAGGAATCCCCCCCATCAGAGCAATGGCCAAGCTCAGATTCTTGATCTTCATGTGTTCCTCTTTTCCAGACGGACTAATTGGCTGTTTGTTTTATAGGCAAACGATCGTTTGAGACCGGCCTGTGATGATATTAGCATCGGGATTTGCGGCCGACATCTGATGTCGAGCAAATATTTCAAACAGCCGTTTTATATATTGTAAATCCGACCTTTTTGTTGGCTATTAGCAACACACGGCAAGAAAAATGACCATTTTATTCATGTGGTTACAGATGATTCGAGACTGATGCCGTCAAGCCGGCAATCACATAAGGCAACAGATGTCGTGCAACTGTCTCGGGGTCCCGGGCAGACACATATTGCGGCTTCTTGATGAACACCTTGAGCACATCATTGCCGGCAAAGGCATTGAACATCAGGCTGAAGCTGAAGTGCAGACGCCAGGCCAGTTCTTCCTGGCTCAGATGGGGTAAGACCCGAGCAAACGCCCGGCTGTACCTGACAACAAATTCGCTGTGTTCTGCCGGAATGGCTTCGCGCAGCATTTTGTGGTTTTCGATGAATGTACGTGACAGCAAGCGCACAAACAGTGCTCCGCCCCGGCTGGGATCTTTCGACAAGGCCAACGAAGGGCGAACAAATCCCTGAACCAGATTTTCGACAGTCAGGACTTCGCCGGAGACTTCGAGCGCATCCAGCTCTTCAATGCAACGACGATTCCATGGAGCCAAGCGACGGATGACGGCCTGTTGCAGCAATGCATCCTTCGAGCCGAAGTGGTAGTTCACGGCAGCCAGATTGACTTCTGCCTGCTGGGTAATCATCCGCAAGGAGGTCGCCTCGAAGCCATGCTCGACAAACAGGCGCTCTGCTACGTCAAGGATGCGTGTGGCGGTGTCTGCCCGGCTGGTATTCATGCTGGTTTGATCCGGTGAGGTCTCGGCGTCTTGGGGTAGTTCGTTCATGCTCAATCCAAACAGTTGTTTGAAACTTACGTTTTAATGATGGAAGTGTCAAGCGGGATAGACAAATACGATCGGGCCGCCTGATTCAGGCGGCCCGATTATCGCAATTAAACACTCGTTTGTCAGACAGCCCGGCAATCAGTTCCGCAGCTTTGCCGCCAGCCACGAGTAGTCATAGCTGGTGATTTCGAATGGATTGCCATCCGGATCGACAAAATAGAAAGACCATGCCTGCTTGTGATCGCGAATGCAGTCCCGGGCAAGAAAACGGCCATCAACGGCCTGCACCCGCTCGCCGGCCAGTTTGTCGATCCAGGCCAGAAAATCCGGTCCGGCTACGGAAAAAGCAATGACGGCATGCGATGCCTGCGCATCCAGCTTCTCGAAAAGGGCAATCCGTACCGTATTGCTGGAATTGCTCAGGGTCAGCGGACCCTCCTGTTTCTCTGCCCACGCCGCAAACCGTGCTTCAGGTATCAGCCCCAGAATGCGCTGGTACCAGGCTGCGGAGGCAGCACGGTCCTTGACCCAGACATGAATATGATCGATTACGGTGAGCTTTGGCATGATTGTTATCGTTGTGAGTCCAGCTGCTTTTTCAGGTAATGACCGGTAAAGCTGGCCGGATGACTGGCCAGCATTTCCGGAGTGCCTGCGGCGATGATGCGGCCGCCGCCTTCTCCTCCTTCAGGACCGAGGTCGATCAGCCAGTCTGCCGTTTTGATCACGTCAAGATTGTGCTCGATCACCACGACTGTATTACCGTGCTCTCGCAGGCGCTGCAGTACTTTCAACAGTAGATCAATGTCATGGAAATGCAGCCCCGTTGTGGGCTCATCCAGGATGTACAGCGTACGGCCGGTATCGCGCTTGGACAGTTCCAGCGCCAGCTTGACCCGCTGCGCCTCACCGCCGGACAAGGTCGTGGCACTCTGCCCGAGGCGGATATAACCCAGCCCGACATCCATCAGGGTCTGCAGCTTCCGGGCAATGGACGGTACGGCATTGAAAAATTCCAGCGCCTGTTCAACCGTCATTTCCAGAATGTCACGGATGTTCTTGCCCTTGTATTGCACTTCAAGCGTTTCGCGGTTGTAGCGATGCCCATGGCAAACATCGCACGGCACATAAATATCCGGCAGGAAATGCATTTCAACCTTGATGACACCATCGCCCTGACATGCCTCGCAACGCCCTCCCTTGACGTTGAAACTGAACCGGCCCGGTCCATAACCACGCTCGCGCGACACCGGCACCCCGGCAAACAGCTCGCGGATTGGAGTAAACAGTCCGGTATACGTGGCCGGATTGGAGCGCGGAGTCCGGCCGATCGGGCTCTGGTCGACGTTGATCACCTTGTCGAAGAAATCCAGCCCTTCAATTTCCGCATAGGGTGCCGGCTCGATCGATGAACCATTCAGTTCACGGGCCGCTACGGCATACAAGGTATCGTTGATCAGCGTCGACTTGCCCGAGCCGGACACACCGGTAATGCAGGTCAGCAGGCCAACCGGCAATTCCAGCGTCACATCCTTGAGGTTATTGCCATGCGCCCCTTTGAGCCGCAACACCCGCTCCGGGTCCAGCGCCCGGCGCTCGGCCGGGATGGCAATGCCCTTGCTTCCTGACAGGTACTGCCCGGTAATGGAACGAGGGCAGCTGGCCACTTCGGCCGGTGTTCCGGCCACCAGTACCTCGCCACCATGCTCCCCGGCCCCCGGCCCCATGTCGACCAGGAAATCAGCCGCCCGGATGGCGTCCTCATCGTGCTCGACCACGATCACGCTATTGCCCAGATCGCGCAGCTTCATCAGGGTAGCCAGCAGACGGTCGTTGTCGCGCTGGTGCAGGCCGATGGAGGGTTCATCCAGTACGTACATCACCCCGGTCAGGCCCGAGCCGATCTGGCTTGCCAGGCGGATGCGCTGCGCCTCGCCGCCGGACAGGGTGTCGGCAGAACGGTCCAGCGACAGGTAGTCCAGCCCGACATTGTTGAGAAAGCCCAGCCGGTCATGGATTTCCTTGACGATTTTCTCAGCCACCGCCTGCTTCTGCCCGGTAAACGACAGCTGCTCGAACCAGGCCAGTGTTTTGCGCAGGGGCCAGACGTTCAGTTCCGGCAGGGTCTTGTCGGCTACCTGGACAAACCGGGCCTCTTTGCGCAGGCGGGTGCCGTGGCAATGAGGGCAAGGCTGGTTGTTCTGGTATTTCGCCAGTTCCTCGCGCACCGTGGCCGAGTCGGTTTCACGATAGCGCCGCTCCAGGTTCGGGATGATGCCTTCGAACGGATGCTCGCGCGTCACCTTGTGCCCGCGCTCGTTGGTATAAACGAAGGGGATGGCCTCTCGTCCGGAGCCGTGCAGTACCACATGGCGCACTTTTTCCGGCAGCAGTTCAAACGGCAGGTCGATTTCGAATCCGTAAAACTGCGCCAGGCTTTGCAGCATCTGGAAATAAAACTGGTTGCGCTTGTCCCAGCCCTTGATGGCGCCAGAGGCCAGGCTGAGTTCCGGATGGGCTACTACCCGTTTGGGATCGAAAAAGGTGATCTGTCCCAGACCGTCACACTTCGAGCAGGCCCCCATCGGGTTGTTGAAGGAAAAAAGCCGGGGCTCCAGTTCCGGCAGGCTGTAGCTGCACACCGGACAGGCAAACCTGGCCGAAAACCAGTGCTCTTTCCCGCTGTCCATTTCCACGGCGATGGCACGCCCGTCGGCATGCCGCAGCGCAGTCTCAAACGATTCGGCCAGCCGTTGCTTGACGTCCGGGCGGATTTTCAGGCGGTCCACCACCACTTCAACCGTGTGCTTGCGGTTCTTGTCCAGTTTGGGAACTGCATCGATTTCCAGCACTTCGCCATCCACCCGCACCCGCACGAATCCCTGAGCCCGCAGGTCGTCAAACAGCTCTGCCTGTTCGCCTTTCCGGCCGACGACCAACGGAGCCAAGATCATCAGGCGGGTATCTTCCGGCAACGCCAGCACATGATCGACCATCTGGCTGACGGTCTGGCTCTCCAGTGGCTGGTGATGCTCGGGGCAATATGGTGTGCCGACCCGGGCGAACAGCAGGCGCAGGTAATCGTGGATTTCAGTCACCGTGCCGACGGTCGAACGCGGATTGTGGCTGGTGGCCTTCTGTTCGATCGAAATGGCCGGGCTCAAGCCCTCGATCAGGTCGACGTCCGGTTTCTCCATCAGTTGCAAAAACTGCCGGGCATACGCTGACAGGGATTCGACATAGCGCCGTTGGCCTTCGGCATAGAGGGTATCGAATGCCAGAGAGGATTTGCCGGAACCAGATAGGCCGGTAATGACGATCAACTTGTGACGGGGCAAGTCCAGATTGACGTTTTTGAGATTGTGCGTACGTGCGCCGCGAATGCGGATGCTGTCCATGGGACTCTCGGGAAGGCAAAGCAACCTGTTACTATACCGACTCGAATCGACGGCGCGCCAGCCCACGGACTGACCGGCAGGCTGCGTCATCATGTCAATCCACCAGGCTGGCATTGCAGCCCGCCTGTTCTGCATACCCTCGGTTGTATCTACGATGACGTCACTGGAATTGCGTGCAAGCATCGGGCTTGCCGGTTTGTACGGTCTGCGCATGCTTGGCATGTTTTTGGTATTGCCTGTCTTCTCTCTCTATGCCAGCAGCCTTCCGGGCGGTCACAATGCCGCACTGGTAGGCTTTGCACTGGGCAGTTACGGCCTGACCCAGGCGATCCTGCAATTGCCTTTCGGCATGTGGTCTGACCGTATCGGCCGCAAGCCGGTCATTTATCTTGGCCTTGCCATTTTTGCTGTCGGCAGTCTGGTTGCCGCAATGGCCGACAACCTCTGGCTGCTGACCCTAGGACGCACCCTGCAAGGTGCAGGAGCCATTTCAGCGGCCATTACCGCCCTGCTCGCCGACCTGACCCGGGAAGAAAACCGGACCCAGGCGATGGCCATGATCGGCATGACCATCGGCACCACCTTCGCAGCCAGTCTGGTACTGGGCCCTTTGCTGACCCACTGGATCGGCGTCCCGGGCATTTTCGTCCTGACCGCCGTCCTGACACTGCTGGCGATGCTGGCCGTGCGTTTTTTCATTCCGGATCCGGCTACCAGCCGCTTTCACTCTGATGCCGAAGCCAATCCGGCCCGCCTGCCTGACGTGCTGAAAAACCGTGACCTGCTGCGGTTGAATTTCGGTATTTTTGCCCTGCACGCCGCGCAAATGGCCATGTTTGTCGTCATCCCGTTTGCCCTGATGCAGAGCGCCAATCTCGACAAGGCCCATCACTGGCAGGTGTATCTCCCGGTCACCGTCGTCGGATTCATCCTGATGGTGCCAGCCATCATTTATGGCGAGAAAAAGGCCCAGTTGAAGCGGGTGTTTGTCGCTGCCATTGCGCTGATGCTGCTGGCCCAGGCGGGCATGGCGGCCTCCCTGTCGAGTTTCTGGCATATCGTCGGACTGCTGGGGCTGTATTTCATTGCCTTCAATATCCTGGAAGCCACCCTGCCTTCGCTGATTTCCAAAATTGCTCCTCCGGCAGCCAAAGGAACAGCCATTGGCGTCTACAACACGTCGCAATCCCTTGGCCTGTTCCTCGGTGGCGTACTGGGCGGTGCCCTGTATGGCTGGGGCGGTGCCGCGGCCGTGTTCACCTTTACCTGCGTGCTGATGGTGATCTGGCTGTGGCTGGCCATGAGCATGACGCCACCACCGGCGGTCCGGACCGAGCTGCTGGCCCTGCCTGCCGGCTGGCACGGAGATGCCTCCCGATTGTCCACGGCACTAGCTGCCCTGCAAGGAGTGCGTGAAGCCGTGGTGATCGCCAGCGAAGGCGTGGCTTACCTCAAGGTACACGGCCATGACTGGGATCGTGACGGGGCGCGGGAGCTGCTGCAAAGCGCCTGATTCCGGTCTCTGCCGCCGGGGCCGCCATTGTGGCTCCGGAGTCTGGCCAGATAGCTGCGGCCAGACAGGCTTCATGCGGAACCACGGCAGACGATCTGGAAAGGGCCATTTCCTCGGTCCCGAGGCCATGATGAATACCGGCGATACAGTACCTGACTGGATGCTCCTCCGGTTTTCATTGCCGACATGGCTTCGTGGGTCCGTACGCTTTCTGGCTGAATCCCAATGCAGCATCAGCCACTCACGATCACCTGCTGCCATGCAAGACGACGTGCTTGCTTGCCGGCATGCAACCAGGGCGTTGCCAGGCTGTACCTCCCGGTTGGACGGATCTTCAGACGTTGGGTTACGCCGGTTTCTGTGGGTATGAGCTGTCCTTGGTGCCGCAGACAAATTCCTGCTTCATGCCAAAGCCCGCTCAAAGACCTCGGGACTGCTGCTTCAGTTGCGTAATTGCACGGACTTGAGCAGACAGTTGCATTCAGTCACTGCGGCAATGATCTGCGGCGAGAAACAGAGCGGCCCTCGGGCTTGCACCAAATGACCAGGCCGGCGCTACCAGAATCTGATGCACACAAAAGAAAAGCCGTCGCATACAGCGACGGCTTTTCTTCTTGCTGACGACCGGGCATTACTTGCTGTTGAGCAGTTTTTCCACGTCTGCCTTGGGAATGGCGCCGGAGACCAGCTGGCCATTGGGAAATACTAGGGCAGGTGTGCCGCTGATGCCCAGTTTTTCGGCCAGTTGCTGGATGGAGGCCAGCTTGTCGGCTGCGGCACATTTGCCGTCTCCGGCCAGGGGCTTGTCATTGAGCATGAAGTCAGACCAGGCCACCTGCGGATTGCTGCTGCACAGGATCTGGGCCGACTTGTGCATGGCGTCCGGATGCAGTGAGGTCAGCGGATACAGGAAGGTATAAATCGTCACGTTGGCGACACCCTTGAGGCTGTCGCGTTCCAGCCGCTTGCAGAACGGGCAGTCCGGGTCGGAAAACACGGCAAGCTTGCGGCTGCCATTGCCACGCACTTCCTTGAAAGCCAGGTCGAGGGGCAGGTTTTTCCAGTCAACTTTGGAGAGTTCGGCCACACGAGCTTCGGTCAGGCTCTGGCGGGCATCAACATCAATCAGGTCTCCGACAAACAGGTGTTTGACCTTGGCATCGGCATAGACAACCTGCCGGTCCGGCAGCACGATTTCGTAAATGCCGGTTACCGGCGTAGCCCGCACGGCCTGCACCTGCCTCTGCGGAAATTTTTTCTCGAATGCCTGCCGTACGCTGTCGGTGTTGTCAGCAGTCCCGGCCGCGCAGGCCAGCAACGGAATCGCCAGCATGAAGGCGGCAAGGGGGCGAAGTCGGAGCATGGTCCATCCTGTCAGGTATTGAAGCGAATGCAGATTGTCGTGGCTTGGGCAGTTTGCTACAAGCCGGGCGCACTTCCGTCAGACAGATTGCCCGATGCCAGCAACCTGGCAGCATCAAACCCCAGGCGCAAGGCGCCCCAGTGGCGACCCTTGACCATGATCGGCAAACTGATTTCCGACAGGATTTCACCGGTGTCGCGGACATAGGTCTGCAACAGGAACGGCGTGTCGTTTCTGGCCGCCTTGAGGCCGGCAGGGTCATTGAAAATGCGCTTGTCACGGCTCTGCTGCAAGTCGGTTTTCGGATTGCCGGTCAGCGGGCGCGAATAATAGCTGTTGTGGCTGGGAGCATAGCCATTGGTATCCACCAGCAGGGCGAAACGGCCGCCAGAAGTTTCCTGGACCAGCTTGTCGTAAAGGGGTTGCAGGCGCTCCGGGATCTTGTCGTCGTATCCGGTACGGTATTTTTGCGGATGAGTGTCGGGTACCGGCTGATAGCGCTGGTCAAAGAGCTCGACACCTGCTTCAACCAGCTCGACCAGACGAGACTGGCATTGGTCACGGTAATGCCGGGCGCGGGCGATGATCTGGTCAAACTCCCCTTCCCCCAGGGTGAAGCGGCTGACTAGCCCCTGTACTTGCTCGGCGGTTTCGGCCAGCGAGCGCGATACGTCGGCTGACTGTGCCAGCCGGTCCTGGACTTCGGTAGAGAGGGTGCGGATTTCGCCGACATTGGCGTTGACCTGCACATTGTGCCCGGCAAAAGTCTGGACCGAATCGGCAATGGCAGCCAGTGCACTGGAAGTCTGCTCAAAATCGTTTACCAGTCCGGTAAAACGCTGCGAGGTCGTACCGACTACCTGGGTGGCGTACTGGGTATCGGCATTGATGGCGTAGGTTTCGCTCTGCGTGGTGGCTACGAGCTTGAGCATGCTGTCGATGTTGCCGGAGATTTCGTCGGTAGCACCGCGGACCCGTTCGGCCAGCTTGCGCACTTCGTCGGCCACGACGGCAAAGCCACGCCCGGATTCGCCGGCTCGTGCAGCTTCGATGGCGGCATTCAGGGCCAGAAGATTGGTCTGCTCGGAAATGTCCTTGATCAGGGAGACGATCTGCTGGATGGAGGCGGACCGCTGGTTCAGTTCGCCGACGGTCTGGTTGAATGCTTGGATGCGGTGGCCGACCTGGCTGATGCGCCCTTCTACTTCGGCCAGCTCGTTACGGGTCGAACGGGCCATGTCGAGATTGGTATGCGTGTTGCTGGCGATCTGCTGCGTCTGCACTGAAACCGAATTGATGCCGTCCGTATTCTGCTGGCTGGCATCGGTCACTTCACGGGCCAGCTCCCCCTGCTTCTGGGCATTTTCGCAGGAGGTATTGACGTTTTGCAGGGTACGCGCTGACTCCATGGCAATGCGGACGGTCATCAGCCGTACCTGGTTGATGATCTGGCGCAGTTTGGCCACAAACAGGTTGTAAGACTCGGAAAGCTGGCGGATTTCATCGTGGGTAGAGGTAGGGATGCTGCGCGACAGGTCGCCGACGCCCTGTCCGATGTCCTGGAAAATGCCGGTAATGATGCGGATCGGCCGGACGATCAGGTAACGCAGGTACAGAACCATGCCAATGATCATGACCAGCGAGATACCCCACAGCATTCCCGCCCACACCAGAGCCTGGTCCAGGATGCCCTGGATCGACTGCTGCAGGACCGGATCGTTTATCCGGGAACCGAGTGCCGCCAGTTCCTGTCCGGCATGCCAGATCAGGTACACAAAGCCCAGTTCAAGCAGGGCAATGATCAACAGGCTGGATAATTTGCGGGACAGCGTGAACCAGAATGTCCGCTCGATAAAGTCATAGATTCTGACAAAGGTATCCATTGATTCTCTCCCCCGTTGTAGACGACTTGTTATGCAACAATTGTGCAATCTGCAAGACTTTTTATCCAGTTTGCATTTGTAATTTCCACCCATGCAACGGTCTTGGCTGAATTATCCTGACATCAGGAAACAACAAGGAGATAGAACAATGCGAATGACCCAGTTTTCCGGTGCCGTCCTCATGCTGCTGGGGGTGGCACTGGGGGCATTTGGTGCCCATGCACTGGCTCCTGGTTTTGATGCCCGGGCGCTGGGCTGGTGGAATACGGCCGTACAGTACCAGTTCATCCACGCTGTCGGCCTGATTGCCATCGGCGCCGTCATCCGGCGGGGCATGGCACTGGCCTCAGTGCTGCTGTTCGCCGGTACCGTCATTTTTTGCGGCACCCTGTACCTGCTGGCACTGGGCGGGCCTTTGTGGCTGGGCATGGTCACTCCTGCCGGAGGCACCCTGATGCTGGGGGGCTGGGCAGCTGCAGCCATTGCGTTCTGGCGGGGAATTCCACGCTGAAAGGCAGGATTGGCTGAACTGCCCGACGGGATGATCCAATACACTCCGCGACGGGCGGTTTCAGCCGGCCTCCGGCACAATGGCTACACCAAGGCCGTCAGGCCGGTATCAAGGAATGCACTGACAGTGCACATCCTGCAAGGCGGGGAGGCGGAGCCGGATACGTGGCACACTCCGGATGACCCGCTCCACAGCTACGGACTGGCTGCCGCCAGCACGGGCCCGGTCCTTGTGTACATCCGCTCTTCCGACGTGGACACACGCGGTAAGCCTCTTCTTGCCGCCCGGATGGCCGGCACCGTGGCCGGGGCCGCCTGGCGGCCCCTCATGGCGAAATCAACCGAAATGGCAGACGTAATGCAGTGTGTCAGTCACTTCAATCGTGAAGTGGCTGTTACCCGGCACATTGAATGACTGGCCTGCTTCGTAGGTCTGGCTTGCCGGCGCATCTGCCAGCGTCACGCGGCACTGGCCAGCCAGCACCTCCATGATTTCCGGCGCACCGGTATTGAACTCCAGCGTGGCCGGCAGGATCACGCCCACGGACTTGCGACTGCCGTCCGGCAGGGTCAGATTATGGCTGATGCATTTGCCATCAAAATAGACATTGGCCGTTTTCTGGATACTGGCGTTTTCGAAATGAGTCATGCGTACGACCTGTATTGACGTTGAAATGAGCCGCCATTCTAGCTTTCGGTCGGTACAGGCGCGATACCTGGCCAATAACTCATGGCAGAACAAATGCTTGTTGCGCACGCAGTCGCCATTTCATGCCGTTTGCGTTTGACTTGCCCGTGCCAAACATGAATCATGCGCGCCTTGCGCGCGGGCCTTGCCGGCCTGATTCCGCCAACCCTTCCGGAAATCCAAAGTGGAACAGCTTTTGTATCAGGTCGAAGACCGGCCTCCGTTTGCCACCTCGCTGCTTCTGGCCATCCAGCATTTGCTGGCAGCCCTGGGCGGCATCATCGCCGTCCCGCTCGTTGTAGGCGGCGTCCTCAAACTGCCGACAGCCGACGTGGTGGCACTCGTCAATGCCGCACTGATGGTATCGGGTGCCGTCACCATCGTTCAGTGCCGCGGGGTCGGGCCGATCGGCATCCGCCTGCCCTGCGTGATGGGTACCAGCTTCACGTTTGTGGCCGCAGCCATTGCCATCGGCTTTGAACAAGGTGTGGCCGGCATCCTGGGCTCGTCACTGGTCGGATCGGTCGTCATGATCATCGGCAGTTTTTTCATGCCGCAGATCCGCAAGCTGTTTCCGCCGGTCGTTACCGGTACGGTCGTTTCCATGATCGGCCTGTCACTGATTCCGGTAGCCGTCGACTGGTTTGCCGGTGGACAGGTCGGATCGCCTGACTACGCCTCGCCGACCAATCTGGGCATTGCCCTCTTCGTGCTGGTACTGGTCATCGGACTGGTGCAGTTCGGCCGCGGCATCGTGGCGGCCGCCGCCATCGTGATCGGCATGTTTGTCGGTTATCTGGTGTGCCTGGCCTTCGGACTGATCGATTTCGGCCCGGTCAGGCAGGCCGATGTTTTTGCCGTCCCCTCCCCCATGCACTTTGGCATGAGCTTCCCGATCGCCGGCATCATCGGCATGTCGATTGCCTACCTCGTCACCATCGTCGAATCCACGGGCAACTTCCTGGCTCTCGGCCAGGCGACCAAGGTCAAGGTCGGTGGCAAGCAGATGTCGGCCGGCATCCTGTGTGACGGCCTTGGTTCGGCTTGTGCGGCAGTCATGTCGACCACGCCGTTCTCGTCGTTTGCCCAGAACATCGGCGTGGTCTCGCTGACCGGCGTGGCCAGCCGCTACGTGGTGGCGCTGACTGGCGTGCTGCTGGTACTGGCCGGCCTGTTCCCGGTCTTTGGCGCACTGATCGTCACCATTCCCCAGCCGGTACTCGGCGGAGCCGGGCTGATGATGTTCGCCATGATCATCGTGGCCGGCGTGGAAATGCTGGGCCGGGTGTCGCAAACCAAACGTAATGGCGTAATCATCGCCGTTGCCATCGGCTGTGGCATGGCCGTGACCGTGCGCCCCGAACTGCTGTCGAAGCTGCCGTCTTTCGTCAAGGAAGTGTTCGGCTCGGGCATTACGGTCAGTTCGCTGGTCGCACTGGGGCTGAACCTGATCCTGCCCGGCCGGGTAGATGCTCCGGTCGAAGGTGACTGAAACACCTTTGCCCTGATCCCGACAGGCTGCCTTGTGGCAGCCTGTTTTTTTAGGCTTTTTGCGGAGCCCGGCCGCTGTTGTTGCCGGATTCTCGGCCTGCAGGGCCGATGGAAAAGAAACACAGGCCATCGTACCGGTTGCCGTTGCAGGCATGACGCATGCCCCTGTACATGGCAATGCCCCTGATGCCTGCCTCTGCCCTGACATCCGGCTCACGCACCATGCAAATCACAGGCCCCGGATGCAATGCTGGCGGCCGGATCGTCGACAGAAGCCCTGCATCTTGTCTGCAAACAAAAACGGCTTTCCAAGATGGAAAGCCGTTCCGGCTGCCTGGCTCCGGCATGTCAGACACCCGGGCACAGGCAGGTTACACCGTGGAGGTCATCCCGGCCGAGACTCAGCCGCAGCTGCCGATATGTCCGCAGGCCGTGCAGAATTCGCAGCCGTCCTTCTTGATCACGGCGTGATTGCCGCATTCCGGGCACTTGCGGCCCGAGGTCGGCGCCGGTGCCTGCGTGGTCACGGCATCGAACAGCTCACCCTGCTCCGGCACCATCACGCCCATTTCTTCCAGCGGGAAGCCGTCCTCGTTGAGGACGCCCAGCATGGCAAAGCGGTGGATGACCAGACGGGCGATGTAGGCCACGGTGGACGGCCAGCTTTGCGATTTTTCGCTCCCCGGAATGCGGGCAAAGAAATCACCCTGCGGTTCGGCGTAAGACAGCAGCTTGCGCAGCTTCATGCCGATCCAGGCCGGATCGATGACGCGCATGTCCAGCGACAGCATCTTGCACAAGCCGTCCAGCTCGCGCGGATAGCTGCCAGCCAGCCACATCGAGAACGGGCGGCGCTGTCCGGTCGGCAATACCAGCTCTTTCAGGAACAGCACGAAATCGTCGCCGGTGGCCGGGTTGACCACGTCGACCGACCAGCTCATGGTGCCGTCCACGCCGGACTTCGGCTCCTTGCGGGCAAACAGCGCGTCCATCACCGGGGTGGCTTCGCCTTCGGCCGCACCGAAAGCACCCAGTTCCTCGACACGGTGGCGTACCACCTGAGCCAGTACCGACGAGGCACTGGTGGCACGGATGGTGTCGTTGCCCAGTTCCAGCACGTAGCGTTTGTCGTCGTGGGTCTTGGCCAGTGCTTCGAGCTTGGCCTTGAGCCAGGCGCGGTCCATCGAGCGCATGTCCATCGACAGCGTTTTGGCAACGGCACCCAGACCACGCGGCTGTTCGGCACCATTTACCCACACTTCAAACGGAGTGGCATGACCGTTCTGAATGTGGCCCACAAACACGGCGAAATCACCGGAAGGGTTTTCCACCATGTAGGTCCAGCCCGGGTTGCCGCCCTTGATCTTGGGGCGGTTGGGCCACTTGAGCGAGGCCAGTGCCGGTTCCGGAGTCTTGTTGAGCGCAATGCGGCGGTCCGGATCATCGGACGGCGGCAGGTCGGCCGGGGTTTCCCTGGTCGGCTCCACACTCAGCACCGAGCCCAGCACGCTGTTCGGACGATAGGTGGTAATGCCCTTCAGGCCGGCACGCCAGGCTTCGATATACAGGCTTTCGAAGTCGGCAAACGGATAGTCAGCCGGCACGTTGACGGTTTTGGAAATGGCGGTATCGATGAACGGTGCCACGGCAGCGACCATGCTCATGTGGTCAAGCGCGCTCATTTCCAGTGCCGATACGAAGTAATCCGGCAGGCTGGAGACATCGCCACCCAGCTCGCGGTAAACACGGTAGGCGTGGTCCTCGACGCGGTATTCCTGCTGGGTACCGTCGGCCATGCGCTTCTTGCGGGTATAGAACCAGCTGAACGGCGGCTCGATGCCGTTGCTGGCATTGTCGGCAAACGCCAGCGAAATGGTGCCGGTCGGTGCGATCGACAGCAGGTGCGAGTTGCGGATGCCGTGCTTCTTGATGCGGGCCTTGATTTCCTTGGGCAGGCGGCTGGCGCAATGCGGCTCGGCCAGGTACTGGTCGGCATCAAAGAGCGGGAAGGCGCCCTTTTCAATGGCCAGATCCACCGAGGCGTCGTAGGCGGAGTTACGCATGGCTTCGGACACCCGGGCGGCAAAGGCACGACCGGCATCAGAGCTGTACTTGATGGTGAGCATGATCAGCGCGTCACCAAGACCGGTAAAGCCGAGGCCGATCCGGCGCTTGGACTGGGCTTCGCGCTGCTGTTCCGGCAGCGGCCACACGGTCAGGTCAAGCACATTGTCAAGCATGCGCACCGACTGTCGCACCACCTTGTCGAAGGTGGCAAAGTCAAAGCCGGCCTTGGCGGTGAACGGATCGCGCACGAAACGGGTCAGGTTGATCGAACCCAGGTCGCAGCAGCCGTAATCCGGCAGCGGCTGTTCGCCACACGGATTGGTCGACTCGATCACTTCGCAGTACGACAGGTTGTTGTCACGGTTGATCTTCGACATGAACAGCACGCCCGGCTCGGCATGGTCATAGGTCGATTCCATGATCTGGTTCCACAGGTCGCGTGCGCGCACGGCACGGTAGACCCACTTGCCGTCGGCCCGCTGGCAGGCATCCGGAAATTCCTTGCGGTCCGGCTCTTCCTTGTGCACCAGCTCCCAGCTGCCGTCAGCCTCGACTGCCTGCATGAAGGCATCGCTGACGCCGACCGAAATGTTGAAGTTGCGCAGGTCGCCGGCATCCTTGGCATGGATGAAGGATTCGATGTCCGGGTGATCGCAGTCGAGCACGCCCATCTGGGCACCACGACGGGCGCCGGCGGACTCGACGGTCTCGCAGCTGCGGTCGAATACGCGCATGTACGACACCGGGCCGGAGGCCCGGCTGTTGGTGCCCTTCACCCGCGCACCCTTCGGGCGGATGCGGGTGAAGTTGTAGCCCACGCCGCCGCCACGGCGCATGGTTTCGGCGGCCTGCAACAAGGCTTCGTAAATGCCGACCTTGCCGTCGCGGGTTTCGCTGACCGAATCACCCACGGGCTGCACGAAGCAGTTGATCAGGGTGGCCGACAGCTCGGTACCGGCAGCGGAATTGATCCGCCCGCCCGGGATGAAGCCCTGTTCCATCGCCCAGTAGAACGATTCGGCATGGCGCGACGGTTCCTGCTCCTGCCCGGCCAGTGCCGCCGCCACCCGGCGACGCACGTCAGCGACGTTTTGCTCGTCGCCCTTGGCGTATTTTTCCAGCAGCACTTCGCGGGAGATTTCCTGCTCGGCCAGCGGGGCCGGTTTTTCGTGCATCACGTTGTTGTCTCCGGGAATCTGGGCAACCGCTCTGGCAGCTGCTCCATGAAAAAACCGCCGTGGAATGAAAAAGGCTACGGCGGTCAGTATTCAGTGAATTTCCCAAGAATTTTACTAGATATCGTCAGATCAACAAGTCTTGACACTAGATGTTGTTTTTGACCAGCGAGGCATTTCCACGCCTGGCCTGGCGGTAAGTCCTTGTCATCCAAGGCATGCACCGCCTGGCGGAGCATTTTCCGGCACCTTGCCGATGATGTCAGTCACGACTGCCTCGTGCCCGGTACTGGCACGAAAAACCGTGGTAGCAAACATGCCAGTACCCTCGCCTTTCGCTGCATCGGCTCCCTTTTCCCGCCGGTGAACGAGCCACCTCCGGCACGCATGCCACCAGCCGGAGTCCGGCAGCAATGCAGGCCGGTATATCACCCGCCGTGGGCACGAATGCAACACTTTCCGGGCAGTGCGCTGCATGCCCTGCCCACTCCCAGAGGCAACATCCGGCTGGCCAGCCCGGCCTCTTGCCAGCCGCCCCGGCCTTGCCCGGACAAGCTGCGACCCTTCCGGGCAACGGATGCCTGACGGACATCTCCCGGGCCTGCTCCTCCATCAGACCGGGCAGCCCGTGCATCAAGGCCACCGGACGCCCTGCCCGGCCGGCAGGCAGGCAGTCCGGGGCACCGGTCCTAGCCTGGATTCCTGACCTGCCGGCCAAGCCAGTAAAAACCGGCCGACACCACTGCCGAAGTCAGCACCACCAGCGTGGCCATCGCCGCCGCTGCCGCCGTGTCGCCGGCATCGTCCAGTGTCAGGATGGTCAGGGCAGCCACGCTGCTGTCCGGCGAATACAGGAAGATCAGCGCCGACACGGTCGTCATCGCCGACACGAAGAAATAACGCGCCACTTCGATCACGGCCGGCAGGCACATCGGCAGCGTGACCCGCCAGAAGGTGATCCAGAACGGCACTTTCAGCGATGCCGCCACGGCTTCGAACTCCGGGTCCAGCTGCTTGAGGGCGGTCGTGGCGGTCAGGTGGGCCGTGGTATAGAAATGCGCCACCGTACACACGGTCATCAGGAGCAGGCTGCCATACAGCCACGCTAGCGGATTGCCGGGCTGGTTGAACACGAACACATATCCCAGACCCAGTACCAGCCCTGGCACCGCCATCGGCAGCATGGCCAGGAGGCGCAAGACCCGGCGACCGCTGCCGGCCAGATTCAGCCGCTCGGCCCACACCGCCCCCGGAAACACCAGCACCGAGCCGACCAGTGCCGTCCCGCCGGCCAGCCAGAGGCTGTTGAACCACGCCTGCCAGCCCTCGCCGCCGACGCTGTCAAAATCGTAGTGATCCAGCGTCAGCGTCAGGTCGTAAGGCCAGTAACGGATGAACGACGCCCCCATGCCTACGCCCAGCAGTCCCAGCAGCGCCAGCGACAATCCGGTCAGCAGCAACAGGGCCAGTCCGTCGCGCCACCACAGCGGCTGCGGACGGAAACGCACCGAGCGCGCCTGCAAGGCCGACTGCTGCCGGGCCGCCAGCCGGCGCTCGCACCAGAACGCCAGCACGGCCGGCAGCAGCAACAGCATGCCGATCACCGCCCCGCGCTCGAACTGCTGCTGGCCGATGACCTGCTTGTAGACCTCGACCGCCAATACGCTGACATCACCGCCGATGATCTTCGGCACCCCGAAGTCGGTAATCACCAGGGTAAACACCACCAGCGCCGCCGACACCACGCCATAGCGTGCGCCAGGCAGGGTCAGGGTGAAAAACTGCCGCAGGCGGCCCGCGCCCAGCGTGGTGGCCGCCTCATAAAGCCGCGCATCGGCAGTGGACAGCGCGGTCAGGATGATCATCAGCGCATGCGGAAAGGTGTAAAACACCTCGCCGGCCAGCATGCCGGCAAAACCGTAAATGCCGGCCCCGCCCATCCAGTCCTTGAGCAGACCCTGGTTGCCGAACAGGTAGATCAGCGAAATCGCCGGCATCAGCGACGGCGCCAGCAGGGGCACCAGCGCCACCTGCCGGAACAAGGGGCGGACCGGCGCGCAGCTGCGGACCAGCGCCCAGGCAAAGGCAAACGCCAGCGGCACCACCAGCAGCGTGCTGCCGATCGCCAGCAGCAGGCTGTTTTGCGCCGCCTGCATCAGTCCCGGCGTGGCCAGCACCTCACTCCACGCCGCAAGGCCGGCAAAGCTGCCGTCCAGCCGCACCACGCTGCGCCAGCCGATTGCCAGCAGCGGCACACCTACGCAGGCTGCCAGTACGGCCACCCACAGCCATACCAGCGCGTACCCGACCCGGCGCTCGCGCACCGGCTCCGCTTCGGCCTTGCCGGCCAGCCAGATCATCGGCAACGCCAGCTTCATGCCGCCCTCCCGTCTGCGGCATACGCCAGCAAGCGATCGGCCGGCAGCTCGACCGCTACCGTGTCGCCCAGCCGCACCGGCCGCCGCGACAGCATCGACGGGCAGAAATCCGCCCGCAGCTCCACGCCGGGCATGCCCTGTGGCGCCAGCCGGCACTGGGTCATCGCCCCGGCAAAACTGATGTCGGTCAGCTCGGCCAGAAACCGGTTGCTTCCCTCTTCCCAGCGCTCGTGCAGGATCACGTCCTCCGGTCGCACGAACAGCGCCTGGGCCTCGCCGGCCGGCAGGCGGCCGGACAGCGCCAGGGTTTTCCGCCCGATCCTGACGCTTCGCTCGCCGGCCCGCTCGCCATTCAGCCAGTTGGCCTCCCCGACAAACTCGGCCACGAACCGGCTGGCCGGACGGCGGTAAATGTCGGCCGGGCTGCCGACCTGTTCGATCCGCCCCTTGTTCATTACGACCACCCGGTCGGCAATCGCCAGTGCCTCGGCCTGGTCGTGCGTCACCATCAGCGTGGTCACACCAAGTTTCTTTTGCAGGCGCTTGAGTTCTTCGCGCAGGCGGTCACGCACGCGCGCATCCAGCGCCGACAGGGGTTCGTCCAGCAACAGCAGACCCGGCGAAGTCGCCAGGGCCCGTGCCAGCGCCACCCGCTGCTGCTGTCCACCGGAGAGCTCGGACGGGTATTTGTCCTCGGCGCCTGGCAGTCCCACCATGTCGAGCAATTCGCGCACCCGCTGGCGGTGCCGCCCGGCTTGCCAGCGCGGCCGCAGTCCATAGGCGATGTTGGCCGCCACGGTCAGGTTCGGAAACAGCGCATAGCTCTGGAACACGATGCCGTAATCGCGTCCGGCCGGCGGGGTGCGGGTAATGTCGCGGCCGGCCAGCCGGATGTCACCGCTGTCCGGTTCGTCCAGCCCGGCGATCAGCCGCAGCAGTGTGGTCTTGCCGCAGCCGGACGGCCCGAGCAGGCAGACGAACTCGCCTTTGGCAATGTCGAGCGACACGGCATCCAGCGCGGTAAAGGCGCCGTAATGGCGCGAGAGGCCACGCACGGCCAGATGCGGCCGGGTGGCAGAAGCAATAGACATGGGCATGGCAACATCCTGCGCCAAGCCGGCCCCGCGGAAGGGGCCGGCCGGCATGGGCGAAACGGTCAGGGCTTGGGTTCGGACTTGCTTTCGTAGCGGCGGCTCCATTCGCGCAGGATGCTGTCGCGCTGGCGGGCGGCCCAGCCAAAGTCGTTCTTGACCAGCCGCTGGGCGTAATCGGCCGGGATGTACGGGCTCGGCTTGGCGACGCCGGGCATGGCCACCACGGCAAAGTTCTTTTCGTACAGTTCGTTGGCCTCGCGGCTGGCGGCAAAATCGGCCAGCTTCTGCGCGGCGGCGAGGTTCTTCGTACCCTTCATGATCGCCGTGGCTTCGATGTCCCAGCCCAGCCCTTCCTTCGGGTACACCAGATCGATCGGCGCGCCCTTGTCCTTCAGTTGGGCGCCCCGGTATTCAAACGAAATCCCGATCGGATATTCGCCCGAAGCGGCCATCTTGCAGGGCTTGGAACCGGAATGGACGTACTGCGCCATGTTCACGTGCAGGCGGTCCATGTAGTCCCAGCCCTTCTTGTCACCGAAGTGCTGCAACCACGCCGACACGTCCAGAAAACCGGTGCCGCTGGAAGCCGGGTGCGGCATGACGATCTGGCCTTTGTAGACCGGGCGAGTCAGGTCTTCCCAGCTTTCCGGCTTCGGCAGGCCTTTTTTGGCAGCCTCGACCGTGTTGAAGCACACGGTGGCCGCCCACACGTCCATGCCGACCCAGCGCGGCGGCTGGTGGCTGTCGACATAACGCTTGTCGAGTGCCGCCAGTCCCTTGGGCGCATAGGGCTGCAACATGCCCTGCTGGTCGAGCTGCATCAGGCTGGTGGCTGCCAGCCCCCACACCGCGTCAGCCTGCGGGCGGGCCTTTTCCGCGATCAGCCGGGCGGTGATGATGCCGGTCGATTCGCGCACCCAGCGGATCTGCACATCCGGGTTGGCTTTTTCAAAAGCTTCCTTGTAGGACTTGAGCTGGTCCGGTTCCAGCGCGGTATAGACGGTCAGGGTGGTGGCAGCGGCTGCCGACATCGACAGGGCAATGCCGCCAGCAGCGAACAGGGACTTGAGCAACATGGACAACGCTCCTTGTGTAGACGTATAGACATTTAAGGACGGACATTGCGGCCGGCAGATATCCGATACGCCTACTCTAGAGCGTGTCCGTTACAACGCCGTGATGGGTTGATGACAATGCGAGGACAGCCACGCCACCAGCTCGGCGCCCGCCACGGCCAGTTCGCCGTCATTGCACAGCACCCGGCAATCCGCCGGCGGCCGGAATCCGGCCGAGGCCGCCAGCCGGGCAGCAATGTCATCGGCGCTTTCGCGTCCGCGGGCTGCCAGCCTGGCTGCCAGCACGGCGGGGCTGGCGGTAATCCAGAGCGGTTTCAGCCCCGGAAAACACTGGCGGGCCTGCGGCAGCGCGGCGCGGGAACCGTTCACCACCACCACCAGCCCGGCAGCCAGCCAGTCCGTCACTTCGCAGCCCAGCCCGTAGGCCAGCCCGTTGCGCCGCCAGCTCAGGGCAAAGCAGCCGTGCGCTTCGCGCAGGGCAAATTCCGCCTCGCTGAGTGCCACATGGTTTTCGCTGCCGGCAGTCGCCGGCCGGGTGATGTAGCGGTGGGCAAACACCAGCGGCTGCCCGGCCAGCCGTTCGCGCGCATAGCCGAGCAGGCTGTCCTTGCCGGCGCCCGACGGCCCCATCACGTAGATCAACTGCCCCGTTTCAGTCCGCATTGACGTACTCCCGGCCATCAAAGCCATACCAGGCGGCATAGCGGAAAGCCGCCCCCGCTTCCGGTTCGACAAACAGGGCCAGCCCTTCCACCGGCTGGTACAGGGCACCGTCAAAGTGGGCTGCAGCCCGGGCAAGCCATGACGGGATGTCCACTTCGTCCAGCTGGCTGGTCAGGGTGAAATGGCAGCGATAGCACTCGAATACATACGGATACCCCCAGCGCCGGCACAGTTCGGCCTCGCGCGCCGACAGGCCGGTGCGCAGCGGTGCCGGTGCTGCCAGCGCATCCAGCGCCAGCAGCGCCGCTGTTGCCAGTTCTGCCACCTGCGACTGCCCGGATACCGGACGCAAGGCTGCAAAGCCGTTGAGCGTTGCAGGCGCCAGCGTCAGCCCGAACGTGGCAAAACGCCGGGCCAGCGTGCGGAGCGTGGCATGAACGGCTGCCTCACTCGCACCTTCTGCAAGGGCGAACGGAGCACGCAGCGTGGCATGCCAGCCATAACGGGCAGCGGCAGCCACCCGGTCAGCATCGGCAGCAGACCACCCCGAAGGCAGAGCCACCGGCCGGTTCAGCCAAGCATCGCGCCCCAGCCAGGCCGAACCCAGTTGCCAGAAGCGGCTGGCCGGTGGTGGCGCAAGATAGACCGCGTAGCGCATCAGCCTTCCTCCGCTTCCATGACCAGCTGGATCAGGTCACCGTTGAACCAGGTGATCCCGTACTGCACCGGCACGCCATCGGCATCGACGTTGAGCGATTTCACATGCAGCACCGGCCGGGTCTTGGGCACGTGCAGCAAGGTCTGGATTTCGCTGTCCGGCAGGCGCGCGGTCACACGGGTAAAGCGCCGGGTGTAATCCCCCACGCTCAGGCGTGCCAGCGTGCGGGTGACCGATTTCTCTTCGGCATAGAGGTCGGCAAACCCCGGCAGCCGTCCGGCCGGGAAAAATCCCAGCGAGGTATCCACCAGCCGCCCGTCCACCCGGCTGAGGGTCCGGATGCGGTACAGCAGGCTGCCCGATGCCACTTCCAGCAGCCCGGCCAGTTCGGCCGTGGCCGGCAGCGTGTCGCTGCTGATGATCTCGATGCTGGCGTCCAGGTTTTGCCGGGCCATGTTGCGCGAAAAGCGCGTGCGCCGGCTGATGGCATAGTCGATGGCATTGTCCTGCACGAACGTGCCGCGCCCCTGCTCCACCCGCAGCACGCCGCGTTCCACCAGTGCCGCCACGGCACGGCGGATGGTGTGCCGGTTGACGGCGAACTGTTCGGCCAGTTGCATTTCGTTGGGCAGCCGCTCACCTGCCGCCAGACTGCCCTGGGCAATGGCATCGGCCAGCTCGTTTTCTATCTGGCGCCAGACTGCCACGCCGGAACCCCGCTCAATCATGTTGTCTCCATCCAGCCCGGCCGGGCTGCCATCTGTTTGTCACGAAAAATTCACCGTTCTGCGATGTGATGATGCCACCCCGACGATTATGATGGATACGTCTATACGTTTATATGAATTTTTTCTGAAGCGAGCGACCCATGACGTGTGAGCCCCTCTCCCGCCAGCAGTGGATGCGCCTTCTGGCGCTGGCCCCTCCAGCCGAGCTGGACGCCCTGCTCTCTCCACTTTTGCCCGACGCCACCGCCTGCCGCTGGCTGCGCCGCCCGGAAACCGGGCTGGCCATGCTGCAAGGCCGTGCCGGCGGCACTGGTGCCCGGTTCAACCTTGGCGAGGCCAGCCTGACCCGCGCCAGCGTCAACGTCGGCGCCTTTACCGGCCATGCGTGGGTACTGGGCAGCCAGCCGCGCCACGCCGAGCTGGCCGCACTGGCCGATGCCCTGCTGCAAGACCCGGCCCGCCACGCCACGCTGGCCGGACAGGTGCTGGCACCGCTGACTGCCACCCTGGTAGCCCGCCGCGCAGCCGAACGCCGCGAGGCCGCCGCCAGCAAGGTCGAATTCTTCACCATGGTGCGAGGCGAATGATGTTACAGCCGCAATTTGACAATCCTGTGCACGACGCCCAGCAGGTATTCCGCACCCTGCTCGCCGCCATGGCCGAACCTTTGCTGCCGCGCGCCCTGCCGGTCTTGCCGCCCGAACCGCCGGCCGACCTGCATCCGGCCACGGCTGCCGCCCTGCTCACCCTGCTGGATGGCGACGTCAGCCTGGCTGCAGATCTCGCCCCTGCCACGGCCGAATGGCTGCGCTTTCATACCGGCGTACGCTTGACGGACAGACCGGAGGAGGCCGATTTCGTGCTGGTACGCCGGGGGTGCGCCCTGCCGTCCCTGGCCAGCCTGCGCCAGGGCGAACCGGCCTATCCGGACCGTTCCGCCACCTTGCTGGTCGAAGTGGCCGGTTTTGCCGCCCGTGGCCCCATCGAAGGCAGCGGCCCCGGATTGGCCCGCCCGCGCCGCAGCAGCGACTGCGGACTGCCGCGCGAATTCTGGCTGGCCCGCCAGCAGGCCGAAGCCCGCTTCCCGCTGGGGGTCGACCTGCTGCTGTTCAGTGCCGGCGAAGTGATGGCACTGCCGCGTTCCACCCGGCTGACGGAGGTCTGAGCGATGTATGTAGCCGTAAAAGGCGGTGAAACCGCCATCTCCCATGCCTGCGACCTGCTCGCACGGGCCCGCCGTGGTGATACGGCCGTGCCGGAACTGTCACTCGAGCAGATCCGCCAGCAGATGCGGCTGGCCGTGGCCCGCGTGATGCAGGAAGGCTCGCTGTACGACGAAGAACTCGCTGCCCTTGCCCTCAAACAGGCCGCCGGCGACGTGGTCGAAGCGGTGTTCCTGCTGCGAGCCTTTCGCACCACCCTGCCGCGTTTCGGTTATTCGCAGCCGCTCGACACCGCTGCCATGCGGGTGCGCCGCCGGGTGTCCGGCACCTTCAAGGATGTGCCGGGCGGCCAGGTGCTCGGCCCAACGCCGGACTACACCCAGCGCCTGCTGGATTTCAGCCTGGCGGGTGCCGGCAGCCTGCCGCCGGTGCCGGACAGCGACATGCCGCTCGACGACACCCTGCCGCCGGTGCTGGACGTGCTGGCCGCCGAAGGGCTGATCGAGCCGGAATTGCCAGCCCCCGGTGATCCGGCTCCGGCCGACCTGACCCGGGCGCCGCTGATGTTCCCGGCCGACCGCGCCACCCGCCTGCAAAACCTTGCCCGGGGTGACGAAGGCTGGCTGCTGGGTCTAGCTTATTCGACCCAGCGCGGCTACGCCGAGAGCCACCCGTTTGCCGGCGAAATCCGCATGGGCGCTGTCGAAATCAGCTTTCAGCCGGAGGAGCTGGATTTCGCGCTGACGGTGGGCGAGATCATCCTGACCGAATGCCAGATGATCAACCAGTTCAAGGGCAGCGCCGATGTGCCGCCGCAGTTCACCCGTGGTTACGGACTGGCGTTTGGCGAGGCCGAGCGCAAGGCCATGGCCATGGCGCTGGTCGACCGCGCCCTGCGTGCCACCGAACTGGGAGAGCTGAACCAGGCACCAGCGCAGGAAGCCGAATTCGTGCTGTGCCACAGCGACAACGTGGAAGCCTCGGGCTTTGTCCAGCATCTCAAGCTGCCGCACTACGTTGATTTTCAGGCCGAACTCTCGCTCCTGCGCACCCTGCGTGCCGGATTCGATTCCCAACCGGAGGTTCGCCCATGAGCACCCCCTGCACCAGCCACCGCGCGTGGCAGTACAACTTTGCCTTTCTGGACGAACACACCAAGCGGATGATCAGGCGCGGCCTGCTGAAAGCGGTGGCGATTCCGGGCTATCAGGTGCCGTTCGGCAGCCGGGAGATGCCGCTACCGTATGGCTGGGGCACCGGCGGCATCCAGGTGACGGCCAGCATTCTGGGCGCGGACGACACCCTCAAGGTGATCGACCAGGGCGCGGACGACACCACCAATGCGGTGAACATCCGCCGCTTTTTCAGCCGGGTGGCCGGTGTTGCCACCACCGAGCAGACGGCGGCCGCCAGCGTCATCCAGACCCGCCACCGCATTCCGGAAACCCCGCTGAAGGCAGGGCAGATCATGGTGTTCCAGGTGCCGGAGCCGGAGCCGCTGCGCACGCTGGAATCCAGCGAGGTGGAAACCCGCCAGATGCATGCCAACCAGGAATACGGGCTGATGCACGTCAAGCTCTACGAGGACATCGCCCGCTTTGGCCATATCGCCACCAGCTACGACTACCCGGTGATGGTGAACGGCCGCTATCTCGCTTCGCCGTCGCCGATTCCGAAATTCGACAACCCCAAGCTCGACATGAGCCCGGCCCTGATGCTGTTCGGTGCCGGACGGGAAAAGCGCCTGTATGCGATTCCGCCCTACACCCGGGTGGATAGCCTCGCCTTTGACGACCATCCGTTTGAAGTGCAGCGCTGGCCGCATGCCTGCGCGCTGTGCGGCGACACTGGCAGCTATCTCGACGAAATCGTGACCGACAACGCCGGCCAGCGCCTGTTCGTGTGCTCCGACACCGACCATTGCCAGAGCCGGCAGGAGAATCCCGCATGACGCCCATCCTTTCCGTCCGCTCGCTGGGCAAACGCTATGGCCAGCGCTGGGGCTGCCGCGACATCAGCTTTGACCTCTATCCGGGCGAAGTGCTGTGCATCGTCGGGGAGTCCGGCTCGGGCAAGTCCACCCTGCTCTCCACCCTTGCCGGACGGCTGCCGGCCGATGCGGGCGAAGTCGGCTTTGTCGACCAGCATGGTACGCGCCACGACCTGATCCGGCTGGCCGAGGCCGACCGGCGCCGGCTGGCCCGGACCGAATGGGGCTTTGTCACCCAGCATGCCCGCGACGGGCTGCGCATGAACGTGTCGGCCGGAGCCAATGTCAGCGAACGGCTGATGGCACTGGGCGAGCGCCACTATGGCGAACTGCGCGCCACTGCCGGGCACTGGCTGGACGAAGTGGAAATCGGTGCGGAACGGCTGGACGACACGCCGAACCAGTTTTCCGGCGGCATGCAGCAGCGTTTGCAGATTGCCCGCAACCTTGTCACCCGGCCGCGGCTGGTGTTCATGGACGAGCCCACCGGCGGGCTGGATGTGTCGGTGCAGGCGCGCTTTCTCGACCTGACCCGCCGGCTGGTCCACGACTTCGGCATTGCCGTGATCATGGTCACCCACGATCTGGGCGTGGCCCGCCTGCTTGCCCATCGCACGCTGGTGATGCAGCAGGGCGGCGTGGTCGAGGCCGGGCTGACCGACCAGATCCTCGACGACCCGCAGCATCCGTATACCCAGCTTCTGGTTTCTTCGATCTTGCAGGCCTGATGCCATGACCTTACTCATTGACGCCAACCGAATTGGCAAAACCTTTGTCCTGCACCAGCAGGGCGGCCTGAAGCTGCCGGTGCTGGCCGACGTGTCGCTGCAAGTGGCCGCCGGAGAATGCGTGGCGCTGACCGGCCCGTCGGGTGCGGGCAAAAGCACGTTCCTGAAAGCGCTGTACGCCAGCTATCTGGTGCAGAGCGGCAGCATCCGCATCCGTCACCGCGACCGCTGGGTGGACATGGCGCAGGCACTGCCGCACGAAGTGGTGGAAGTGCGGCGCGAAACCCTCGGCTACGTCAGCCAGTTCCTGCGGGTGATCCCGCGGGTGGGCGCGCTCGACATCGTGGCCGAGCCGCTGGTCGAACGGGGCGAATCCCAGGCCGCAGCCCGCCTGGTGGCCGGCGAATGGCTGGCCCGGCTGAACATTCCCGAGCGGCTGTGGTCGCTGCCACCGGCCACGTTTTCCGGCGGCGAGCAGCAGCGCATCAACATTGCCCGCGGCATGATTGCGCCGCGCCCGGTCCTGCTGCTGGACGAGCCGACGGCCTCGCTGGATGCCGGCAACCGTCAGGTGGTGATCGCGCTGATGAACGAAGCCAAGGCACGCGGCGCGGCGCTGGTCGGCATTTTCCACGATGAAGACACCCGCACGGCGGTCGCTGACCGCCTGTTTACCGTACCGTTGGTACGCGACGAGGAGATTCCCGCATGAGCCAGCTGTTCAACCATGCCCGCCTGATTCTGGCTGACCGCGTGATCGAGCGTGGAGCACTGGAAACCGTCAACGGGGTGATTACCGCCATTCACGAGCAACCGCTGCCGGAAGGGTGCGGTCTGGACCTGGGCGGGGATGACCTGATTCCCGGGCTGGTGGAAGTCCATACCGACAATCTGGAAAAACACCTGATGCCGCGCAACGGCGTGCTGTGGCCGATGTTGCCGGCTGTCATCACCCACGATGCGCAGTGCGTGGCGGCCGGCATCACCACCGTGCTGGATGCCCTGTCCGTCGGCGATCTGGAAGGTGAAAGCGTACGGCTGGAAACCCTTCACACCGCCTTTGCCGCCATCAATGCCGGCCAGGAAGCCGGCGTGTTCCGCGCCGACCACCTGATCCACCTGCGCTGCGAACTGGCCTATCCAGACTTGCTGGCCGAACTGGCCCCGCTGATCGACCATCCGGCCGTCCGGCTGCTGTCGGTCATGGACCACACGCCGGGGCAGCGCCAGTACCGCGATCTGGCGCAATACAAAAAGTATTACGCCAAGAAGAAAGTGAACTGGACGGACGACACTTTCGAGGCGGCCGTGGCGGAGCGCCGCGCCATGCAGGCCCGCCATGCAGACACGCACAATGCGGCGGTGGTGGAAATGGCACGGGTGCGCGGCATCGCGCTGGCCAGCCATGACGATACCGACCCGGCGCACATCGAGCTGGCCTGCCAGGACGGTGTGGTGATTTCGGAATTCCCGACGACCCGGGCTGCGGCTGCCGCAGCGCACGAGGCAGGACTGTGGACGGTAATGGGGGCACCCAACGTGGTGCGGGGTGGCTCGCACTCGGGCAATGTTGCGGCGGTGGAACTGGCCCGCGCCGGATTGCTCGATATCCTCTCCAGCGACTATGTGCCGGCTAGCCTGCTGCACGCGGCGTACCTGTTGCAGGAACAGGCCAGCTGGACACTGCCGGCCGCCATTGCCACCGTCAGCCGCACGCCGGCCCGTGCCATCGGACTGGCCGACCGGGGTGAAATTGCCGTGGGCCAGCGGGCGGACCTGGTGCGGGTACGCGCCCATGCCGACACACCACTGGTGCAGGGCGTGTGGAAACAGGGGCGGCAGGTTTTCTGATAACGACTCCCGGATTCAGGCATCCCGCCTGAATCCGGAGCAGGCACAAGTACCTGTCGCACGGGTGATTGCGTCTGCTCCGGCACGTATCCTGTCTTCAGAAACGGCGTACGCAGCCGGTTACCACGCCCCAGATCACCAGCTCCTGCTCGTAGCTGGGCACGATGTCGGGGTAATCGGGATTGGCTGCCTTAAGGATGACCCGTCCGCCCTGCCGTTGCAGGCGCTTAACGGTAAATTCGCCTTCTATGGCTGCCACAACGATGTCGCCGCTGGACGGAGTCCGGCTTTTGTCGACCACCAGGATGTCGCCGTCAAACACATGGGCACCGGTCATCGACTCTCCTTTGGCCCGGACCAGAAAAGTGGAAGGCGCGTCGTCGATCAGGTAGTGGTTGAGATCCAGCGTGTCTTCGACATAGTCATCTGCCGGGCTGGGCATGCCGGCGCGCACGCCAGCGGCATGCAACGGCATACCCAGCACCGGTGCCAGTCTGGCTGGCAGCAGTACTTCGCCCGGATATTGCCCGGCCAGTTCCTCAATGCTGGCGAGCCGGGCCGCCTGCCGTGCCTTGACCAGCGTGATGACCGCCTCCTTGTCCTCTACCGGCACCCGGATCTGGGTCAAAGGCTCGGAGGTATCAATGCGACCGGAGCCTGCCGGCCGCCCGGCGCCTGCCCGGGCGCCGCCACGCCCGGGTTTGTCTGGTGAATGCATGTATGTTTCCCCACTGGTCGAGTCGTTTTATGATTATTGCACCATATATCAAAAAAGACCAGAAGTTCGTGGAAACCAGGGGCCGTCCAACAGCTATCAGACAACCCGGCGGATCGTGACCTGCATATGCTTTGCCCAGCAAGGAATCCCGTACGGACACGCCGTATCGGCCACTGATGCAATGATGCCACTCGCCAGGCATCAACCCGTATGGCCGAATAAAAAAACCGTTCTTGTTTATTCGGCCAACAAGACCCACCACATGCACGCATCATTCGAAACATATTGAATAACCAGCATGATTTATTAACATTTTATATTGTTTAGCCACCACCAATTCATATGGAATTTTTAACAATCCATGAATATGGGCGTATTGTCCTGGATTGTTTGATTGGTTAATATTTTAACGACCGCGGCATATGAAGACATGCCGAGCATAAATAAAAACTATCCGAACCATCAAGGCAGGCAGCATGTTTCCAAGTATCTATTTAACCGTCAGTTTTCTTGCATGGCCATTCAGCAGTCTTTGCATATGGTGCATATTTTACTCTGGACACGGAAACAGCAAAAAAAGTTACATCAAGTCAGCTGCATATGGCGTCATACCCATCTTGTTGTTCCTGATTGTGATCCAGATGAAATTGAATGCAATTGAATCAAGCCTTCCACCAGTATCAGAAATGGAAAACCAGGAACAATACGATCAACCAGGCAAAGAGAACAAGCTGACACATGAGGTCAACGTAGTAAATGACCAGAAAATCACAACAGGGTCGTGCATTGAGCTGAATACGGAAGGCAATGCAACTCCATGGGCTAAAAAAAGCTCATGCTTTCACGAGTTTTCAGAGCTGATCCGCGGGAAAATCGACGATCCGGAACAGACTACGGCCGAGCTTATTTCATTGGCGGTAAAAAGTCCGTCCAGCCATGGCGTATTGTCAACAAGCTCAATACACCTGTCGGTCAAGGCGCCCGGAGTCTTTACGATTACAGAGAAAAACCGATAAAGCAATCAGGAGACAATCAAAAGCAGGGAGCTAGCTTGATCACTGTTAAAAAGCTTTCAACATTTCATCAGACAGAATCCAGGAGGCCTCATGCAAGGTGTGCAATTGCCTTGATTGCAATTACGCAAGGCTGAATTTCCCGTGGATTGGGATGCAAACCTCGTGCTTCAGCCGGATGAACCATGCATGGCAATCAACAGGCTGCATGCACGATTGTGGCAGAGACCACGCAAGGACTTCCGGCCAGGCCCCGTGCGAGAGCAATGAAGTTACACCCGCCCGCCTGGACAGCTACAGGTCGGCCGCTTTTTGACATGAATGACCCGGGCCCGCAATTTCGACAACTGCGTTGTCTCCAGCCAAGGCAGATTGAGCCAGGGCAGACTGTCCAGAGCTGCTTTGCAAACACGACGGACAATGCAGTCTGCACGGCATCTGAAATTATGCAAACAGGCGGATTTTTATCCTATAGAATAGCTAATAAGAATATTTGAATAGACAGGAGGCTTGCATGTTTACCCTGACACCCCGCGGCATGATTGCCGCCATCTATCGCCGGCGGTTTGTCATCCTCGGACAGTGCATCAGTCTTTCGACGGCTTTTTCTGCGGCACTGGTGACCGTCTGGATGATTTCCCAGATGTAGGGGATGAAAGGATCAATACAGGCTATAGCCAGAACAAACAGGCAAGTACGGATCAATCATCTAAGATAATCAAAAAACAAGGATTGCTCATGAACCAAGATGACCTGACCATCGCGGCCATCGTCACGGCCTGCTTCATTGCGTCAACGCCCGTATTGTTCGCCCTGACCGACTACCTGGCGTCACTGCTATGGGGTTGATCCCGGACAGTTGCGCCACTGCGTCCGCCCCTTGCCAGCCTGCTTTCCAGCGGGCTTCGTCATTCATGGACTGACCGGATGTCTCCGGCAACCAGGCACACCTGAACCAGCGCATGATTCCTGCCAGCCCGCATGCACTCCGGACTGCCTGGTCAGGAATTTGACGGCAATAACGGGGGTTCTGGTCGCGGGATGCCATTCACGCCCCACCACTACCAGACACAAGCCGCCGGCAAAGCCGCAGGATGACTACGAAAGTGCACAAACCCCGGCCAGCCTGTATCCCACCTGCAACTCGGTCAACAGGCATTCCGGCTGGGCCGGATCGTGTTCCAGCTTCTGCCTCAGGTTGCCCATGTAGATGCGCACATAGTGCTGCCGCTCCACATGATTCGGTCCCCAGACCTCCTGCAACAATTGCCGGTGCGTCAGCACCCGTCCGTGATTGCGAAGCAACACCGACAGCAGGCGAAACTCGATGGGGGTCAGGTGCACCATTTCTCCGCCACGACGCACCTCGCGCAGACTGACGTCCACTTCCACCTCGCCAAAGCGGTAACGCCCGCTTTCGGCCCCCGGTGCCGCACTACGCCGCCGGAGCTGTACCCGTACCCGCGCCAGCAGTTCCGGCACGCCAAACGGCTTGGCCAGGTAATCGTCGGCCCCGGCATCCAGTGCCTCGACCTTTTCTGCCTCCTGGTCCCGGGCCGACAGCACCAGCACGCCGGCCGACGACCAGCTGCGCAACTCGCGGATCAGCTGCTTGCCATCACCATCCGGCAATCCCAGATCGACCACCAGCAGGTCAGGCTGCCGTGACGCCGCTTCGATCAGGCCACGCTTGACCGATTCCGCCTCAAAAACCGCATGGCCTTCATCCTCCAGCGCCACGCGCAGGAACTTGCGGATATTCGGGTCGTCTTCAACGATCAGGATGCGGCTCGGGTTCATTCGATTTCTTCCGGAACAGCAGTTTTCACCGGCAATGCCACTACAAAGCGGGCACCGCCTTCATGCCGGTTTTCCGTGGCAATGGTGCCACCGTGGGCCTCCACGATCAGCCGGCACAAGGCCAGCCCCAGCCCGGCACCGGAAGTCGCGGATTCCCGTACCCCGCGCACAAAGGGCTGGAACAGGCTCTCCGCCGGTTCCGGCAACCCGGGGCCCTCATCGTCCACCCGCAGCCGCAGCCATCCGTTATCCAGCCGGGCACTGATCCGGATACCGCTGCCGACCGGCGTGTACTTGGCTGCATTATCCAGCAGGTTGACCAGTACCCGCTCGATCAGCAGGGCATCGAACTCCAGCAGCGGCAGCTCCGCTGGCAAGGCAACCTGCACCGGATGCCGGGCCAGTACCGGCCGCAGCTGCCCCAGTGCCGAACCGACCACTTCTTCCAGCGATTGCCAGTCCAGCCGCAACTTGACCCCGCCACTTTGCAGGCGGGCCATGTCGAGCAGGTTGCTGACCAGCCGGTTCATCTGCGTTGCCTCACCATGGATGGCGTGCGCCAGTTCCTGCTGCGCCGGGTCAGCCAGCTTTTTTTCCAGTGTGCCCGCCAGCCCGGCAATGGCGGTGATCGGGGTACGCAGATCGTGTGACACTGCCGACAGCAGCGTATTGCGCATCCGCTCGCCCTCCATCGACACCAGCGCATCCTGCGCAACTTCCACGTAATGAACGCGCTCCAGCGCCAGCGCAATCTGGGCACAGCAGCCATCCAGCAAGTGCCGCCATTCCGGTTCGTCCGGCATCCGGCTGTCGGTCAGCTGCAATGCCAGTACCCCGCGGGTACGCATCGGCGCCTTGAGCGGCACGTAGCGGATGTCGGTAGCCGACAGGGTTTGCGTCCCCGCGCCTGCCTCCTGCTGGTTGTCGTACACCCATTGCGCCACCTCCCGGTCCACCGGCAGCGCCCCGACCGCTTTCAGCGTTTCGTGGGCATCCGGCAGCAAGACAGCAATGCGGACGGTCAGCAGCGGCTCCAGCTGTTCGGTGGCAATCGACACGATCTGCTCGGTCTGCAAGGCGCCCGACAGCTCGCGCGCCAGCCGCGCCAGCGCCTTGGCCCGGAACTCACGCAACTGGGCGATATCGGCCGCCTGACGCAATGAGGCCGCCAGCTGGCCAATCAGCAGCGCCACCCCCAGCATCAGCACAAAGGTAAACAGGTACTGGGTGTCGTTGACCGTAAAAGACCAGTACGGCGGCACAAAAAAGAAATCGAAACAGCCGACTGCCAGCAGGGCTGCCCACGCCCCCGGCCCGCGCCCCCAGCGGATCGCCACCAGCACCACCGTCAACAGCAACAGCATGATGACATTGGCCGGCGCAAACACCTGCAACAGCAGGGCCGACAGCACCGTAGTGGCTGCACAGGCCAGCGTGGCCCAGCCATAGTCGCGCCACACCGGCCGCCCGGGATGCCAGATGCGCGGCGCGGTGCGGGCTGCCTCGCCGCTGGATACCAGAATCACGTCCAGGTCCGGATGCCGGGCGACAATCCGCTCGGGCAAGGCCCGCTGCCAGCGCCAGCGGCGCCCGGACTGTGGCCGCACACCGCACAGCAGCTTGGTCGCATTGCGACTGCGGGCATAGGCCGCCAGCACTTCCTCCACCTGCCCGCCGGACAGGGTGGTGATTTCCGCCCCCAGACTGGCCGCCAGCTTCAGCGCCTGCAAAGCCTCTTCACGCACGCGCCGTCCGCCACGGGGCGCATCGACATGCACGGCAATCCAGTCGGTTTGCAGGCGGGCCGCCAGCCGGGCCGCCTCGCGTACCAGCCGGTCACCGCCCTCCCCGCCCACACACACCAAGAGGCGATCCCGTGCCTCCCAGACCGGCTGGATGTTGCGGTCGGCCCGATAGGCGCGCATCTGCGCATCCACCCGGTCGGCGGTGCGGCGCAGGGCCAGTTCACGCAACGCAATCAGGTTGCCCTTGCGGAAGAAATGCTGGCGGGCCCGCTCGGCTGCATCCGGCAGATACACCTTGCCTGCCGCCAGCCGTGACAGCAGCTCGTCGGGCGGCAGATCCACCAGCCGCACCTCGTCAGCCTCGTCAAACACCCGGTCCGGCACGGTTTCGCGTACCGGAATGCCGGTAATGCCCGCCACGATGTCGTTCAGGCTTTCCAGATGCTGCACGTTGAGCGCGGTATAGACATCAATCCCCGCCGCCAGCAGCTCGGCCACATCCTGCCAGCGCTTGCGGTGCCGACTGCCTTCCACGTTGCTGTGGGCCAGCTCGTCGACCACGATCAGCGGCGGATGCAGTGCCAGCGCCGCATCCAGATCAAACTCGGCCAGATCATGCCCGCGATAGGCCACCCGCCGGGAGGGCAGCATCGGCAGCCCCTCCAGCAGGCGGGCCGTTTCCTGGCGGCCGTGGGTTTCCACGATGCCGACCAGCCCCTCGCACCCGGCTTCCCGCTGCTGCCGGAGTGCCTGCAACATGGCAAAGGTCTTGCCGACGCCAGCGCAGGCGCCAAAGAAGATGGTCAGCTTGCCACGGGCAGCGCGCTGCTCGTCGGCCTGCAAGGCAGCCAGCAGGCGGTCGGGGTCGGGTCGCAAATCGTCCATGAAACGGCCACGCTTCCGTCTGGTTCAGGTTAACGGCTCGCCAACTGGTCAAGCTGGCGGTTGAGTTGCAGCACATTGACGCGCGGCTCGCCAAACATGCCCCATTGCGGCGGCTGGATCAAATCCCGCACCAGTTGTGCCACGGCCTCCTCGGGCAAGCCACGCGCCCGGGCCACCCGCGCCACCTGGTAGAACGCCGCGGCCGGCGAAATGTCCGGGTCCAGCCCGCTGGCCGAACTGGTCACCAGATCCAGCGGCACCGTCTGGCCGGCAGGCACTGGCGCCAGTGCCACGATCCGTTCGCGCACCTGCCTGACCAGTTCCGGATTGGCCGGGCCCAGATTGCTGCCCCCCGAGGCCATGGCATTGTAAGGACGCTCGGCCGTCGCCGATGGCCGGCCGTGGAAGTAATGTGCTGCCGTAAACGACTGGCCGATCAGCACACTGCCGACCACCCGTTCACCATCGCGCACCAGACTGCCGTTGGCCTGAAAGGGAAACAGGGTCTGCGCCAGCCCGGTCACCAGCGCGGGATAGGCCAGCCCGGTCAGCGCCGACAGCAGCACCAGCAGGGTCAGCGCCGGGCGCAACAGCCCACGGCAGGAGGTGGTCGTGCCCGCTACTCGCACGGAGATGGCTTGCCCGGTCGTCAGCCTAGCGGCATTCAGGGTAGAAGTCAGTTTCATGGCAGGTTTCCTTTACACCAGTCCGGTCATGGCCAGCGCCATGTCGATGGCCTTGATGCCGGCAAACGGCACCAGCAGGCCGCCGGCACCATAGATCAGAAGATTGCGGCGCAGCAGCGAAGCAGCAGCCAGCGGCCGGTAGGCAATGCCGCGCAACGCCAGCGGAATCAGCGCCACGATGATCAGCGCATTGAAAATCACCGCCGACAGGATGGCCGACGCCGGGCTTGCCAGCCCCATCACGTCCAGCACCCCAAGCTGCGGATAGGTCAGTGCAAACGCCGCCGGGATGATGGCGAAATACTTGGCCACGTCGTTGGCAATGCTGAAGGTGGTCAACGCGCCGCGCGTCATCAGCATCTGCTTGCCGGTCTCGACAATCTCGATCAGCTTGGTCGGGTTGCTGTCGAGGTCAACCATGTTGCCGGCCTCTTTGGCTGCCTGGGTGCCGCTGTTCATCGCCACCGCCACGTCGGCCTGCGCCAGTGCCGGGGCATCGTTGGTGCCGTCACCGGTCATGGCCACCAGCTTGCCGGCCTCCTGATAGCGGCGGATCAGCGCCAGCTTGTCTTCCGGACGCGCCTCGGCCAGAAAATCATCCACCCCGGCTTCGGCCGCAATCGCGGCGGCAGTCAGCCGGTTGTCGCCGGTAATCATCACCGTCTTGATGCCCATGCGGCGCAGTTCGGCAAACCGCTCCTTGATACCGCCCTTGACGATGTCCTTGAGCTCGACCACCCCCAGTACGGTCTGGTCATCGGCCACCACCAGCGGCGTGGCGCCGCGGCGGGCCACGTCATCCACCAGCTGACGCACGCCGGCCGGCAGCGCCTGCCCGGCTTCGCCCAGATAGCGCTCGATGGCATCGGCCGAGCCCTTGCGGATACGGCGGGCGCCGAGATCCACCCCGCTCATGCGGGTCTGGGCGGTAAACGGGATGAACACCGCATCCACCACGTCGCGGCCGCGCAGGCCGAAGTCAGTCTTGGCCAGCACCACGATCGAGCGCCCCTCCGGGGTTTCGTCGGCCAGCGAGGCCAGTTGCGCCGCGTCGGCCAGCACCTCGCGCGTCACGCCCGGTGCCGGCAGGAAAGCCGTGGCCTGCCGGTTGCCCAGCGTGATGGTGCCGGTCTTGTCGAGCAGCAGCACGTCCACGTCCCCCGCCGCCTCGACGGCGCGGCCGGAGGTGGCAATCACATTGGCCTGCATCATGCGGCTCATGCCGGCCACGCCGATGGCCGACAGCAGGCCGCCGATGGTGGTCGGAATCAGGCACACCAGCAGTGCCACCAGGGCGGTCAGGCTGATCGGCAGCCCCGTGCCGGCAGCCTCCACCGCAAACAGCGAAAACGGCAGCAAGGTGGTGCAGGCCAGCAGGAAGATCAGCGTCAGTGCCAGCAGGAGCAGGGTCAGCGCGATTTCGTTCGGGGTGCGGCGGCGTTTGGCGCCCTCCACCATCGAAATCATGCGGTCGAGAAACGCCTCGCCCGGATTGGCGCTCACCCGCGCCACCAGCCAGTCCGACAGCACGCGGGTGCCGCCGGTAATCGACGAGAAATCGCCGCCGGATTCGCGGATGACCGGTGCGGATTCGCCGGTAATGGCGGATTCGTCCACCGACGCCACGCCTTCCAGCACTTCGGCATCGGCCGGGATGGTATCGCCGGCCTCGACCAGGATCAGGTCGCCCAGGCGCAGGTCAGACGATTCCACCAGCCGGATGCCGCTGCGGCGGTCTGCGTTCGACAGTTTTTTGGCCATCACGTTGCGACGCGAGCCGCGCAGGGCAGCCGCCTGGGCCTTGCCGCGCCCTTCGGCCAGCGCCTCGGCAAAGTTGGCAAACAGCACGGTAAACCACAGCCAGGCCGCGACAGCGAAGATGAAACCGGTGCCGGGCGCGCCGCGCCAGGCGGCCTCCAGCCCCAGTACGGTGGTCAAGAGGCTGCCGACCCAGACCACGAACATCACCGGACTACGCCACTGCACGCGCGGCGACAGTTTGCGCAGGGATTCGGCCAGCGCCGGCTTGACCAGGGCCGCCTCGAACAGCGGCAGTTTTTTATCTTGGGACATGGGATATGCCCTCTCTCAGCGGGAGAACAGTTGCAGGTGGTCGATCACCGGCCCGAGGGCCAGTGCCGGGATATAGGTCAGCGCACCGATCAGCAGCACCGACAGCACCAGCAGCACGACAAACAGCGGGCCATGCGTCGGCAGGGTGCCGGCGGTGGCGGCCAGCCGTGGCTTGCCGGCCAGACTGCCGGCCAGAGCCAGCACCGGCACGATGACGGCAAAGCGCCCGAACCACATCGCAACAGCCAGCATCAGGTTGTAGAACGGGGTATTGGCCGACAGGCCGGCAAAGGCCGAGCCGTTGTTGTTGGCCGCCGACGAAAAGGCATACAGCACTTCCGAGAAACCATGGGCACCCGGATTGGCCATACCGGCACGCCCGGCTTCGGTCAGCACGGCAATGGCCGTGCCGGCCAGCACCAGCAGCGGCCCGACCAGAATGGCGACCGACACCAGTTTCATTTCCGGCGCACCGATCTTCTTGCCAAGGTATTCCGGCGTGCGGCCGATCATCAGCCCGGCCATGAATACCGCCAGCACCGCGAACAGCAGCATGCCGTAGAGGCCGGAGCCGACCCCGCCGAACACCACTTCGCCCAGTTGCATCAGCAGCATGGTCATGCCGCCACCCAGCGGCATCAGGCTGTCGTGCATGGCATTGACCGCGCCGCAGCTGGCAGCGGTGGTAATGGTGGCAAACAGGGACGATGCCAGCACGCCGAAGCGCACTTCCTTGCCTTCCAGATTGCCGCTGTCACCGGCAGCTCCCAGCGCCGTCAGCAACGGGTTGGCCTGCGATTCGGCCAGATACACCACGGCAAAAGCACCGACAAACAGCACGGTCATGGCCGCCAGCAACACTACCCCCTGGCGCAAGTCACCAACCATGCGGCCGAACATCACCACCAGCGCCGCGGGCACCAGGAAGATCGACAGCATTTCCACCCAGTTGCTGAACGGTGTGGGGTTTTCGAACGGGTGCGCCGAGTTGGCATTGAAAAACCCGCCACCATTGGTTCCCAAGAGCTTGATGGCCTCTTGCGACGCCACCGGGCCACTGGCCAGCAGCTGGGTGGTGTGGGATTCCAGTGAACTGATGGTCAGGCCGGCATACCAGTTCTGCACCACGCCCTGCCACACCAGCACCAGTGCCACCACAATGGACAGCGGCAGCAGCAGCCACAGGGTCGCGCGCAGCAAATCCAGCCAGGCATTGCCGATGGCACCCCCGCCGCTACGCACAAAACCGCGCACCAGTGCGACCACCACGGCGATACCGGTCGCGGCCGACAGGAAATTCTGCACAGCCAGCCCGAGCATCTGCGTCAGCAGGCTCATGGTGGTTTCGCCGCTGTAGCCCTGCCAGTTGGTATTGGTGACAAAGGAAACGGCCGTGTTCAGGGCCGAATCCGCACTCATCCCCTCCAGCCCGGCCGGATTCAGCGGCAACATGCCTTGCCAGCGCTGCAACAGGAACAACAACACAACGCCGGCGAGATTGAACAGCAGAATGGCGGCCGCATAACGCTTCCAGCCCATTTCCTCGTCAGGCGCCGCCCCCATCAGCCACAGGATGCCCCTCTCGATGCGCCCCATCCAGGCAAAACGCTGCGCCAGCCGCCCTTCCAGCAAGGCTGCCAGATAACGGCCCAACGGCCATGCCAGCGCGAGGAGAACTAGCAAATACAGCCCGGTCTGGGCTACGGCAGAGTGGTTCACTCGATCTCCTCCGCGTGCAGCAGCATGTAGACGAGATAGACAAACAGCCCGGCAGCAACCGCCCCGGCCAGCCAGAGCGTCCAGGCTTGATCAGCATGCATGGCAGCGCTCCTTGATAGTTTTTACTGACATTTTCCAGCCCTTTTTTGGATAAAACGGGACAGGGAAAAGATAAAAAATCCGTTGTAAACCGGGCGTAAAAACCGGATGAACAGATATAAAGACAGTATAAAAACCCATCAAGGGACTGGCCTTGACCTCCTCCAGACGGGAAGCCCATGCCGTCTGGCACTGAATGGCTGAGGCCTCGCAGGATCAGGCTGATCCGGAAGAAGCGTTGATTGATTCAAGCATCGTCAGATGCCCACCAGCATGTCGCCGGAGCACAAAAACGCTGGCAATCAGGAAATCGGCCGTTCACGCAGCAGCGCTGGCGACCAAAATGCATGCATCACCGCGTTGGACAATAACCTGCGGCTGATCCTCACCGGAGGCGAGAACGCTGATATTTCCCGGGCCGAGGCACTCATCAAGGCAACTTCTGTACAGATCGTGATTACCAACAAAGACAACAACAACCATTCCCTGTGAAGGCTATCGAACAAACCGGCACTCAGGCAGCGATCCCTCCTCACCGGCATTGACAGAAGCCACGACATGTTGACCTGGCCTCCTGACCACAAGGGAGCGCATACCCGGTGAGGTGGCACCAGCGACCGGGAATGGCGCAAACGAAGTCTGTTATCTGTCTGATGCGCGAGTTATGGCGGCGTGGTCCAACCGGAACTGATGGACGTGTCCTTAAACCATAGGGAACGACAGGGAGGTAGACGGGAACACCATTGCACATGGTGCACAAAAATGTGCGCCCGCCGGTTTGAAAGAGAGCCGGTACATCGAAGGCATCCGGGAAAACAAGAAATGGCTTCCGTTGGCTGATTCCTCCTGACATCCAGTTTCTTGTCTGAATCAGGTGCCTTCGATATAAATGATGTAAATCAGTTTGATTTTTAACCAAACATCACGATGCCTGCTACCATTTAAAGATAGCGTTACTAGTTATCCATCCAGATATTCATCAAGCTTGTTGGGATTTTTCCCATCCCAAAATTCTCAAATAAGTATCAGGCAAAGTGTCCATATATTGAAATAATTTTTTCATTATTTCAATATCTGATACGCCATTTGATTTTTCTGCTTGATAAATAGAGGAAAGTTCAGCACGAACTTCGGCTGCCTTACTTTTAAACTGCGACATGTTTTGATCTGTCACAATTTCACCAGTATACGAATATCTGACAACAGGCCATCCAGAAATGTCAACCAAAGGTCCTGTGGTCTCAAATGACTCATCATATGCAAATTGCTCAGTGTAATCTTTTGCAAATTGCGGATCACTGTTCGCAGCATTGACAAGCAGCTCTCTAAACCGATCATCTACCCTACCCTCTTTATCATTGCTTGATGGAGTTTTTAATGTATTGAAATAAAGAGATGCGGCCAAATCAAAATTACCCTTTTTCTCTCCACCATATACGCGCAGAGTCTCTTTTGATGTATTAGCATCTGTAAAATTAGATAAACTAGGAAATTCTGCCGCTGTTTTTTCTTTTGTTTTTAATTTTTGAGACAGAAAAACTTCAGAACCATTCGTCAAGCATGATGTGGATATTTGCATTTTATTTCTCCCGGGTTTGAACATATACATGTTACTTGAAAAGTTACCTATATCCCGCTTGCCCAATATAATTTTATCATAAAGGTGACTCCCATGATCCATCGCAAGACACAGGTTCAAGCTGGCAATAGCAGCAATGACAGCACCTAGGAAAGCAGGCTCTCTAATGCTTATGCACAGTACATACCAAACGCCAAGTTGACCTGTTACTTATGTAAACCCCAACCACGTGTGGAATATCTCACACAGCAATAAAATTTTTCGGTGGTATTTTTAATGACATTTGAATTGTCCATTTCCACCCAGTAGTCCGGTCGCTGCGGTCGGCGTAAGCCGGGATACTCAAGGTCGTTCGCTTCGATCCAACCGACCGGAAAGCGAGAACGGCAGTCATGCAGCCCATATCGGGTAGTCCGATGCATGGCAAGAAGCACGAGCTATCGACCAATTACCCACCTTTCACAGAGGTGGTTTTTTTTATCTGCTCTCCGGTCCAGCACCGGGTTTTTCTTTTCAGGAGTCGGCCATGTCAATCATCGACATCCCTGTCCCGGCATCAAGAGCCGGGCGTACTTCATTCGAAGCAACGACAGCGATCCTGAAAAGCCTGCGCAGAAGTGGATATATCCCCGTGCCAGGGGATGTGCCGACCATCGGTTTTGGCACGACCGAAGGCGTGAAGACGGGTAAGCCTGCGTGTGCGCTGGAATGCAGCAGTAGCTGATTCCGAGCGCCGGCAGTCGACGGCGCTGATGAAGCCGCGTGAGCGCAGTCAAGCGCTGGCGATGTCCTCGCTGGAAAAAAACCATCAGGAGAATCAACGAAATGCAGAAAAACAAAACGCTGACCTGTTCCACCAGTTGCTCGCTGGCACTATGTGGCTGTCAGTCCCCGTCAATGCAGGTTCGTGCGGACTGTCCGCAGATGACCCCGCTGCCAGCAGCGGTGATGCAGCCGCGCGAGCCTAGCTTTCGGCAGCGGTTGCTGATGATATTGTCGCCATCGCCGATGATGCCGACGACGCCGTCCGGTAGCTGACGGCATGCCTGGCGGTGATCAACGAGTATCTGAAATGACAAACCCCGGGCTTCGGCCCGGGGTTGTTGCTTACCGCTCAACCAAAAGTCCAGACGCTCTTTCCCCTCTTTTTTCTGCTTGTGGGCCCGCCTGGCACCGCATGATAATGAGATGGTTCCGGGGTGCACATCGCCGAGCAACCGCCAAGCAAACTAAAAAGTTGTTATCAAGGTTGATATCAAAATATCGTCGACATGCAAAATCCCAATGAAACCAAAGGATTAAATCGGCAATGCTATTAATGATTGACAACTATGATTCATTTACTTTCAACCTTGTCCAGTACTTTGGCGAGCTTGGGCAAGCGGTTGAGGTTTACCGGAATGATGAAATTTCCCTTGAAGGGATTGCCGCCAAAAAACCGCAGTATCTGGTGGTTTCTCCCGGCCCTTGCTCGCCGTCCGAGGCTGGCGTTTCGGTGGCAGCCATCCAGCATTTTGCCGGCACAATCCCTATTCTGGGAGTCTGTCTGGGGCACCAGTCGATCGGCCAGGCCTTTGGTGGCAAGATCGTGCACGCCCGGACACTGATGCACGGCAAAACCTCGCCGGTACATCACCTGGACCGCGGGGTTTTTCGCGGTTTGCCCAATCCTGTAACCTGTACCCGTTACCACAGTCTGGTCATCGAACGGGACAGCCTGCCGGACTGTCTGGAGATCACGGCCTGGACCGATGACGGCGAGATCATGGGCGTACGCCACAAAACCCTGCCTGTTGAAGGTGTACAGTTTCACCCTGAATCCATCCTGACCGAGCATGGCCATGCCATGCTGCAAAACTTCCTGACCGAATTCGCCTGATTGCCGACATGATCACCCACCAGCAAGCACTCAACCGCCTGATAGACGGCAACGAACTGTTTTTTGACGAAATGCTGGACATCATGCGGCAGATCATGCGTGGCGACATGACTCCGGCCCAGATCGCGGGCATCCTGATCGGCCTGCGGGTCAAGGTCGAAAGCGTGTCGGAAATCGCTGCTGCCGCAACCGTCATGCGTGAATTTGCCACCACCGTCCCGGTGGCAGAACGACGCCACCTCGTCGATACCTGCGGTACGGGAGGCGACGGCGCCCATACCTTCAACATTTCCACGACGGCAGCCTTCATCGTGGCCGCCGCCGGTGCCCAGGTTGCCAAGCACGGAGGCCGCTCCGTTTCGTCCAGCTCGGGCAGTGCCGATGTACTGGAAGCCCTGGGAGTCAAGCTGGCCTTGTCGGCTGAAAACGTCGGCCGCTGCATCGATGAAATCGGCCTTGGCTTCATGTTTGCACCCAACCACCATACGGCCATGAAGTACGTCGCACCGGTACGGCGTGAACTGGGCGTACGCACCATCTTCAACATCCTCGGACCGCTGACCAACCCGGCCGGTGCCGAAAACCAGCTGATGGGCGTTTTTCATCCGGATCTGGTCGGTATCCAGGCGCGTGTACTGTCACAACTGGGCGCCCGCCACGCCATGGTGGTACATGGTCGTGACGGTCTGGACGAAATCAGCCTGTCCGGCCCGACCCTCGTGGCCGAGCTGAAAAACGGATGGATCAGGGAATACGAACTGGACCCGGCCGAATTCGGCTTCTCCCGGTGTTCCGCCGCAGATCTTGCTGCCCCGACAGCCGAAGACTCGAAAGCACGCCTGCTGGCCGTACTCGACAACCAGCCCGGTCCGGCCCGTGACATCGTCTGCCTGAACGCCGGTGCCGCCATCTATGTTGCGGGTGTCACCGACAGCCTTGCCGAAGGCATCAGGCTGGCCCAGGAGCTGCTGGCATCGGGTGCCGCACGACAGAAACTCGGGCAACTCGTCGAACTGACCCATAAACTCGCGGCATAATCATACGTTTTGCTTCTGGCCCGACTCACCATGCACAAAAAATATCCGCAAGAAATTTTCAAGGCCTACGATATCCGCGGCGTGGTCGGCAAGACACTAACCCCCGCCATCGCCGAGGCCATCGGACAAGCCGTCGGCAGCGAAGCCCAGGCCCGCGGGGTCAAGGCCATCTGCATCGGCCGTGACGGCCGCCTGTCCGGGCCGGACCTCTCGGAAGCCTTGTCAAAAGGCATTCTCAGTACCGGCACCGACGTCATCGACGTCGGCCGCGTTGCTACTCCGATGCTGTATTTTGCTGCCTACGAACTCGGCACCCTGTCCGGTGTCATGGTAACCGGCAGTCACAACCCGCCGGATTACAACGGCTTCAAGATGATGCTGGCGGGAGACACTCTCGCTGGCGATGCCATCCAGGCTTTGCGTAACCGGCTGGTCAACCGCGATCTGGCCCAAGGCGAAGGCAGCTACCGCACCCACGACATCGTCGATGCCTACATCAACCGCATTACTTCGGACATCAAGCTGTCCCGGCCGATGAACATCGTGGTCGATTGCGGCAACGGCGTACCCGGCGCCTTTGCACCCAATCTCTACCGGCATCTGGGCTGCCGCGTGCGCGAACTCTTCTGCGACGTGGACGGTACCTTTCCCAACCATCACCCTGACCCGGCCAAGCCGGAAAACCTGCAAGACCTGATCCATGCACTGGCTACCACTGATGCCGAGCTGGGCCTGGCGTTTGACGGCGACGGCGACCGCCTGGGCGTGGTCACCAAGGACGGGCAGATCATTTATCCGGACCGCCAGCTGATGCTGTTTGCCGGTGACGTACTGTCGCGCAACGATGGCGCCAAGGTGATCTTTGACGTCAAGTCCACGCGCAAGCTGGCGCCGTGGATTCGTGAAATGGGCGGTGAACCGATCATGTCTCGCACCGGCCACAGCTTCATCAAGGCCCGCATGAAGGAAACCGGCGCCCTGCTGGCCGGAGAAATGTCCGGTCACGTGTTTTTCAAGGAACGCTGGTACGGCTTTGATGACGGCCTCTATGCCGGTGCCCGCCTGCTGGAAATCCTGTCGCAGGTTGACGACCCCAGTGCCGTGCTGAACAACCTGCCAAACAGCCTCAGCACGCCCGAACTGAACCTGAAAATGACCGAAGGCGAGCATTACGCCCTGATCAGCCGCTTGCAGGAAAATGCCCGCTTTGAAGGAGCAGACGAGGTCATCACCCTCGACGGACTACGGGTGGAATACCCCGACGGCTTCGGCCTTGCCCGGGCATCCAACACCACACCGGTCATCGTCCTGCGCTTCGAGGCTGACACACCCGAAGCACTGGCCCGTATCCAGGCCGATTTCCGCCGGGTCCTGAGCGCCGAGACAGACGCCGCACTGCCGTTCTGAGCGCTGCGGCTGTTCACCCGGCCCGGCTTGCCGCAGGGCAAGCAAAAACCCCCTGCCCGAAAGCAGGGGGTTTTGTCATGTACAGGCCATCAGGCTGCCAGTTTGGCTGCCGCATCACGCAAGGCCGTACGCACACCCTCTTCCACCACCGGGTGATAGAACGGCATGGCCAGCATGTCGTCGATGGTCAGGTTCATCTGGTATGCCCATGCCAGCGTGTGGGCAATGTTCTCGGCACGCGGACCGATCCACTCAGCCCCCAGGAAACGGCCGGTCTTGCGATCAGCATACACATGCATCAGGCCGCGGTTTTTCAGCATGACCCGGCTGCGGCCCTGGTCCTCAAAACTGACTTCACCCGTCATGATCTGCCCGGCATCCAGCTCGGCGTACCGCTGGCCGACAATGGCGATCTGCGGGTCGGAAAACACCACCGCCAACGGTGCACGGCGGCGGATGGTCTTCAGTTGCGGGTAGCCCGCCGCATTTTCACCGGCCAGCTTTCCTTCGTCCGCCGCTTCATGCAGCAGGGGCAGGATGTTGTTGACATCACCAGCCAGGAAAACCGGCAACGAGCCACATTGCAGGGTATTGCGGTCAAAGACCGGCACACCGCGGGCATCCAGGGCCACGGCCGTATTTTCGAGACCGATATTGTCGACGTTCGGGCGACGGCCAGTGGCTGCCAGCACGTAGTCAAAGCGCTCTTCGACCACCTCCTCGCCACGGGCATAGCGGATCACCACCTCTTCACCATCGCGACGCATGCTCTCGACTTTGGCATCCACGTCGAGGTAGAACTCACTGGCAAACACCCCTTTGGCGTAGTCACGGACCTGCGGATCTGACAACGGACCGACCGACCCGCCCATGCCGAACAAGCGGATGTCCACGCCCAGCCGCGACAGTGCCTGTCCCAGCTCCAGACCGATCACACCCGGCCCGAACACGGCCACCCGGCGCGGCAGGGTTTCCCATGAAAACACATCGTCATTGATGATGAGTCGATCACCCAGCTCGCGGAAACCCGGCGGTACGGCCGGACTGGAGCCGGTGGCAATCACCACCCGCCTGGCATGTACGGTAATCGCTCCTTCTCCTTCGCCGACCTGCAACACGGTATTGTCGACAAAGCGTGCCATGCCCCAGAGCTTGTCCTCTTCCGGAATGCCGTCCACGCTCTGCACCACGAAACCGACAAACCGGTCACGCTCGCCCCGGACGCGGGCCATGACCTCGCGGCCGTCCACCTGCACGCCGTCCACCCTGATGCCGAACGGTTCCGTATGCCGCGCTTCATGCGCAGCTTCAGCTGCTGCGATCAGCAGCTTGGACGGCATGCAGCCCACGCGGGCGCAGGTGGTGCCATAAGCCTGTCCTTCGATCAGCAGCGCCGACAGGCCGGCAGCCTTGACGGCACGGTAGGCCGCCAGACCGGCAGTGCCGGTTCCCATGATGGCAACATCGGTGTAACGCGTATTCGGGGTGGACATGGCAATCTCCATTTCTTTCAAACCGGATCTGTCGCAGTCTGCAAACCTCAACACTTGAGGCATGTTCAGGTTTGCGGACTGAAAAAAATCCCGCCCGAGCCGTCCCGGGCGGGTATGAAGGCTACCGGGCGAACGGTAGCGGGCAACAATCAAGCAGTGCGGATCAGGCAGCCAGGTATTTTTCCAGCTCTTCAGCGCCACCGATCAGCTTGCCGTTGATGAACACCTGCGGGGCGGTCATCTTGCCGGACAGGGCACCCAGCACCTTGCCGCGAACCTTGTGGTCCAGAGCCATGTCGATGTAGTCGTAACCCTTGCCGGACAGCAGTTCCTTGGCCTTGGCGCAGAACGGGCAGCCATCCTTCGAGAACACCACCACCTGGTCCGGCTTCTTGGCGTTCGGGTTGATGTAGGCCAGCATGGTGTCGGCGTCGGAAACCTTGAACGGATCACCCGGCTCTTGCGGCTCGATGAACATCTTTTGCACCACGCCGTCTTTCACCAGCATGGAGTAGCGCCAGCTGCGCTTGCCAAAGCCGAGGTCGGCCTTGTCGACCAGCATGCCCATGCCTTCGGTGAATTCGCCGTTGCCGTCCGGCACCATCACGATGTTGGCCGATTCCTGGTCCTTGGCCCATTCGTTCATCACGAAGGTGTCGTTGACCGATACGCACAGGATGTTGTCCACGCCGTTTTCACGGAAAACCGCAGCCAGTTCGTTGTAGCGCGGCAGGTGGGTGGACGAGCAGGTCGGGGTAAAAGCGCCCGGCAGCGAGAACACCACCACGGTCTTGCCGGCAAACAGCTCGTCGCTCGTTACGGTTTTCCAGTCGTTGTTTTCACGGACACGGAACTGGACGGACGGTACACGCTGGCCTTCGCGGTTGATCAGCTGGGTCATGGGTTTCTCTCCTTGGGTTAAGCAGTGCGGCTATCGATGGAGCGGATTATGGTCACCCCATTTCGATCAATCCAATTAATTGTCAAAAAAGCATTCATTCGCAAAAACTATCACAACAGCAAAGCCGGCAACCCTCGCGTAAAATCACCGCGATATTCATCCAACGATTCATGCCTGTGAAAATCCTTATCCTTGGCGGCGGCCAGGTCGGCTCCAGCGTGGTGGAAAACCTGTGCGGCGACGCCAACGACATCACCGTGGTGGACCTGGACGCAGACCTGCTCAAAACCCTGCAGGACCGCTACGACATCCAGACCATCGCCGGCAACGCGGCGCATCCGTCCGTGCTCGAAGCGGCCGGCGCCGACGATACCGACATGCTGCTGGCCCTGACGCGGGATGACGAAACCAACCTCATCGCCTGCAAGCTCGCCGGTACGCTGTTCAACATCCCGACCAAGATCGCCCGCGTCCGCGCTGCCGACTATGTCGAGTACAAGAACGGCAGCGTGCTGGAACAGTTCACCGTCGATACCAGCATCTGCCCCGAGCAGATCGTGACTGACAACCTTTACGACCTGTTCAGCTTTCCGGGCGCCTTGCAAGTACTGGAATTCGCCGGTGGCCGTGTGCGGCTGGTGGTGGTCAATGCCCACGAGGGCGGACAGCTGGTCGGCAAACCGCTGCGCCAGATCAGCGACGACCTGCCCGAATCCGAGTGCCGCATCTGTGCCATCTACCGCCGTGACCGGCTGGTGATTCCGGACGGCAGCACGGTGATCGAGCCGGACGATGAGGTGTTTTTCGTCGCAGACACCGAACACATCCGCGACATCCTGCAAGAACTGCGCGCCAGCGAGCGCCCGATCCGGCGGGCCATGATCGCGGGAGGCGGCAATATCGGCTACCGGCTGGCCCGCAAGCTGGAAACCGGCTACGAGGTCAAGATCATTGAAAAACGCCGCGCACGCTGCGAATGGCTGACCGGCCATCTGGACCACGCCCTGGTTCTCGCCGGCGAGGCGACCGACGAAGACCTGCTCGACAGCGAAAACATCGACCAGATGGACGTTTTCTGCGCGCTGACCAATGACGACGAAGACAACATCATGTCGGCCCTGCTGGCCAAGCGACTGGGTGCCCGACGAGTGATTGCCCTGGTCAACCGTGGCAGTTACGTTGACCTGTTGCAGGGCAACCGGATTGATGTGGTCGTATCGCCCAACCTGTCGACCATCGGTTCGATCCTCGCCTATATCCGCCGTGGAGACGTGGAGGCCGTGCATCCGCTGCGACGGGGTGCTGCCGAGGCCATGGAAGCCATCGTGCACGGTGACCGCAAGACCTCCCGGCTGGTCGGGCGCATGATTGACGAAGTGGCCCTGCCGGAAGGCTGCTATATCAGCGCACTGGTGCGGCAGGGCAGCGTGCTGATGGCGCACCACGACGTGATCATCGAAAGCGGCGACCACCTCATCGTGTTTGTTTCGCGCCGCCGGCAGATCCACGAAATCGAAAAGCTGTTTGAAGTCAGGCTGGGGTTCTTTTGATGCACAAGCTGTTGCCCATCCTGCATGTACTGTCAAAACTGATCATGCTGTTCGCCGGCCTGTATGTCGTACCGGCGGTTGTTTCGATCATCTACCAGGACGGCACGCTGGACGAATTCCTGGTGTCGATGTTCGTGGGCATGGCTCTCGGGCTGCTGCTGTGGGCCGTCACCCGCCGTTACGAAGCCGAGCTGAAACCGCGTGACGGCTTCATGCTGGTGTCGTTCCTGTGGATCGGATTTGCCGCGACGGCCACCACGCCGTTCCTGCTGCATTTCCCGGACCTGGGCTTTACCAGTGCCTTTTTCGAGGCGATGAGCGGCCTGACCACCACAGGTGCCACGGTACTCTCCGGGCTGGATCACCTGCCCCCGGCCATCAACTTCTGGCGACACTTCCTCAACTGGCTGGGCGGCATGGGCATCATCGTGCTGGCCGTGGCCGTGCTGCCGCTCCTGGGGATCGGGGGCATGCAGCTCTACAAGGCCGAAACACCGGGCCCGATGAAGGACAGCAAGCTGAGCCCGCGCATTACCCACACGGCCAAAAACCTGTGGTTTGCCTATGCCCTGCTGACGGCCGCTTGCGTGGTGGCGCTGAGACTGGCCGGCATGGACTGGTTCGATGCCGTCTGCCATGCCTTCGCAGCCTTGAGCCTTGGCGGGTTTTCCACTCACGATGCGAGTGTCGGCTACTTCAACTCGGTGCCGATCGAAGTGGTACTGTCGTTCTTCATGCTGCTGGCCGCCATGAATTTTGCCACCCATTTCCTGGCCATCCGCGACCGCAACATCCGCCATTACATCCGGGACAGCGAAGCCAAATCCATGCTGGCACTGATCGCCATCAGCATTCTGGCCGTGTCAGGCTACCTGACCTGGATGGGGATCTATGATTTTGTCGACGCCTTGCGCCACGTGAGTTTCAACCTGATCTCGATCGCCACCGACTCCGGTTTTGCCAGCACCGACTTTTCGGTGTGGCCGGTGGCGGCTCCGCTGTGGATGCTGCTGCTGTCCTGCATCACCGCCTGTGCCGGCTCCACCGGTGGCGGCATCAAGATGGGGCGTACCCTGGTGCTGGCCAAACAGTCCAATGGCGAAATGGTCAAGTTGCTTCATCCAAATGCGGTGGTTCCGGTTAAGATCCGCGACAGGGTGATTCCTTCCAATGTGGTGCAGTCGGTGCTGGCCTTCATCTTTGTCTACGCGGCCAGCATTGTGCTGTTCACGTTTGTGCTGATGGTCAGCGGACTGGATTTCCTGTCGAGCTTCACCGCAGTCATTGCCTGCATCAACAACGCAGGTCCGGGTCTGGGCGTGGTCGGTCCGGCTGAAAACTATTCGGTTCTCAGCAACTTCCAGATCTGGGTGTGCTCGCTGGTGATGCTGCTGGGCCGTCTGGAAATCTTTACCCTGCTGATCCTGCTCAGCCCGGCCTTCTGGCGCAAATAACCGTTTTCACAGCCATTACAAGAGCCCTGTTCCATGCGTTTCCTTATCCTCCCTCTGGTTGCCGCACTCAGCCTGCCGGCCTGGGCCAGCGATGCCGATATCGTGGCTGCCCGCGACGCCGTGCGACGCAATGACGTTCCCGCCCTGATGACGGCCACGGCCGGCTCGCAAAACGACCTGCTGGCCCCCTATCCCGCCTACTGGCAGCTGACCCGTGACCTCGACAATGCCAGCGATGCCGATGTGCGCGCCTTCATGACGCGCTGGCCTGACTCCGTACTGGCCGAGCGCGTCCGGGCCGACTGGCTGCGCCGTGTGGCCCGCCGCGGAGACTGGAGCACGTTTGCCGCCGAAATCCCGGCCCTGCCGGACGTGGCACTGGACGACGAACTGCGCTGCCAGAAACTGACGCTACGCGTGTTCCAGAGCGATGCCGCCGCCATTGCCGAAGCCAAGGGTGGCCGCTGGATGATCGGCAAGCTGCAATCTCCGGGTTGTGAAACCCTGCTGGGCACCCTGGTCAGCGGCGGACATGCCAGCGAAGCCGATATCTGGCGCCGCGCACGGGTGCTGATGACGGCCGATCGCCTGTCAGCCGCCCGTGACCTGACCTCTGGTCTGGCCACGCCGCTGACACAGGAACAGCAAAAAGCCGCAGCCAGCGCCAATCCGTCCACGCCGGCCGGTGCAGCCCTGCGTCTTTACGCCGTTACCCGGCTCGTCAACAGCAACCTGGCAGCCGCCGAAGCTGCCATGAACCAGATCGACGGGCGTGTACCGGCCGCCGAAGCCAGCGAAGTCTGGAGCATGATCGGGTTGCGGGCCGCCAAGCGCCAGGATGTGCAGCTGGCAATGCGTGCTTTTGCCAGAACCAACCGGAGCAGCCTTGACGACAACCAGTGGCAGTGGTGGGCCCGCAGCGCCCTGCGCGCGGGAGACTGGCAGACGCTGGAAAAAGTCATTGACGCCATGCCGGACAAACTGGCCCAGAAAGGCGACTGGCGTTACTGGAAGGGTCGTGCCCTGATGGCGCAAGGCAAGCCGGGCGCCAATGGCGAGTTCGTCAAGGCCTCCAACGACGGCAACGGCTTTTATGCCCTGCTGGCCCGCGAAGAACTGGGCAACAGCATGAGTTCGCCGCCCGAAAAATGGCAGCCGGGCCGCAAGGACCTGGCCCGGGTCGATGCATCACCGTCGGTGCAGCGCGCACTGGCCCTGTTCCAGATTTCCCAGGTTTACAGCCGGCCGGAGTTCCGCTCTGACGCACAGCGTGAATGGCGCTTTGCCATGCGCGACCAGGACGATGCCTTCCTGCTGGCCTCTGCCGAGCGGGCCAGCAAGGTCGGATTCTATGAAATGGCCATCTACAGTGCCGACCGCACCGATGATCGCCACGACTGGGAAATGCGCTACATGTCGCCCTACCGCGACAGTACCCGGCACTATGCCCGCATGCTGGATCTGGACGAAGCCTGGATCTATGGCCTGATCCGGCAGGAAAGCCGCTTCGTGCACATGGCCCGCAGCGGCGTGGGTGCCCAGGGCCTGATGCAGGTCATGCCGGCCACTGCCCGCTGGATTGCCGGCAAGATGGGCGTCAAGGACTACTCGATCATGGATGTGGACACCAACATCCAGTTCGGCACCTGGTACCTCAACTACGTCAACCAGTCGCTGGGACACCCGGTGCTGGCGACGGCCGGCTACAACGCAGGCCCCGGCCGGGCACGGGCCTGGCGGGCAGCGGTACCGCTGGAAGGTGCCATCTACACCGAAACCATCCCGTTTGACGAGACGCGCGACTATGTCAAAAAAGTGATGGCGAATGCCGTGCACTATGCTTCAGTGTTCAAGCACACGCCGCTGACGCTCAAGGCGCGGCTGGGCACCATCCCGGCCAGCGTGGCGCCGATTGACGGCCCCGCTTCAGCAGCCCCCGACGGACGCTGACCCATAAGGGAACACGGCATGAATGCGATCCAGCGCGTCGCCCTTCTTGGAGGTGGCGGTTTTATCGGCAGCTGGCTAACCGAGCGACTGACCGAGACCGGCAAGGAAACCGTCATCCTGACCCGACGGCCGGATCATGCCGCATCGGCCCGGATTTTCCCGACAGCCGAAATTGTCGGAGTGGATGCCTGCGATACGGATGCCTTGTCGCAGGCGCTGGCCGGCTGTGACGCTGTCGTCAATCTGGTCGGCATCCTGCACGGCAGCCGGGCGCAATTCGAAAAGGCACACGTGGCCCTGACCATCAGCGCCCTTGCCGCCTGCCGGCAGGCCGGCATCGAGCGCTACCTGCACGTCAGCGCCCTCGGTGCCGCTGCCGACAGTCCCAGCCTGTACCAGCAGAGCAAGGCGGCGGCCGAGGCGCACGTCCGGGCGTCGGCGCTCAAGTGGACCATTTTCCGGCCCTCGGTCGTGTTCGGCCCCCAGGACCGGTTTCTCAACCTGTTTGCCCGGCTGCTGGCCAGCCTGCCATGCCTGCCGCTTGCCGGTGCCGGTTGCCGGTTCCAGCCGGTCTGGGTCGGTGACGTGGCACGGGCACTCGGCTCGGCGCTGGAACTCGACACGACCGTGGGGCAGACGCTGGAACTGGCCGGCCCGGACATCCTGACCCTGCGCGAACTGGTGGAATACGTCGGCGAGCTGACCGGGAACGAACGTCCGGTCATCAGCCTGCCGGACAGTCTGGCCATGCCTCAGGCCGGCCTGATGGAACTGCTGCCCGGAGAGCCGCTGATGTCACGCGACAATGTCCGTTCCTTGGCGAGTGACAATGTCAGCCAGGCCGGGTTTCCGTCCGGCCTGCTGGGTTTTGCACCGCATTCGCTGTTCAGCCTGGCACCGGCGTGGCTGGCATCGGACTCGCGGCAGTCACGGCTTGACGGCTACCGGTCGCGTACTCCGGCCAACGGCCCGGATGCAGCGGTCTGATGCTGCGTTGCATCTTGCCGGCGTTCATTAGACAATCAACGCATTCCGTCCGCGTGATGATCAAGAATGCCCGGCCCAGCCGGGCATTGCCTCTCAAAAGACTCTGACTGATAGCTAGCGCACATGAAAGCATCCGAAATCCGCCAGAAGTATCTGGATTTTTTCGCCTCCAAAGGCCACCAGATCGTACCGTCCAGCTCTCTGGTTCCGTGGGAAGATCCCACCCTGTTGTTTACCAATGCCGGCATGAACCAGTTCAAGGACGTGTTCCTCGGCTTTGACAAGCGTCCCTACACCCGCGCCACCACCAGCCAGAAATGCGTCCGCGCCGGCGGCAAGCACAATGACCTGGAAAACGTCGGCTATACCGCGCGTCACCACACTTTCTTTGAAATGCTGGGCAACTTCAGCTTCGGGGATTACTTCAAGCGCGATGCCATCCACTACGCCTGGGAATTCCTGACCGATCCCAAGTGGCTCGGCCTGCCCAAAGAAAAGCTGATGGTGACGGTCTACGCCAGTGACGACGAAGCGTTTGACATCTGGAACAAGGAAATCGGGGTTCCGGCCGAAAAGATCGTCCGCATCGGCGACAACAAAGGTGCGCCGTACGCCTCCGACAACTTCTGGCAGATGGGCGACACCGGCCCGTGCGGCCCGTGCACCGAAATCTTCTACGATCACGGCGACCACATATGGGGCGGCCCTCCGGGAAGCCCGGATGAAGACGGCGACCGTTTCATCGAAATCTGGAACAACGTGTTCATGCAGTTCAACCGCACCGAAGACGGTGTGATGAACCCGCTGCCCAAGCCCTCGGTGGACACCGGCATGGGCCTTGAGCGCATCTCGGCCGTACTGCAAGGCGTGCATTCCAACTATGAAATCGACCTGTTCCAGAACCTGATCCGTGCCGCTGCCCGCGAAACCGGCGTGCCGTTCAGCATGGACGAACCGTCGCTGAAAGTGATTGCCGACCACATCCGTGCCTGTTCGTTCCTGATCGCCGACGGCGTCATGCCGTCCAACGACGGCCGCGGCTACGTGCTGCGCCGCATCATCCGTCGCGCCATCCGTCACGGCTACAAGCTGGGCCAGAAGGGCCTGTTCTTCCATCGTCTGGTAACCGACCTGGTAGCCGAGATGGGTGATGCCTACCCGGAGTTGCGCGCCAAGCAGGCCCTGATCGAAGACGAGCTGAAAAAAGAAGAAATCAAGTTCGCCGAGACCCTCGACAAGGGCATGGCCCTGCTCGAAGAAGCCCTCAAGGACGGCGTACAGGTTCTGGACGGCAAGACCGCATTCCAGCTGTACGACACCTATGGCTTCCCGCTGGACCTGACCGCCGACATCTGCCGCGAGCGCGACCTGCAGGTCGACCAGGACGGCTTTGATGCCGCCATGGAAGCCCAGCGCGCCCAGAGCCGTGCAGCCAGCACCTTCAAGATGGGTGGCAAGCTCGATTACGCCGGTGACGACACCCGTTTTGAGGGCTATGCCGAATCGACCGCCGAAGGCCGCATTCTCGCGCTGTACAAGGACGGCCAGCCGGTCGACACCCTCTCCGCCGGCGACAGCGGCGTGGTGGTACTCGACCGCACGCCGTTCTACGCCGAAGGCGGTGGCCAGATCGGTGACACCGGCTCGCTGGCCGCCACCGGCGGACTGGATGCCCTGTTTGACGTGACGGACACACAGAAAGTGACCGCAGCCGCTTTCGGACACGAAGGCCGTCTGGTGCGCGGGCAGCTCAAGACCGGCACGACGGTCGTGGCCACCATTGACCTGCACCGCCGCCGCGCCATCCAGCGCAACCACTCGGTCACCCACCTGATGCATGCCGCCCTGCGCGATGTGCTGGGCAAGCACGTGACGCAGAAAGGTTCGCTGGTCACGGCCGAGCGGACCCGCTTCGACTTCTCGCACCACGAGCCGGTTTCGGCCGAACAGATGGCCGAAATCGAGCGCATCGTCAACTTCGTCATCGGCGCCAACTACGACGTCAGCGCCCGCCTGATGTCGATGGACGATGCCCAGAAGCTCGGTGCCATGGCCCTCTTCGGCGAAAAGTACGGCGATGTGGTCCGCGTCCTGAAAATGGGCGACTTCTCGACCGAACTGTGCGGCGGCACCCACGTCAGCCGCACCGGCGACATCGGCTTCTTCAAGATCGTTTCCGAAGGTGGCGTGGCTGCCGGCGTACGCCGTATTGAAGCCGTCACCGGCGAAGGTGCCGTGGCCTACGTGCAGTCCCAGGACAAGCTCGTGCGCGATGCCTGCCACATGCTCAAGGCCCAGTCGCACGAAGAAGTGGCCGAGCGCATTGCCGCCCTGCAAGACCAGCTCAAGGGGCTGGACAAGGAGGTCGCCCGCCTCAAGGGCAAGCTGGCTGCCAGCGCCGGTGAAGAGCTGGCCGCTTCGGCTGTCACCGTCAACGGTGCCCGCCTGCTGGCCGCCGAACTGGAAGGTGCGGATGCAGCTACCCTGCGCGACACCATGGACAAGCTCAAGGACCGCCTGCAATCAGCAGTCATCGTGCTGGCCAGCAAGGCTGACGGCAAGGTGCAGCTGGCTGCCGGTGTCACCAAGGACCTGACCGGCAAGGTCAAGGCTGGCGAGCTGGTCAACTTTGTCGCCGGACAGGTCGGCGGCAAGGGGGGGGGCAAGCCTGACATGGCCATGGCCGGCGGCAGCAAACCGGAAAAACTGGCCGAGGCACTGGCTTCGGTGCAGGGCTGGGTCACCGGCAAGCTGTAAGCCGAACCGGGACGTCAAATCCATGCAAGCGGAAGGCCAGGCCTTCCGCTTTTTCTTGCGGGGAATGCTGTGGCTGCTTCGTTTGCCTTTTTTCCGTCCAGGCGGTTCCTGCCGCTGTTTTGCACCCAGTTTCTGGGCGCATTGAACGACAATCTGCTCAAGACCGCTTTTCTGGTACTGGTGAGTTATGCCGGGCTGTCGTTTGCCGGTTTGCCGCCCGAGCAGATCGTCAATCTGGCCGCTGCCGTATTCATCCTGCCGTTTTTCCTGTTTTCGGCCACGGCAGGCCGGGTGGCCGAAAAACTCGACAAGGCCCGGGTAGCGCGGGCCGTCAAGCTCGCCGAGGTCGCCATCATGGTGCTGGCAGCCTGGGGCTTTTATACCCAGCATGTCAGCGCGCTCCTGCTGGCACTGTTCCTGATGGGAACGCACTCGACCTTTTTCGGCCCGGTGAAATACGCCGTACTGCCACAGTACCTCAAGGGAGGCGAACTGATCGGTGGCAACGGCCTGATCGAAATGGGCACGTTCGTTGCCATCCTGGTAGGCCAGATCGGCGGGGCGCTGCTGGTCGAGGGTGGACACCATGCCACCGTCGGCGTGCTGGTGGCAGTGGCCCTGTTGGGCTGGCTGGCCAGTGCTTTCATGCCCGTGGCACCGGCGACGGCTCCGCAACTGCAACTGTCGGCCAATGTCTGGCGTGATACCTGGCAGTTGATGCGCTCCGTGCGCCGCTACCCGGAAGTCGGAGCGGCCATCATGGGCATTTCGTGGTTCTGGCTCCTGGGTGCTGTCTACACCACCCAGTTACCGACCTTTACCCGCCTGCACCTGGGCGGCAATGCCGAGGTGTATTCGGTCATTCTGGCGCTGTTTTCCATCGGCATTGCCGTGGGGTCGGTGCTGTGTGCCAAGCTGTCGCGCGGCCGGCTGGAACTGGGACTGGTGTTGCTGGGCGGCACGGGCATGACCGTGTTCGGCATCGACCTGTATCTGGCTGCACACGAACCGTGGACTGGCGAGCTGTTGCTGCTGTCACAGGTGCTGCACAGCCCGTGGCACTGGCGCCCGATGGCAGACCTGTTCCTGCTCGGGCAGGCGGGCGGATTTTTTACCGTCCCGCTGTATACCTGGCTACAGACGGCGGCGCCGGAGGAGTTCCGTTCCCAGGCCATTGCCGCCAACAATATTGTCAATGGGCTTTACATGGTGGCAGCTGCGGCAGCCAGTGCGCTGATCCTTGCCCTGACCGACAGTCTGGCCCTGCTGTTTTTGCTGACGGCCCTCGCCAATGTTCCGGCACTTGGACGGCTGTGCTGGCGGGCTCCCCAGGTCTGGCAAGCCCGCTGGAGCTGGCTGGCTGGCCTGTGCGGCAAATGAAGCGCGCTGGCTGGCAAAGTGACCGGATGAACCCGTGAAAGTGCATTTCACCGCTCTTCCGGTACTTGTCTCCGGTCCGGTTTCCAGGCCTGCAAGACCGTCGTGCCCGCCCTAGATGGTCCGGGCAAACATGCCTTGAGGCCTGCCTTGCCGGATGGACGACAGGAAGCCTGATGCCGATAAAAAACGGGTAGCACCATGAGTGCTACCCGTTTGCCGTTTTACCGCAACCTTGTCAGGCGCGAACGTCGACGTTCTGGCCCAGATGGGCCGGATTGACGGTCTGGCTGGAGGACTGGCCGACAGAGTTGATCAGCGTCGTCACCGTATCCTTCACAACTTCGCGTTGCTTCTTGATGGCGTAGATGGCTGACTGGTCAAGCACGTTGGCGCTTTGGTTGTTGACTGACTGCACGCTGTCCATGTGCTGCCTCCCTAGTTAAGCATGACCGCAACAGGCGGCCACACTCGATATCGTCCCTCATCCTGCCTGCTGAAGGCAATGATGATGATAGAAGAGTCCAATCAAGTCCGCGCGGCGCAATGCTAGAATCCGGGACTTAAGTCACAACTTTCGGATACCCAATCATGAGCCAAACCCGTCACAGCCCCCTGTTGATCCTCGGCTCCGGTCCTGCCGGTTACACAGCTGCCGTTTACTCTGCCCGCGCCAACCTGAATCCGGTGCTGATCACCGGTCTGGCACAAGGCGGCCAGCTGATGACCACGACCGAGGTCGACAACTGGCCGGCAGATGCCGCTGGCGTGATGGGCCCGGAACTCATGCAGCGCTTCCAGCAGCACGCCGAACGCTTCGGCACCGAAATGATCTTCGACCAGATCCACACGGTCGAGCTGCGCCAGCGCCCGTTCAAGCTGACCGGCGATGCCGGTGAATACACCTGCGATGCCCTGATCATCGCTACCGGCGCCTCGGCACAGTATCTGGGCCTGCCGTCCGAAGAGGCCTTCATGGGCCGCGGCGTGTCCGGTTGCGCCACCTGTGACGGCTTCTTCTACAAGAACCAGGATGTCGCAGTGGTCGGCGGCGGCAATACAGCCGTGGAAGAAGCCCTGTATCTGGCCAACATCGCCCGCCATGTCACCCTGATCCATCGCCGCGAAGCATTCCGTGCGGAAAAGATCATGGTCGACAAGCTGATGGAGAAAGTAGCTGCCGGCAAGATCACCCTCAAGCTGAATGCCGTGCTGGACGAAGTGCTGGGAGATGCATCCGGCGTCACCGGTGCCCGTCTGAAGTTCAAGGACGATCACGCAGAAGAAATCACCGTTGCCGGTGTCTTTATCGCCATCGGCCACAAGCCGAATACGGATCTTTTCAAGGGCCAGCTGGACATGGATGAAACCGGCTACCTGATCACCCGCGGTGGCCGGGACGGTAATGCAACCGCTACCAGCATCGAAGGCGTGTTCGCCGCCGGTGACGTGCAGGACCACATTTACCGTCAGGCAGTCACCAGCGCGGCATCCGGATGCCAGGCAGCACTGGATGCCGAGCGTTTTCTTGATCACTGATTCCCGCATGTGAGCAAGCCGCTCAAGGAGCGTCTGAAAGCCATCAAACCGGCGCTGGTAGTCAAACCTCCAGCGCCGGTTGTTGTCGTTCCGCCTCCGGAGCCCGGCTTTCTGGAACTGATGCGCGATGTACAGCCGCTGCGGCCCGACAACCGGGCCAGTCTGCCCCGTCCCCTGCCATCTCCTCACCCTCGCCCGCGCAATGAAACGATGGCCTGCCCGGCTGTGCACGAGGCATTTGCCAGCTGGTTTGACGAAGACCAGTCAGCCGCTGATTTTGTCCGCAATGGCGTTCCGCGCGATATTTTCAAGCGCATGCGCACCCGGCACTGGCCCGTTGCATCCCGCGTAGACCTGCACGGCCATGATCGTGATGCCGCCGAAGCCCGCCTGCTGCTGTTCCTGCATCAGGCAAGCCGTCACGGACACCGCATGGTATGCGTGATCCATGGACAGGGGTTTGGATCAGCCGGTCGTCCGGTCCTGCGCCCCATGGTCAGGGCCCTGCTGTCCCGGCATCCGGACGTGCTGGCCTATTGCGCAGCTCCTCCGGCCGACGGTGGAGACGGTGCCATACTGGTGTTGCTGCGCCGCGTCTGCCGCTGACAGGAACTTCCGGTACGAACGGACCGACTGGATTTCAGGGGGGCCGAACGTGCACAGTTCTCTTGCAAAGCGAAGCCACTGCCGGCTTCGCTTTTTCACGTACGCCGGAGGCTGAAAATCCGGGGAGCACTCGTCAGTTTCAAGGCCCTTACGGGAACAGACCTGGCAGTTCCGCTTCAGTCTGCCCGATGACGGTTCGGTTCCGTGGATGTGGGCATGCATCACGTCATGCATTTTGTCCTGCCCGTTCCAGGGGCAGCGATTCGAGCCCGCAGGAATACAGGCCATGAAAAATCCCGGCAAGCAAAAGCTTGCCGGGATTCTGCAACCCGATGCCTGAAACCGGTTTCAAAACGGAATATCGTCATCCATGTCGTCAAAATTACTGGCCGGCTTCGGCTCCGGGCGACGCGGGGAAGGCGGCGGCGTGTCATCGCGTACCCGTTCCATCGGGCTGCCTTCATCCATGCTGACAGAAGAGGAAGAAGAAGCCCGGCTGCTGCCGCCGTAGCCACCACCGCCATAGCTGTCGCTGCCCTGGCCATCGCGCCCGCCCAGCATCTGCATTTCGGTTGCTTCGATTTCAAACGCAGTGCGCTCGACGCCATCCTTGCCCGTGTACTTGCGCGAGCGGATCCGGCCCTCAACGTAAACCGGGCGGCCTTTTTTCAGGTATTCGCCGGCAATTTCCGCCAATCGGCGATACATCACGATGTTGTGCCATTCCGTGCGCTCCTGGCGCATGCCGTTCTTGTCTTTCCAGGTATCGGTCGTGGCGATGCTGAAATTGCAGACAGCCTCGCCGTTGGGCATGTAGCGCACTTCCGGGTCCCGGCCCAGATTACCGACCAGAATGACCTTGTTGACGGATGCCATGTGTCTGTCTCCTGATGAGTCCACGCCAGACAGGAACGGATGGACTCGAAATCTGATGAATGAAAATGACCGGACTCGCCATTGCCAGCGTAAGCGAAGGCATGGGAAGCTGCCTAGTCCGATCCACACACCCGTAAACCGGTGTGGCAAAAAGAGTGATTATACCGGTCCGCCAGAGCTGCGCCGAGTTGTTGCACGGTCCCGTTCCTGCCCGGTGAATCCGGCCTTGCAGGCTCCCGGAGCACGGAACGGCCGGACTGCATGGCGGCCATGCCCTGCTCCTTCCGGCATCAGCCCCGGCTCTTGCCAGCCACACAAGGCATATTGCGTCAAGCCGATCCGTCAAACCCTCTTTGCGACCAGGGGTTTTTATCTAGCCGGGTCCGGTTTCATCCCGATTGTGGCCATACCGCCTGAAACCTAGTCTGCCTGCATGCGATTTTGCGTGTGCGAGGGAGCGTCATCATGGGATGTAACCGCAGGGATTTCCTGCTCTCGGCCGGACAGGCCAGCATCGGCGTTGCCACCTGGGCCATCGCTGGCGAGGCTGGCGCTGCAACCAACGAAGCCGGCCATGTGCCGCGCTGGGCCATGGTCGTGGATGTCGGCAAGTGCATTGGCTGCCAGGCGTGCACGGCCAGCTGCATCATGGAAAACGCCGTGCCGGAAAACAGCTTCCGCACCATCGTTTCCACCTACGAAGTACACGACGACAGCCACACCGGCACCTACATGCTGCCGCGGTTGTGCAATCACTGCGCCAACCCGCCCTGCATTCCGGTGTGCCCGGTCGGCGCCACCTTCCAGCAGGCTGACGGTACCGTCGTGGTCGACGGCGAGCGTTGTGTCGGCTGTGCCTACTGCGTCCAGGCCTGTCCCTACGACGCCCGCTTCATCAATCACGATACCGGCAAGGCCGACAAGTGCACTTTCTGCGCCCACCGCATCGCGGTCGGCCTGCTGCCGGCGTGCGTGGAAACCTGCGTCGGCGGTGCCCGCGTGTTCGGTGACCTGAACGACCCGAAAAGCCAGGTCAGCCAGCTGGTCAGACAGCACGAGGTCAAGGTGCTCAAACCCGAGCAACACACCAAGCCGCACGTGTTCTACATCGGGCTGGACCCGCGCTTTGCCGGCCGGGTGGAGGGCGAAGGCGCCCTGTGGCAACCGCAAGAGCATGGAGGCTGAACATGGACACCCAGATTGTCGAAGTCATCAACGTCAGCCGCGCCGTCGCCTGGCTGCCGTGGGCCGTACAGTATTTCTTCCTGATCGGCCTCAGTGTCGGCGCCTGGTTCCTCGCCCTGCCGTGGCTGTGGCGTGGTACGCAGGAAACCCTCGGCCGCCTCTCCCTGCTGGCGTCCCTGGTATGCGGACTGGTAGCACCGGTGGCCTTGCTGGCCGATTTGCACGGCCCCGGGCGCTTTTACCATTTCTACCTCTACCTCCAGCCCCATTCATGGATGGCCTGGGGCTCGGTCTTCATTCCGCTTTATCTGGGCGGACTGATGCTGAGCACCTGGCTTGCGTGGCGTGGCGACTTTGCCCGTCTGGCCGGAACCACCGCCGGCCGGCTTGCCCGCCTCTACCGCCTGCTGGGTCACGGCGGCAGCGCCAGCCGCCGCCAGTTGCGCAGCGTCAGCGTGCTGACCTTCGCCGGCGCCGCACTGGTGGCGCTGTATACCGGCATGGAGGTCATGGTGATCCAGGCGCGTCCGCTGTGGCATACCCCGTTCCTGCCGTTGCAATTCGGCGTCACCGCCGTTGCCGGTGCCATCGGACTGGTCCTGGTGTTCAACCGCTTGCTGGGTGCCAGGGACCACATGCTTGAAGTACGCCTGAACCAGTTGCTTGCCCTCTCCCAGCTGCTGGTACTGGCATTGGGCGCACTGTGGCTGGCCACCGGCCTGCTGGCACTCGACCCGGTGCACGCCGTGGCCCTGCAACAGGTCGCGCAATCGGCCAGCTGGCAGTTCACCGCGGTCTGGGCCACTGCTGCCACCCTGCTGACCCTGCTGATCGCCACCCGCTGGCCGCAAGGCAGCGGCCTCGTGACCGGCCTGCTGGCCCTGCACAGCGCCTGGATGATCCGCTGGACCGTGTTCATCGGCGGCCAGACCGTGCCCAAGACCGGCGCCGGTTTCTACGACTACCAGCTGCCGCTGGGCAACGACGGCCTGCTCGGCATCGTCGGCACGGCCGGGCTGTGGCTGACCCTGCTGATGATCCTGCTCAGCTATTCCCCGTGGGCCGGCACCACCGGCCGTGACCTGACCGCACGGAGCGCATCATGACCGATCGCCGCAATTTCCTTCGCAAGGCCGCCATTGGCGGCGGCCTCACCGCCTTTGCCGCCGGCTTTGCCACCACCGGCGTGCGCATGGCCGAACACGCACTGGGACAGGACGCCCCCAACGACCGCCTGCACGGCAATTCGCTCAAGCCGGAGTTCCGCATCGACCCGGCCAGCGGCCGCCTCGAGCCCGATCCCGGCCAGCAGGTGAGCTACACCGCCTGCCTCGGCTGCACCACCCAGTGCGGCGTGCGCGTGCGTATCGACAAGGCCAGCGGCAAGGTGCTGCGCGTGGCCGGCAACCCGTACAGCCCGCTGTCGACCGACCCGCACCTGCCGATGAAGGCGTCGATCCGCGACAGCTTCATCGCGCTGTCGCGGCAAAACGAAAAAGGCCTCGCCGGGCGCTCGACCGCCTGCGGTCGCGGCAACGCGGTGCTGAGCCAGATGGATTCGCCGTTCCGGGTGCTGACGCCGCTCAAGCGCATCGGCCCGCGCAACAGCGGCCAGTGGCAGCCGATTGCATTCGAACAGCTGGTGAAGGAGCTGACCGAGGGCGGCGACCTGTTTGGCGAAGGCCATGTCGACGGCCTGCGCGCGCTGCGCAGCTTCGAGCCGATCGACCCGGCTGCCCCGCAGCTGGGGCCCCGGGTCAACCAGGTGGCGGTATGGAGCAGCGTCAACGACGGGCGCGAGCCTTTCGCCCGCCGTTTCTGGCAGCAGGCCTACGGCACGCTCAACTTTGTCGGCCACGGCTCGTACTGCGGCGGCGCCTACCGCTCCGGCTCCGGTGCCATGTTCGGCGACCTGAAAGCCATGCCGCACGCCAAGCCTGATTTTGCCCACGCCAAATTCGTCATCTTCGTCGGCACGGCGCCGGGCAATGCCGGCAACCCGTTCAAGCGTCAGGGCACCCTGCTGGCCAAGGCGCGCACCAGCGGCCAGCTGAATTACGTGGTGGTCGACCCGGTGCTGTCCAACGCCGACAACCTGGCCAGCCGCGAACGTGGCAACTGGATTCCGATCCGCCCCGGCACCGACGGCGCACTGGGCATGGCGATGATCCGCTGGATCATCGACGAAAAACGCTACGACGCCGCTTACCTGTCGTACCCGAACAAGGCCGTCGCACTGGCCGGTGGCGAACCCTCGTCGAGCAACGCCACCCATCTGGTGATCCGCCAGCCGGAGCATCCCCGCTTCGGGCGCTTCCTGCGTGCGTCCGACATGGGCTGGATCACGTTCGACAACGAAGAGGAACGCTACGGCGAAACCGACGGTTTCGTGGTCCTGCCCGCCGGGCAGACCGTCCCGGTGGCCCATCATGCAGCCACCGGTGCTGCCGAGCTGGAATACACCGGCCCGCTGGAAGTGGCCGGCAAACCGCTGCTGGTTGCCACCTCGTTTTCCCTGCTGGCTGAATCGGCCAGACGACACGATCTCACGGAGTACAGCGCGGCCTGCGGCATTCCCGAAGCCACCATCGTCGGACTCGCGCGCGAATTCACCTCGCACGGCAAGCGTGCGGCCGTCAACGCGCACGGCGGCATGATGTCCGGCAGCGGTTTTTACAATGCCTTCAGCCTGATGATGCTCAATACGCTGATCGGCAACCTGAACTGGAAAGGCGGCACCCTGCGCAACGGCGGCGGCTTCAAGGAGGACGGCGAAGGCCCGCGCTACAACCTCGCGGCTTTCCCCGGCCAGACCAAACCGGGCGGCACGCCGCTGGGACGCAACGTGCCGTACGAGAAATCAGCCGAATTCGCCCGCAGGAAAGCAGCTGGCGAAAAGCCCTACCCCGCCAGCCTGCCGTGGTATCCCAATGCACCGGGGCTGACCACCCAGTGGCTGCCGGCGGCACTGGCCGGCAACCCCTACCCGCTCAAGGCACTGGTCCTGTGGTCGAGCAACCCGGTGTACGGCGTGACCGGCTTGCGCGCGCAGGTGGAAAAGGAACTGGCCGACCCGAAAAAGCTGCCGCTGATCGTATCGGTCGACCCGTTCATCAATGAATCCAACGCCTTTGCCGACTACATCGTGCCGGACTCGCTGATGTATGAATCATGGGGCTGGACTGTGCCGTGGGGGGCGGTGCCGACCAAGGCCAGCACCGCGCGCTGGCCGGTGGTGGAACCCAGGGCCGACAAGCTGCCGGACGGCCAGGCGATCGGACTGGAAACCCTGTCGATTGCTCTGGCCCAGGCCATGGAACTGCCGGGCTTTGGCGAGGCGGCCATCACCGACACCGACGGCAATACCTACCCGCTCAAGCGACCGGAAGACTGGTACCTGCGCGCCGGCGCCAACGTGGCGTGGCTGGGCAAGGAGCCGGTAGCAGACGCCAGCGACGACGACCTTGCCCTCTCCGGCCTTGCCCGTCTGCAACCCGTGCTTGAAAGCACGCTCAAGCCGGAAGAATGGCGCAAGGTGGCGTTCGTGCTGGCCCGCGGCGGCCGCTACCAGCCGTACAAGGACACCTACGACGAGGAACATCCCGAGTGGGCCACCAACCGCTGGGACAAGCCGATGCAGGTGTACAACGAATCGCTGGGCGCCTCGCGGGACAGCCAGAGCGGCCAGCGCTTTGCCGGGGTGCCGGTGTGGCAGCCACCGCGTTTTGCCGACGGCACGCCGGTACGCCAGCACTACGACGAACAGGCATGGCCGTTGCAGCTGATCAGCTTCAAGTCACCGCTGATGAACAGTTACGCCATTGCCTCGCCGCGCCTGCGCGGCCTGCACCCCAGCAATCCGGTATCGATGCATGCAAACGATGCGGCGAAGCTGGGACTGGGACACGGCGACCGCATCGTCATCGAAACACCGGGAGGCAAACGCGAAGCCACCGTGCTGGTCCGTCACGGCATCATGCCTGGCGTGGTGGCCATCGAGCATGGCTACGGCCACCGCGAACTGGGTGCCCGCGCCCACCGAATCGGCAGCCAGCACCAGCCGGAAGTGGCCGGACTGGATGCCGGGGTCAACCTGAACGACCTTGGCCTGGCTGACCCGACCGTGAACGGCAAATCGGTCTGGGTCGATCCGGTCAGCGGTACCAGCGTGCGCCAGGGCATTCCGGCCCGGATCAGCAAGGCATGACGGCCCGGGTGGCCCGGCATGGCAGATAGGCACTGCCCCGACCGGGCCACCGGCGTTACCATGTTCCCGTTGCATGACAAACATACAGACATCCTTGCATGTGAATTCATCCCGTCCACCACCGGTCCCCCGCCCGCCAGACAGCCGGCAGCATGAGCTGCCCGGCGGGCCGTGCCGGCTGATGGGAATGCCTCGTCCTGCCAGTGCCCTGCTGCTGGTGGCCGGCCTGTGCCTGTCGCTGGCGGCCACCGCCACCGGCATCCGCATCGGCATTCTCGCCCCCACCGGCCGCGAAAGCGCACGCAGCAACTGGGTCGAGCTTGAACACTGGCTGGGCCAGGCATTGCCCGGCGAAGAGCTGCACTTTGCCTATCTGTCACCGGATGAACTCAACGACGCCGTCTCACGGCACCAGCTTGAGTTCGTGCTGACCAATCCCGGCCACTACATCACGCTGGAAACCCGCTACGGTGCCAGCCGCATTGCCACGCTGGAATCCGGCCTGTCGCCACTGGCCGGCGAAGTCATCGGTTCGGCTGTCGTGGTACCGACAGGTTCACCGCTCCGGACGCTGGATGACTTGCGCCAGCACCGGATCGTGGCAGTGGCGCCCGATGCATTCGGCGGTTACCTGATCGCTGCACGCGAACTGCTCAAGCACGGCATCAGTCCCGAACGCGACCTGGCGGCGCGGCAATTCACCGGTTTTCCGGTCCAGAAACTGTTCGCCGCGCTGGATGCCGGTGCTGCCGACGCAGCCATTGTCGGCAGTTGCCAGATGGAGATGCTGCAAGCACAAGGGCTGATCGCAGCGACCGGTTACCGGGTACTGCCGCCAGCCGCGCCCCCGCCGGCCGGCTATCGGTGCCGGGTATCGACTCCCCTCTATCCCGACTGGCCGTTTGCCACCCTGCCCGGCACTGCGCACCCCTTATCACGTCAGGTCACCGTGGCGCTGCTGACCATGCCGCGTGGTGCCGACGGTGCCGGTTTCACCGTGCCGACCGACTATGCTGCCGTGCATGGCCTGTTCCGGGACTTGCAGATCGGTCCTTACGCCTACCTTGCCGAATGGAACTGGCAGGACTGGGCCCGCCGCTACTGGGACTGGCTGCTGGCGGGCCTGGCGCTGCTGGCCGTATGGGTCTTGCATACCATCCGCGCCGACCGGCTGGTCGAACAGCGCACACGGGCACTGCGCCAGGAGATGGCGGCCCGCGCCGCAGCCGAGGATCAGGGCCGCCGCCAGCGCGAACAGCTTGACCACCTTTCGCGCCTTGGCCTGCTGGGAGAAATCTCCAGCCAGCTCGCCCACGAAATCAACCAGCCGCTGACCGCCATCGGCAACTACGCCCGCGGCATGGTCAGGCGGGTGGAAAACGGACGGATGGAAGCCGGCAGCCTGATCGAGGCCGGGCACGAAATCACCGCGCAGACCGAGCGCGCCGCCGCCATTGTCCAGCGCGTGCGCACCTTTGCCCGCAAACGCGTGTCCGAGCGCCAGCCCGTGGCCATTGATGTCCTGGTGGCAGAGACCGTCCGCCTGTTTGCCGTGGCCTGCCCGGGCATTCCGCCGGTCGAAACCGACAACCGCCTGCCGCCCGGTAGCCGCCTGCACGTCGACGGCCTGCAAATCCAGCAGGTGCTGTTCAACCTGCTGAAAAACGCCAGCGATGCCATGGCCGGCCTGCCGGCATCGCAACGCATCATCCGGCTGGAACTGGCGCCCGACGAAGCCGGCCGCATGCGGATTGCCGTGACCGACCGGGGCCCGGCCCTGGAGTCCGGCATACTGTCCCGCATGGGCACTCCGTTTTTCACCAGCAAACCGGACGGGCTGGGCATCGGCCTGTCCATTTCCCAATCCATCATCGAGGCACACGGCGGTCATCTGGACTGGCGGCCACGCCCCGATGGCCCGGGACTGTGCGTCCTGTTCACCCTGCCCCTACTGCCATGACCGATATTGCCAGCGAAACTGCCCTGATCCACCTGGTCGACGACGACGCCGCCATGCGCCGGTCGCTGGTCTATCTGCTTGATTCGGTCGGCTGGCAGGCCGTGGCCCATGAATCGGCCAAAGCGTTCCTTGCAGCCTATCAGCCAGGCAACGTCGCCTGCCTCGTCCTTGACGTGCGCATGCCTGACATGAGCGGACTGGAACTGCAACGGGAGCTGGGCGGCCATGACTGCAACCTGCCGGTCGTGTTCATCACCGGACACGCCGAAGTCGGCATGGCAGTCGATGCCATGAAGGCTGGCGCATTCGATTTCATCGAAAAACCGTTCAGCGACCAGCGTCTCCTGGACGTGATTGCTGCGGCCATCCGTGAAAGCCGCCGCCGCCTGCATGCAGTACAACGGCAGCAGCAGGCCGGCACGCGGCTGGCCCACCTGTCGCAACGGGAGCTGGAGGTCGCCCGCAAAGTGGCGCTCGGCCTGCCCAACAAGGTGGTGGCCCGCGAGCTGGCCATCAGTGAAAAAACCGTGCAGGCGCACCGGCGCAATGTAATGGACAAGGCCGGTGTCAGTTCGGCTGCGGAGCTGACCCGCATGCTGATGATTGCCGACCCGGGATTCGCCGCAGAGCCGGAGACCAGCCAGTCCTGAGCGGCCGCTGCCTCACGCACTGACTCCACAGCCCCGCAGCAGACGACCCGACAAGCCAGGCATGATCTGCCAGGAATGCCGGCAACAGCCGGCCTGTGGCGGCCGCACCGGAAAAACAGTGCAAAGTCCATGATTCGCCGGGAGATTTGGCCACCGTGTCCTCCGCTCCAGAGTCGCACCCCGGCCCGGCAGGCAGCGGAGCCGGCCAATCCTCTGCATAATGTCGGCTACGCTGCCAGCCAACATGCTGAAAGCATTGAGAATAAATCCGCGCAATCCTGATGGTGTGCCAAAGCCAGCCATGAAATTCCCTTCCCGCCTTCGCAAACCCCTTCATGTCGGAGTCGTAACCGCACTGACCCTGGCGGGTCTGGGGGTCGCCGTTTACCTGTCCGGACCCTTGCTGCTGCGCGGGGTGGCGGAAGAACAGCTTTCCGAAGCCCTTGGGCGGCCGGTCAGCATCGGCGGGCTGACGCTCAATGTGTTCACCCTCGGCGTGACGGTCGGCAATGTGCAGATCAGCGAGCCGGACGGCAGTACGCCCTTCGCCCGCCTGGACCGGCTGGAAGTACATTTCAGCCCGCGCTCGCTCCTGGGAGACTGGCGCATTGCCAGCCTGAAGCTGGACACACCGGACATCCGGCTGGTGCGCTTTGCCGATAACCGCTTCAACATCAGCGACCTGATCGAGCGCTTCCAGACACCGTCCGGAGAGCCGGTCCTGTTCGCGCTGGCCAACGCCAGAATCCGCCACGGCCGCATCGTGCTGGACGACCGGCCGCTCAATCACCAGCACACCATCGACCGGCTGCAACTGACCATTCCGTACGTGTCCAATTTCCCGGCTGATCTGGACGTCAGCACCCAGCCCGAATTCAGCGCCAGCATCAACGGAAAAACCGTTTCGCTGGCCGGCAACAGCCATGTCTTCCGTGCTGATCGCCAGACGGTGATGAACCTCTATCTTGACGGCGTGGATCTGGCACCGATGCTTGCCTACCTGCCCGTCAGCCTGCCCGTGAAGATTCCTTCGGTCCGGCTCGACACCCGGTTGCGGATTGCCTACAGCACGCCCCCAAAAAGCATTCCGTCCCTGGATATCAGCGGCGTCGTCGGCCTGCGCCGGCTGGCCTTGCAGAATGCTGACGGCCAGCCGCTGGCCAGCGCCGAGCGCATTGCATTCGACATCGGCAGCTTCCGGCCATTCAGCCGCGAACTCAAGGTCCGCGAAATCAGCATTGCAGCCCCGCGTTTCGACCTGATCCGCGCGGCAGACAACCGCTTCAACTGGCTCAAGCTGGTGCCGCCAGCCCGTCCGGGCAACGAAAAACCGCCCGCCGGCAGCGCGCCGGGCTGGCAGTGGGCCATTGACACCGTCCGCTTGCGCCGGGGCGAACTCTTCATGCGCGATGCGGCCCTGCCCAAGCCCTTTGCCAGCGAGCTCAACGACATTTCGCTGGATCTGGCCCGGCTGGACCAGCGCATGCAGACCCCGGTTTCGGCACGCCTGCGCATCAGCAGTCCCAATGCGGAAAGTGCCACGCTCAGTGCCCAGATCGATCCGGCCGGGCGCACGCTGACCGGCGATTACCAGATCGATGCACTCGACGTGGCGCGCTGGCGTCCTTATCTCGACCCGTTGCTGGCCTCCTACACCAGCCTGCGTCCGGCATCGCTGCGCCTGAGCAGCAGCGGGCAGCTGACCCTTGGTGCCCCGCAGGATGAATTGCGCTATGCCGTACAGGAAGGACAGCTGACGCTGCGCGAGCTGGCACTGGACGAGCCGGGCGGCACGCAGCCGGCCATCCAGGCAGACGTGATCGAAGCCACCGGCATCAGGCTGGACAGCCAGACCCGCCGCCTGTCGCTGGAATCCCTGAGCATCAACCAGCCTGACATCAACCTGCGCCGCCTGCGCCAGCAGGACAACTTCGCCAGCTGGGTCAGGAATCCGCCAGCGCGGGCTGCGGCTGCGCGCAGCAAGAAAACGCCGGACTGGCGCATCCAGGTTGGCCAGGCCCAGGTTGAACAAGGGCAGCTGCACTGGAGCAGCGTGCGTGAACGCCGGCCGGTAAAACTGGACCTAAGCGAGCTGTCCGCCCGCCTGCGCGGCTTTGACAGCGCCCGGCCGGCCGCCATGCCGCTGGACCTGGAAACCCGCATCAACCGTCAGGGACGCGTCAATGCCCGGGGGCAGCTGAACCTGGCGCAAAGCGCGCTCAAGCTGCAACTGAATGCCAGCCGCGTTGACCTTGTGCCGCTGCTGGTGCCGCCGACTTCGCACATCCGCGTCAACATCGCCCGTGCCGGACTGGATGCGCGCGGGGAGCTGGCCGTCGGCTGGCGCGACCCCGGACAGCCCAGCCTGGCTTATCGCGGACAGGCAGCCCTGCGCGACGTGCGCATCCGTGACGAAATCAATACCGGTACCGAACTGGCGCGCTGGAAACAGCTGGGCTTCAACGGCATCGACCTTGACTGGCAGGCCGGCACCCACAAGCTGCATGTCGGCCAGATCGACTGGCAGCAGTTTTTTGTGCAGGCAGTCCTGAACCAGAATGCCCAGCTCAACGTTCGCGAACTGCGCGACGACATGACCGGAGCGTCCGGTACGCCGGCCGATGCCCCGGCGGCACCGACGGTCTTGCCGGCAGCAGCCACCGCTTCTGCGGTGCCGCTGGACCTGAGCATCGGCAACATCCGCCTGCAACAGGGCAGCGTCAACTGGACCGACAATTTTGTCCGGCCGAACCTGAGGGCCAACATCACCGGTCTGGGCGGCGAAATCGGCCGGCTGAGCAGCCAGACCGGCAAAACAGCCGAAGTCGACCTGAAAGGCCGGGTCAACCGCGATGCGCCGCTTGTGATACAGGGCCGCATCAACCCGCTGGTGTCGCCGATGGCGCTGGACCTGACCGCCACGGTAAAAGGCATGGACCTGCCGCCCCTGACTCCCTACGCCGCCAAGTACGCCGGCTACCCGATCACCAAGGGCAAGATGTCGCTCGACATGCACTACAGCGTGGCCGAGCAGCAGCTCAAGGCAGAAAACCGCCTGTTCCTCGACCAGCTGACCTTTGGCGACAAGGTGGACAGCCCGGATGCCACCAGCCTGCCGGTCTTGCTGGCAGTGGACCTGCTGAAAAACCGTGACGGCGTGATCGACGTCAACCTGCCGATCAGCGGTACGCTGACCGATCCGGACTTCAGCGTCGGCGGCATCGTCATGCGGGTCATCGTCAACCTGCTGCAAAAAGCCGTCACCGCACCTTTTGACCTGCTGGCCCACGCCTTTGGCGGCGACACGGCCAGCCTGTCGAGCCTTGACATGGTGAATGTGCAGCCAGGACCGGAGGAACGCGCCAGACTCGACCAGCTGGCAGCCATTCTGGCCGACAAGCCGTCGCTGCGGCTGGAAATCCAGGGGCGAGCCGACCTTGAAGGAGCCCGTCGCGCCCGTCTGGAAGACAAGATCCAGGCCCGCTGGCAGGACCGGGGCGGCGAACCGGACAGCCAGCCGGATGCCGTGGCGCGTGCAGCCATCATCAAGTCCCTGTACGAGGATGGTTCGTTCAAGAAGCCGCGGAACCTGATCGGCATCGCCAAAACCCTGCCGACCGGAGAAATGGAAGCCCTGCTGCTGGCCAACCAGGCCGTCGTGCCGCGCGAAGTACCGCAGATCGCCCATGCACGGGCGCTGGAGGTCAAGCGTTATCTGGAAGACAATGCCGCGCTGGACCCGGCCCGCCTGTTCATCGTGGCAGCCAGCGACAGCACCACGGGCAACGGTGTGGCATTCAGCCTGAAATAGGCCGGCCCGGCGACTGCCGGTACACTCTTGCCCTTGTCATTCACCCAACCTTGTTCAGGGAGTTGCAGCATGGATTTTCTTACCGCGGATTTGTGTGACGAATTCAGTGACCGCCTGCAGATACTGGCCCCCGGCTATGCATCATTCGGCGGCCATGCCCGTTTTGCCGGCCGGATCGCGACGCTGAAGGTATTCGAGGACAATTCCAGAGTGCGTGAAATGCTGTCCGAACCGGGTGAAGGCCGTGTGCTGGTCGTGGATGGAGGTGGTTCGCGCCGCTGCGCCCTCGTGGGCGACCAGCTGGGTGCACTGGCAGTCAGGAACGGCTGGGCCGGCATCGTGGTCTACGGCTGCATCCGCGATTCCGTCGCGCTGGGCCTGCTGCCGCTGGGTGTGCGTGCACTTGCCACCCATCCGCTCAAGTCGGTCAAGAACGGTGTGGGCGAGCGCGAGCTAGCCGTGACGTTTGACGGCGCCACGTTCCGTCCGGGTGACTGGCTGTACGCCGACGAAGACGGCGTGATCACCAGCCCCGATCCCTTGCTGTAATTTGCTGCCGGTCCTGTTGCCATGCGCTTTACCCTCAAGCAGCTGGAGGTGTTCACCTCGATCGCCCGCCACGAAAACGTGTCGCGGGCGGCCGACGAGCTGGCCCTGTCACAATCAGCCGCCAGCGGCGCACTGGCCGAACTTGAACGCCATTACGGGGTGCAGCTCTTCGACCGGGCCGGCAAGCGCCTGCGGCTGAACGATCTCGGCCACGCCCTGCTGCCGCCGGCCATGGAACTGCTGGACCGGGCTCACGAACTGGACGCCCTGCTGCGCCACAACCATATTGTCGGACCACTGGCCATCGGTGCCACCCTGACCATCGGCAACTATCTGGCACCGATCATCGTCAGTGATTACCTGCAAACGCATCCCGGTGCCCGGGTGCGGCTGGAAGTGGCCAACACCTCGGCGATTGTCGAACAGGTGGCACATTTCGGGCTGGACCTCGGGCTGATCGAAGGACATTTCCATCATCCGGACCTGGAGTCACTCCCTTGGGGAGGCGATTCGCTGGAATGCTTCGTTGCTCCCGACCATCCGCTGGCCGGCAGCACCGTACCCACCACGGCCGACATGCTGGCAGCCCAGCCCTGGATTGTCCGCGAACCCGGTTCGGGCACGCGCCAGGCATTCGACCGGGCTTTTGCCTCCCTGGGATTGCGCCCGAACATCCTGCTTGAGCTGGAGCACACCGAAGCCATCAAGCGGGCAGTCGAATCAGGGCTTGGCATCGGCTGCGTGTCGGCACTGGCCCTGCGCGAAGCCTTCAGGCGCGGCAGCCTCGTCAAACTGGAAACCCCGGACCTCTCGTTGCGACGGCAGTTTCATATTGCACTGCACCGGCAGAAGTATCGCAGTGCCGGCCTGACGGCCTTCCTGTCGCTCTGTCAGGCACAACTGGATGCCGGTCTGCTGGTCCGTCCCACAAGGATTCCCTGACTGTCCTCAAAAAGGGCACTGGTTCTGCCGGCGCAATGCATGTGCATGACATTTATCATGGTGCAGTGCCATGGGTATTTGTCATACTCAGGATGTTCGTCACGCCATCCGGCATTGCCTTCGCACCGCGGCAGGCGTGCATGAACCCATGCCTTGTTATGTCCGATTTTCAGGAATCCGCTGTATATGACGATTGCCAAACGACTGGGGCTGCTTGCCACCTTACTGATTTCCGGACTGATCGTGATCGGTCTGGCTGGCTTGTGGGCCATGAATACCATTCACCATCAGCTGGAGGAGGTCACCGCCGACACTTTGCCGAGCTTGGATACCCTCGCCGAAGCAACCGTAGCATTTCACCGCGCCCGTCCGCCATTGTTGAGACATGTTCTGGAAACCAGTCCGGATGCCAAAGCAAAATATGCCGATCGTTTTAAAGAGCGTATTAAAGAAGCTGAAACCAACCTGAATAACTACCAAGCCCAAGGCTTAGTGACTAATTCCCAGGATCAGGGTTATCTCGACAAAGAAAAAGCCCTGCTGCAACGCTATGTCAAATTTGGCGAGCAGTTCATGGCGCTATCAGACCAAGGACAGCAGGCCGAAGCCATCGCCTTGCTTGACCGGGAAAGTGCCCAAATTGACGAACTGGCCATGTCATTCAAGCAGCATATGGCTTATAATCACCAGCTTGCGCAGCAATTCGACAAGACTGCCGAGAACGTCAACAACCAGATCCAGATCGCCCTGATCTGCCTGATTGCGGCTTCGATCATCTTCGGCATCTGGCTGAGTCTGGCCATTTACCGGCAAATCTCCGGCAAGCTCCGGCACCTGTCCGGCACCTGCCAGCAAGTCACCGGACAACTGGACTTTACCTGCCGCGTGCCAGTGCAGGGCAAGGACGAAATCACCACGGTCGGCAATGCGCTGAACAGCCTGCTGGACAAGCTCCAGACAAGCTTCCGCGACATGAGTCACCATGTCGCCACGGTCAACGCCGCAGCCCAGCGCATGGTTGATGCCGCCAATGACCTCTCCACGTCTTCCGGACAACAAAGCGAAGCAGCATCCAGCATGGCCTCCACCATCGAACAGATGACCGTCAGCATCGGACAGGTGGCCGAACGTGCCGGTGATACCAACGAGATTTCCAGTACGACCGGAACACTGGCCCAGCAGGGCATGTCCGTGATCGATGAAACCGTGCGCGACATCCGCAGCATTGCCGAAACCGTGCGCGTGGCGTCGGAGCAGATCGGCGAGCTGGAGCACAAGGGCGAACAGATTGACGCCATCATCTCCATCATCAAGGACCTGGCGGACCAGACCAACCTGCTGGCACTCAATGCCGCCATTGAGGCAGCCCGCGCCGGAGAACAGGGCCGTGGTTTTGCCGTAGTGGCCGACGAGGTGCGCAAGCTGGCCGAGCGCACGACCACCTCCACCCAGGAAATTTCCACCACCATCATGGAAATGCGCGAAGGGACACAGCGGGTGGTAACCGGTATCAGTGCCGCTGTCGAAAAGGTCAACAACGGCGTAGCCCGTGCCGAAGAAGCCAGCCAGGCCATGGCCCGCATCGAATCCGGCTCGCGCCAGTCGGTCAACATGGTCGGCGACATCACCAACGCCATCCAGGAACAAAGCACGGCCAGCAACGCGATTGCCGTCAAGGTGGAAAACATTGCCCGCATGTCGGAAAGCAACAACGCGATCGCGCGCTCTACTGCCGACACGGCAACCGAGCTGTCCCGGGTGGCCGACCAGATCCGTCAGGAAGTCGCCCAGTACCAGGTTTAAGACTGCGGCGCAACGTGCGCCTGATCCGCCAGACCGGCGAATCAGGCGTTTTTTTTTATGAGCCGGCGCAGGTCTGGCCTGGCGAATCAAGTCATCCGCAAGTGCGACATCCAGGTCAGGATACCAATGGAAACAGCTTCCAGACGGGAACCAGGCATTCCCAATCAGTCAGACTGCAGGCAACACGTCTGTCTTCCGGCAACTGGTCAGCAACGGTAACACCCGGCAGAATGCCGCCTCCCTGACAAGGGGACATCGTTCCTGTCATGAAACTGAAAACGCCGGACCGGACAGCAGTTCGGCAACGGACAATCCCGGGTCGGGAAGCTTCACAGCACCCATCCGCCGCAGTCAGCCCTCGAACACCACAAAAGCAAGGCAGTGCGTACGCTCGTCGCTGATGGAAACATGCATGCGCTGCACCCCGCGTGCGGTCAGCCAGTCATGCAGTACGGCAGAGCAGGCAAAGGCCGGCTTGCCCAGTTCATCGTGGGTCACCGCAATGGCGGGCAGCAGCACAGGTGCACGGACTCCGGTACCTGCGGCCTTGGCAAAAGCCTCTTTGGCAGCAAAGCGCTTGGCCAGAAAACGGGCCGGATCAGCCGCCCGGGCAAATTCATCCAGTTCTGCGGCAGCCAGCATGCGTCTGGCTACCCGCTGACCGTGGCGCGCCAGCAGTTGCTCGAAACGCGCCACCTCGGCCAGATCGGTTCCGATACCGACAATCATGCGGCGTTGTGACGCGCCTCGACCATCAGCGCCTTCATTTCCCGTACTGCCGGAGCAAAGCCGACCATCAGCGCATGGGCCACGATGGCATGACCGATGTTGAGCTCGCGGATTTCCCGGATGGCCGCCACCGGCTGTACGTTGTGGTAGCTCAGGCCATGCCCGGCATTCACCACCAGCCCCAGATCGACCCCGACAATGGCCGCATGCCGGATGCGCGTCAGCTCACGCTGCCGGATGTCGTGACTCTCGGCATCGGCATAGCGCCCGGTATGCAGTTCGACCACTGTGGCACCGGTTTCGTGCGACGCCTTGATCTGCTCGTCATCCGGGTCGATGAACAGCGACACCCGGATGCCTTTGGCCCGCAACTGCCGGGTAAAGTCGGCAATCCGGTCAAAGTAGCGGATCACGTCCAGCCCGCCCTCGGTCGTCAGTTCCTCGCGCTTTTCCGGCACGATGCACACGTCCTGAGGCAACACGCGCAGGGCGTTGTCCAGCATTTCATCCGTCAGGGCCATTTCCAGGTTCATGCGCGTCTTGATCGCTGCCCGCATCACGGCCAGGTCATCGTCCTTGATATGACGGCGATCTTCACGCAGATGCAGGGTAATCAGGTCGGCTCCGGCGGTTTCTGCCACCAGCGCGGCTTCGACCGGACTGGGATAACGTGTGCCGCGGGCATTGCGCAGGGTGGCAACGTGGTCGATGTTGACGCCGAGAAGAATCATGATCGTGGGTCCAGCAAAGAAAACGGGGCGATTGTAGACGCGGGCAGCTTAATTGTCAGAAAGTGCCGCCACTTCGTTGAGCAAGGCACGGGAAGCCAGCTCGGTCCCGGCCAGGGCATGGGTCAGCAAGGCGCGATTGAGGAAGCGGGCTTCGCGCAAGACTGCCGCACTGGCCTGGTCGAGCGCCCCATGGTCCAGTGCCAGCAACGTCTGGCCGCTGACCTCGCATCCCCGTTCGGCTCCCGGCCGGGCTCCTTCTCCGGGCACGAAACCATAGACAGCGTCAGCCCGCACCGGCTCGCCGGCCAGATCACGGTCCAGCGTCGGCGCATAGCCGGTGGCTGCCAGCAATTGCAGCTCGAAGCGACGCAATGCCGGTGCGATGGCGACCGAACCACGGGCCAGATGGGCAATCAGCGTGCGGTAGTCGTCAAACAGACCTTCATGCGGATCATCGCGCGCTACCAGTTTCATGATGAGTTCATTGACATAGAACCCGGTCACGAGTGGCGTGCCGGCCAGTTGCGGCAAGCCGCCTTGCCAGTCGATGTCCGAGAGCGTGCGGATGTCGCTCTTGCCGAACCAGCCCACTTCCAGCGGGGAAAACGGCAGCAGCAAGGCGCGGATGCCGGCCCGCGGGCGGCGTGCACCGCGCGCTACCAGCCCTACCCGGCCATGCTCGCGGGTGAACATTTCCACCAGCAGGCTGGTTTCCTTGTAGGGCTGGGCGTGCAGCACGAAAGCCTGCTGGCCCTTGACCTTGCCGGGTTGCGACATGGACCTGCCGTCAGAGCTCGAACTGTTTCAGGAAGCGGACATCGTCTGCCCAGCCACCCTTGACCTTGACCCACACCTTGAGGAACACCTTGCCGTCAAAGAGCTTTTCCATGTCGAGCCGGGCCTCGGTCGAGATGCGCTTGAGCTTTTCGCCATCCTTGCCGATCACGATGGATTTCTGGCCGACCTTGTCGACCAGCACCGTGACATAAATCTTGCGCAGCGCTCCTTCGACCTCGAACAGCTCGGTTTCCACGTTCATGGAATACGGCAGCTCTTCACCCAGGTAGCGGAACAGCTTTTCGCGGACGATTTCGGCAGCCAGGAACTTTTCGTTCTTGTCGGTCACCATGTCTTCCGGATACAGCGGCACGCTCTGCGGCAGGTGCGGCTGCACCAGCTTCAGGAGTTCATCCAGCCGCTGGCCATGCTTGGCGCAGACCGGAATGATGTCGGCGAAGGCAAAAGCCTCACTGACCTTGACCAGGAAACCGGCCATCTCGGCCTTGTCCTTCAGGCGGTCGGACTTGTTGATCACCGCCACCACCGGGCGGTTTTTCGGCAGCAGGTTCAGCACTTCCTGGTCGGCCGGGCCGAGCTTGCCGGCCTCCAGCACCATCAGCACGCAGTCCACATCGGCCAGTGTCTGACGCACGCTCTGGTTGAGCACGTCGTTCAGCGCATTGCGGTGGCGGGTCTGGAAGCCTGGCGTATCAACGAAGATGAACTGGGCATCCTCGCGGGTTTCGATGCCGGTCACCCGGTGACGGGTGGTCTGGGCCTTCTTGGAGGTAATGCTGATCTTCTGGCCGATCAGGTGGTTCATCAGCGTCGACTTGCCGACATTGGGACGGCCGACAATGGCGACAAAGCCGCAACGGTAATCGGCGGGAGTAACGGGCATCATACGGACTTCCTTGGTTTGCCGGTCTTGGCGTCCTGCGCCTCGATGGCTTCAATGGCGCGCTCGGCGGCCAGTTGTTCGGCGGCACGGCGGCTGCTGCCCTCTCCGCAGGTTGCGAGGCCGAGCTGCGGAATGTCGCAGGCCACCTCGAACTGCGACAGGTGTGCGTCACCGCTCTGGTTCAGGATGCGGTACGCCGGCAGCGGCAGGCGCCGGGCCTGGAGCATTTCCTGCAACCGGGTCTTGGCATCCTTGGCCTGACGGTTGAGGTCAATGCCGGCCACCCGGGCGGCGTACAGCCGGCGCACCACGTTTTCGGCAACCGCAAAATCGGCATCCAGGCAGACTGCGGCAAAGATCGCTTCCATGGCATCCGCCAGGATGGACGGGCGGTCATGTCCGCCGCTCTTGCGCTCGCCGTCACCGAGGAACAGGCAGTCGCCCAGCGTCAGTTCACGGGCGATTTCGGCAAGGGTGGCCTGGTTGACGAGATTGGCACGCAGGCGTGACAGCTGCCCTTCGGAAAGCTCCGGGAAAGCATCAAACAGCATGCGCGCAATGGTGTAGTTGAGAATGCCGTCGCCGACAAACTCGAAACGCTCGTTGTTGGGCTGACCGTAACTGCGGTGGGTCAGCGCCTCTTTAAGCAGGGCTGGACTGGTGAAAAGATGACCGATGTGCTGCATCAGCCGGTCGATGGGTTGTGGCGTTCTCACGGACGAGACTCCGGCGCCTGAATCTGTTCAGGCACAATGCTCGGGTACAGCCTTGGCTGCACCCCGAAAAAACAAGCCCCCGCAAACGCGCTCCGCTTGCGGGGCATGAAGCGGCCGGAACCGGCCGCCCTGAAGGTCATTTTACTGGATACGGTGACCGATGCGTCCGAAGTCGCCAAAGTTCATCCATACCATGAAGGCCTTGCCGACCAGCATGTTGTCCGGCACGAAGCCCCAGTAGCGGCTGTCATGGCTGTTGTCGCGGTTGTCACCCATGGCGAAATACTGGCCCTCGGGAACCTTGCACACAAAGCCGTCCGGATCAAAGCTGCAGTTTTCACGGCCGGGGAACTGGGCCACCTGCGACAGGTGCAGGGTCGGAGTCGGCTCGGTACGCAATACGTCATACTGCTTGCTGCCGTTGTTTTCGCGGTAAAGGTCGCTCTTGAGGTAGCCGATCTGGTTTTCGACATAGTCGTAAGTACCGGTCTGCTTGTCCTGCACCGGCTTGCCGTTGACGATCAGCTGCTTGTTGCGGTACTCGACCGTGTCGCCCGGCAGGCCCACGATGCGCTTGATGAAGTTGACCTGCGGATTGGGCGGGAAGTTGAACACCACCACATCGCCCCGTTCCACCTGGCCCACCGGCACCAGCACGTTGTTCACGATCGGGGTGCGGATGCCGTAGGCAAACTTGTTGACGAGGATGAAGTCGCCCACCACCAGCCCCGGCCGCATCGAGGACGAGGGAATCTGGAACGGTTCGGCAAGGAAAGAGCGCAGCAGGAACACCACGAAGATGATCGGGAAAAAGCCGCGCGAATACTCCACCAGCGCCGGTTCCAGCTTGCCGGCAGCTGCCCGCTGGCGGCGCAGCCAGAAGCGGTCGATGCCGGCCACGATGCCCGTCACCACGACGAAGGACAGCAGCACGGCGCTGAAGCTCATGTACTGCGCCAGTATGCCAAAGCCGCCGACCAGCACGCCGATGTAGCCCCACTGCGTCAGCATCGGCGGATCCTTGTCCTCCGGCTGACGTTTGGGGGCAGCCAGGATCATGACGATGCCGGCGGCCAGTACAAAGACGAAAATCCACAAGAGGTTCATGCTGGTTCCTGTCGTACTCCGGCGCCACGGCGCCGGTCGGGATTACTTGTCGCTGACTTGCAGGATGGCAAGGAAGGCTTCCTGCGGAATTTCCACGTTGCCGACCTGCTTCATGCGCCGCTTGCCGGCCTTCTGCTTTTCCAGGAGCTTTTTCTTGCGGGTGATGTCACCGCCGTAGCACTTGGCCAGCACGTTCTTGCGCAGGGCCTTCACCGTTTCGCGGGCAATGATGTTGTTGCCGATGGCGGCCTGCACGGCGATGTCGAACATCTGCCGCGGAATCAGTTCGCGCATCTTGCTCACCAGCTCGCGACCGCGGTAGATGGCATTCTGGCGGTGCACGATCAGCGACAGCGCATCGACCTTTTCGCCGTTCACCATCACGTCGAGCTTGACCAGGTCGGAGGCCTGGAAGCACTTGAATTCGTAGTCGAGCGAAGCATAGCCACGGCTGGTGGATTTCAGCTTGTCAAAGAAGTCCATCACCACTTCGTTCATCGGCAGGTCGTAGGTCAGCATCACCTGCCGGCCCATGTACTGCATGTTGACCTGCACGCCGCGCTTCTGGTTGCACAGCGTCATCACGGCACCGACGTAGTCCTGCGGCACCAGGATGGTGGAAGTGATGATCGGCTCGCGGATTTCCTCGATCTTGGACGGGTCCGGCAGTTTCGAGGGGTTTTCCACCTCGATGACCGTACCATCCTTCAGCAGCAGTTCGTACACCACGGTCGGTGCCGTGGTGATGAGGTCCATGTCGAACTCGCGTTCGAGGCGCTCCTGCACGATTTCGAGGTGCAAGAGGCCGAGGAAGCCGCAGCGGAAACCAAAGCCCAGTGCCTGCGACACTTCCGGCTCGAACTTGAGCGAGGCATCGTTGAGCTGGAGCTTTTCCAGCGCATCACGCAGGTTGTCGTAATCGTGGCTTTCCACCGGGTAGAGACCGGCAAACACCTGCGACTGCACTTCCTTGAAGCCCGGAAGCGCCTCGGCAGCCGGACGGGCTACCTGCGTGATCGTGTCACCGACCTTGGCCGATTTCAGCTCCTTGATGCCGGCGATGATGAAGCCCACCTCGCCTGCCTTCAGCTCGCTGCGCTGCACCGATTTCGGCGTGAACACGCCCACCTGCTCGACCAGGTGCTCGGCACCGGTCGCCATGAACTTGATCTTGTCCTTCGGCTTGACCGCGCCGTCCACCAGACGCACCAGCATCACCACGCCAACGTAGTTGTCGAACCACGAGTCGATGATCAGTGCCTTCAGCGGGGCATCGGCGTCGCCTTTGGGTGCCGGGATTTTCTGCACCACGGTTTCGAGGATGTCCTCGATGCCGATGCCGCTCTTGGCCGAGGCACGTACGGCATCAATGGCTTCGATGCCGATGATGTCCTCGATCTCCTGGCTCACGCGCTCGGGTTCGGCGGCGGGCAGGTCGATCTTGTTCAGGACCGGCACCACCTCCACGCCCAGCTCGATGGCGGTGTAGCAGTTGGCCACGGTCTGCGCTTCCACCCCTTGCGAGGCGTCCACGACCAGCAGCGCGCCCTCGCAGGCGGACAGTGAACGGCTGACTTCGTAGCTGAAGTCGACGTGCCCCGGAGTGTCGATCAGGTTGAGGTGATAGACCTGTCCGTCGCGGGCCTTGTAGCTGAGGGCGGCCGTCTGCGCCTTGATGGTGATGCCGCGCTCTTTCTCGATGTCCATCGAGTCGAGCACTTGTTCGGACATCTCGCGCATTTCCAGGCCGCCGCAGTACTGGATGAAGCGGTCGGCCAGCGTGGATTTGCCGTGGTCGATGTGGGCGATGATCGAGAAGTTGCGAATGTTTTTCATGTGCCAGTCAACAATAAAGAAGGGCGCCCAAGCGCCCTTCCAGTTCTGAGTTCGCGCGGAGTTTACCCGATTTCAGCGAGATACGCAGCGAGCCGCTCCGGAGCAAAGTGCCAGTGGCACACTTCGTGCCCGTCAGGACCGACCAGCACCGGCACCAGCTCGTCAAAGCGGGCGACCAGTACCTCGTCGGCATCCACGTCGACAATCTCCAGCGCCAGCTGCCCTGCGGCCACATAAGGCTTGAGGGCGTCGCGCATGGCATGGCACAGGCTGCAATAATCCCGGTAATACAGGGTGAACTGCGGAGCCATCATTTGGCAACCGGCAACGGCAGGAACAGGGTAGCGTTGCCGCGCATCACCTTCAGCGGCACGAAAGCACCGGCCGGGGTTGCGTCGATGCGGGCCTTGAACTCGCCGAACGACGTCACCGGATCCGTACCGACTCCGACAATGACATCGCCTGGCAGCAGCCCGGCCTGGGTCGCCAGCCCGCTGGTGCGCTGCACCACCAGACCGAACCTGATTCCCAGCCGTTGAAGGAGCTGTGGCGGTGCATCCGCCAGTACCAGCCCTACCGGGGCAATCTGCTGCTGTGCCGGTCGGGCCGGCTGTTTGGGCTGGGCTTCACGCTGGGCCGAGCGGGCGTCGGCCTCCCGCAGTTCGTCCGGCACCACGGTCACCGTCCGGCTGGCCTGGTTGCGCCAGATTTCGATACGGGTGGCCTGACCGGGTTTGACGGCCCCGATCAGCCGCGGCAGGTCGCTGGTTTCCTTGATCGCCTGGCCATTGACGGCCAGCACGATGTCGCCGGCACGAATGCCGGCCTTGTCAGCAGGCCCTCCGGCCTCGACCGAGTTCACCAGCGCCCCGCTGGGCGACTTCAGCCCGAACGAAGCGGCCAGATCCTTGGTCAGGTCCTGGATCTGCACGCCCAGCCGTCCGCGGCTGACGCGGCCGTTCTGCTTGAGCTGGTCCGCCACCTGCATCGCCACGTCAATCGGAATGGCAAAGCTGATGCCCATGAAACCGCCGGAGCGGCTGTAAATCTGCGAATTGATGCCGACGACCTTGCCGTCCATGTCGAAAAGCGGGCCACCGGAGTTGCCCGGATTGACGGCAACATCGGTCTGGATGAACGGTACGTAGTTCTCGTCCGGCAATTGCCGGCCCTTGGCCGACACGATTCCGGAGGTGACCGTGTTGTCAAAACCGAACGGCGAACCGATGGCCAGCACCCACTCCCCTACACGCAGGGTATTCGGGTTGCCCAGCTCCACGGCAGGCAGGTTGTGCGCATCGATCTTCAGCAGGGCCACGTCGGTACGGCCGTCGGCGCCGATCAGGCGTGCTTTGTATTCGCGCTTGTCGTTGAGCTTGACGGTGATTTCATCGCCTCGCGCCACCACATGGGCGTTGGTCAGGATGTAACCGTCCGGCGAAATGATGAAACCCGATCCGAGCGACACGGCTTCTTCACGTTGCTGCTGCGGCGGGGCGAAACGGCGGAAAAACTCAAAGAACGGGTCACCCGGCGCCAGGTCCGGCAAGGGACTGGCCGCCGTGGTGCGGGCATTCTGCCTGGCGGAAATGTTGACGACCGCCCGGCCTTCCTTGTCGACCAGCTGGGCAAAATTGGGCAGCCCCGGCGGCTGCGATGCAGCCAGCGCGGACGGGCTGGCCGACAGGGCAAGGCTCAGGGCAAGCGAGCTGGCAATGAAGGTCTGTTTTAACGTGAACGACATGGCTTCTCCGTCGGCTTGCCGGCATTCGGCCGGCAGGTTGTCTGGGTTCAGGTCCGGTTGCGGCACCCGCTGCGCGGACTGCCTACCCGGATGATGGCAGGTTCAAAATCACTGCGATGGGTATAGTTTGCGGTCATGCGGCGCAAGATCAAGAGCATGACAGCAAAAGCCGTGCCTCCCAGCAGTACCGAAGCCGGCTCGCTCCAGTACGCGCCCAGGACAGCACCGGCAAACAGCGCCAGTACCGGCAGCAGGTACATCGCCAGCGCGCTTTTCAGCAGCACCTGTTCGTGAACCGCCACGATGACCCAGTCGCCGGCAGCCGCGCCGACCGGATTCGCCACGCGGTAACGCTGCTGGCCGGTAGCAAACAGACGGGAAATGGCGACGGACTTGCAGCCGCCTCCGCCTTCGCACAAGGCACAACTGCCGTGCGGCCGGGTTTCAACCCAGGCGTGGCTCTCTCCGTCCAGTGACAGGACTCGGGCTTCGGTTTCGATCATGGCCAACCCGCAGGGAATGCATCCCGCAACAACAAGGCCGCCATTATCGGCAAGCGCCGCCCGGACGTCACGCAAGGCGCGACGAATCCTCCTCCGGCCGGGAACCGGATGGTGCGCCCCCCTGGCGCAAGGCCTGACCGATGATCTGCCATGTGTCCCACGACCGGGCCAGCCCGGGCAAGTCACCATCGCGACAACCGAGCCGGCAGGCCTCGTCCACCGGCAACTCCTCGTCCATCCACGCAGACAGCCGCATGGCGGCCTGGCATTCCATTGCTACCACCGCTTGTTCTCCGGTGTATCGAGCAAGGGGCGCAATTCTGCCGCAATGGCTTCGCGCGCGCGAAATATCCGTGAGCGGACCGTTCCGATCGGGCAATTCATGCGGCGGGCGATCTCCTCGTATGACAGGCCTTCGAGTTCGCGCAGCGCAATCGCCTGGCGCAGGTCATCCTGAAGGGCATCCATGGCCCGGTTGACCGCCTCGATGATTTCACGCGACAGCAGCTCGGTTTCCGGCGTGTCATCGTCAGGGCGCTCCTGCACATTCCGGCCGTTTTCTTCATCCCCGGTTTCCAGCTCGGTCATCAGGAGCGGACGGTGCCGTTCTTCACCCAGCTGGTTTCTGGCGGTGTTGATGCCGATGCGGTACAGCCAGGTATAAAACGCACTGTCGCCACGAAACTGCGGCAAGGCCCTGAATGCCTTGATGAAAGTTTCCTGCAGGACGTCTTCTGCCATGCCGGGGTCGCGCACGATGCGCGCCAGCAGCCGTGCCAGCTTGCGCCGGTACTTGATCACCAGGAGATCGAATGCCCGTGCATCGCCTGCGCGGGCGCGCTCCACCAGCAACAGGTCAACTTCCCGATCGTTCATGCCCATGCCACCTCCGGCCTGCACAACATGGCTGCTGTACAAGCTGAGTGTAGCGATCCCGTCCGCCCTCCCCTTGCCGTGCGATGGGCGGAAAGCAGCAACGGTATCGTTGCTGCCTGCTCAATGGACAACCGGCAGAAGAAAAGGTTCTGGCGTTCAGCGCCGCACCATGGCCAGTACACGGGCCACGAGGCCGAGGTCCTGCTCGTTTTTCAGCAAGGCACCGGCAAACGGCGGCAATTCTCCCTGGCGCGCACTGACAGACAGGGTTTCGGGCGCAATGCCGGCCGCATCCAGCAGGCGCATCCAGTCCAGAAGCTCGGAGGTGGACGGTTTCTTGCGCAGGCCAGGCGCTTCGCGCAGGCCGAGGAACACTTCCAGCGCTTCGGCCAGCAGGGTTTCACGCAGGTCCGGATAGTGTGCATTGACAATCTGCGCCAGCGTTGCCCGGTCGGGGAAGCGGATGTAGTGGAAAAAGCAGCGCCGCAAGAAGGCGTCCGGCAGTTCTTTTTCGTTGTTGGACGTAATGATGATGATTGGCCGCTGCCGTGCCTTGACCAGGGTTTTGGTCTCGTGCACGAAAAACTCCATCTGGTCGAGTTCACGCAAGAGGTCGTTGGGAAACTCGATGTCGGCCTTGTCGATTTCATCGATCAGCAGCACGGGAGCCGTAGCGGCCTCGAAGGCTTCCCACAGGCGTCCGCGCACGATGTAGGACCCGATGTCACTGGCGCGCGGTTCGCCGAGCTGGGCATCGCGCAGACGGGACACCGCATCGTATTCATACAGGCCGTGCTGGGCCTTGGTGGTGGATTTCACCGGCCAGACGATCAGTTCGCGGCCAAGGGCCTGCGCAACTTCCTCGGCCAGGCGGGTCTTGCCGGTTCCCGGCTCACCCTTGATCAGCAGAGGCCGCTCCAGCGTAATGGCGGCATTGACTGCGGTCAGCAGGTCTTCGTCGGCGATGTAATCACGGGTGCCGGTAAAACGGGGTTGGGACATGACGACAGCTCGCAAAAAGACCCGCGGACGGCAGGCCGGCGGGTCGGAAAAACCGGGGAAGAACGATCAGGGGCGGACGAACTCGGACTCGATGTCGGCCAGTGTCAGCCCCCAGCAGGCCAGCATGTGCTTGAGCAGGGCCATTTCACCCTCCTGGATCTGCTGGTCAGCCTTGCACAGGTCCAGAGCCAGGGCGCTGATCACGATGCGTTTTTTGCGGTCGGTCACGTTTGCAAACAGCCGCTCGGCCCGCTCGCGGTCAATCAGGCGGATATGGCCGCTCTCGTCGGCTTCGTCACTGATATTGTCGCAATAGGTCTTGAAGACCTCGATAAATGCCTTGCGTGTCAGCCCGAGCAGGGGATACACCCGCAAACGGTCGAATGCGTCCAGTTCGTCATCGTAGGCATCTCCGTTGCCAAGCAGGAACATCGACAGGATGCTGGCTGCGGCCTCCGGGCTATTGGGCAGATAGGTTTTCATCGGTTTGGATTCCGGCAGAGGCAAAGCGGTGGGCAAACCCTTCGGGCACGCGTGCCACCTTGCGGGCCGCGTAATCGAAAAAGACGATGCCGGTCTTGACGCGGGCTATTTCCCGTCCGTCCGATACGCGGATCAATTGATAGAGAAAATCGCAGCCGGACCGGTTGAGGTCGGCCACGGCAACATGGATGTCAAGTTCATTGCCATGAAAGGCTTCGGCTCGGTACATTACGGCCGCATCGGCCATGATGATGCCCCGCCCTTCGACGTCCAGCTCGCTGGCATTGAAGGTCGCCAGAAAACGTATGCGCGCTTCCTGCGCCAGCCGGAGCACGGCATCGTTTCCCAGATGACCACCATAGTTGATGTCGCCGATGGCGACGGTCACGCGAGTGGTGAAATCCCGGTGGCCGGGAAGTTCTATAGTCAGGCGAGGCATAGGCAAACCAGCCGGGTCGAATTGCGGCGCAGTGTATTCATTCATCTGCGCTAAATCAACCTGACCCAGTGTTACGTGTGGTTACACTGGGTCCGAATCCACAGATACACGAGGAGAAGGCCATCATGTACAAACGCCTCTATGTCCCGATCGATGACAGCAGCACCTCCAAACGCGCTCTTGACGAGGCCGTGCGGTTTCTCAAAGGCAGCGATGCCGTCCTGAAAGTGGTGCATGTCATTGATCTGGCACAGTATGGCTGGGGTGGAGCCGAGTTTCTCGACGCAACCGAGTTGCAGAAAAACATCAAGGAAGCCGGCGAAAACGTCCTCAAGGGCGCCATCGAGTGGCTGGGCGAAAAGGGCGTCACATGCGAAACCGCCCTTCTGGAAAGCTGGGGCGACAAGATCGCCGAAGTGCTGGTGGAAGACGCCGACAAGTGGGATGCCGACCTGATCGTCATGGGCACGCACGGCTGGGGCGAGTTCATGAACCTGATCATGGGCAGCGTGGCCGAAGGCGTGCTGCGCAAATCCGACGTACCGGTCATGCTCCTGCGTTACCGGGACGAAGAATCCCGCTGATCCTTCAGCCGTACTGGCCGGCAGTCCGGCCCTCCGGTTCACGCCGGTCACAAAACCGCCGCCCATGCGGCGGTTTGCCGTTATTCTTGCGCACGTGATGACTTCGACGCCCCTTACCCCCCACGACCACAGCCGCAATTCTGCCGGCTTCCAATACGTCTATCCCGTGCTGTCGCGCCGGGCAGGCGGTGTCTCGGTCGGAATCAACCTCAACCCCAACCAGGCCTGCAACTGGCGCTGCATTTACTGCCAGGTGCCCGGTCTGGTGCGGTCACAGGCTCCCGACATCCCCCTGCTGACACTCGAGGCCGAGCTCGTTCAGCTGCTCGCCCAGATCCTGCGCGGCAACCTCCTGAACGACCGCATCGCCGACCCTGAACAACGCATCCTCAAGGACATCTCGCTGTCCGGTGACGGCGAACCCACCCTCAGCCCGCACCTGCCCGATGTCATCGACCTGATCGGCCGCGCGCGCCAGCAATTCAGCCTGGGAACCAGCGTCAAGACCGTGCTGATCACCAACGGCAGCCAGCTTGGCCGCAGCTCCACCCGGCTGGCGCTGGAAAAGCTGGCCCTGCTGGGCGGTGAAGTCTGGTTCAAGCTCGATCGCGGCAGCACTGCCGGCATGCGAGCAGTCAACGACAGCCGGCGCCCGCCCGCCCTCGTCCAGCGCGACCTGGCACGGGCGGCCACGCTGTGCCCGACCTGGTTGCAAAGCTGCTTTTTCCGGCTTGATGACGCCTACCCGCCCGAACACGAAATCGCCGCCTGGCTGGAACTCGTGCAGCCACTTTCCCCGCTGCTGAAAGGTGTACTGCTGTACACCGTCGCCCGGCCGTCACAGCAGCCGGAGGCTGGCCGCCTCAGTCCGGCCGAGCCCCTGTGGCTCAAGACGCTGGCCGCCCGCGTACGCGACGAGCTGGGACTGGAATGCCGGGTCAGCCCGTAAAGCAGCCCGCTCTGCTAGAATCCGTTTCATTACCCGCCGGCCCTGCCGGCGTTGCCGTTTTAGCGCCACGGAGCCCGCGCCCAGATGAATACCCAGACGACCCCAGACGATTTTGACGACCTGCCCTCCAAATCGCAGCGCAAGCGCGACATGGATGCCCTGCAGGACATGGGCCAAGAGCTGACCGAACTGTCCAAAGACACCCTGAAAAAACTCACCCTGCCTGACGACCTGCGTGCAGCCGTGCTCGAATGCAAGCGCCTGACCGCCCACGGTGCCATCCGTCGCCAGCGACAGTACATCGGCAGGATCATGCGCAGCGTCGATCCGGAGCCGATCCAGGCCCAGCTTGCCGCCCTGCGCGGTGAAAACGACCGGCACAGCGCCTGGCTGCACAGCCTTGAGCGCCAGCGTGACCGGCTGTTGAGCGACGACAGCGTGTTGCCGGTACTGGTTGCCGCCAATCCGGGCTGCGATGTCCAGCAACTGCGGACCCTGATCCGCAACGCCCGCAAGGAACAGACCGAGCAGAAACCGCTCAAGGCCTATCGCGAGCTGTTCCAGTTCCTGAAATCCCTGTACCCCGAACCGCCGCTGGTCAACTACAAGCAGGAGCCGGAAGATGACCAGCAAGCATGATCCGGTCCGGATCGGCATCGTGTCGGTCAGCGATCGTGCCAGCCAGGGCACATACGAAGACCGTGGCCTGCCGGCCCTGCGCGAATGGCTGTCCTCCGCCCTTCTCAACCCGGTCGAGTTCGTTGAGCGGCTGATTCCCGACGAACAGCCACTGATCGAGGCCACGCTGACCGGGCTGGTCGACGACACGGGCTGCGACCTGGTGCTGACCACCGGCGGCACCGGACCGGCACCGCGCGATGTCACACCGGACGCCACCCTCGCGGTGGCCGACCGGCTGATGCCGGGCTTTGGCGAGCAGATGCGCCAGATCAGCCTCGCCTTCGTGCCGACAGCCATCCTGTCGCGCCAGGTCGGCGTCATCCGCGGCCGCTGCCTGATCCTCAACCTGCCGGGCCAGCCCAAGGCGATTGCCGAAACGCTGACCGGACTCAAGGCCTCGGCCGAACGCGCAGCCGTCCCCGGCATCTTTGCCGCCGTACCCTATTGCATCGACCTGATCGGCGGCCCTTACCTCGAAACCCGCGACGACATCGTGCGGGCTTTCCGCCCGAAAAGCGCACAGCGCCCGGCGGCCTGATCCCGTCATGCCCGCACCCTCTGCCTACCGTCCGCCGCGCTGGCTGCCCGAAGGGCACAGCCAAACCATTTGGCCGGCACTCCTGTTCCGCCGGACTCCTCCCGCCTACCGGCGGGAGTGCTGGCCGACGCCGGACGGCGGCATCATCGCGCTGGATTTCATCGATGCTCCGCAGCCGGATGCACCACTGGTGGTGCTGTTTCACGGACTGGAAGGCTCCAGCCACAGCCATTACGCCATCGCCCTGATGCAGGCCCTCCGGCAGTGCGGCTGGCATGGCGTCGTACCGCATTTTCGCGGCTGTGGCGGCATGGACAACCCGCTGCCGCGCGCCTATCACGCCGGTGACTCGGCCGAGGTGGCCTGGATTCTCGAGACGCTGGCCGGCCGCTACCGGACCCTGTACGCCGCCGGAGTCAGCCTGGGCGGCAACATGCTGCTCAAGCACCTTGGCGAGGCCGGTGACCGGGCCGTGGTCAAAGCCGCCGCCGGCATCAGCGTGCCGGTCGACATGGTGGCAGCCAGCGAAAACCTCGACCGCGGACTGTCACGGCTGATCTACACCGGCATGTTCCTCAAGACACTCAAGGCCGCCAGCCGGGCCACCCTTGCTCGCCATCCGGGCCTGTTCGACCGCGACCGCATGGAAGCCAGCCGGACTTTCGGCGAATTCGACGATACCGTCACGGCTCCCCTGCACGGATTTGCCGGTGCCCGCGATTACTGGACCCGTGCCAGCTGCAAACCCTGGCTGCGCGACATTGCCTGTCCGACCCTGCTGCTCAACGCCCGCAATGATCCCTTCCTGCCCCAGCAGGCCCTGCCCCGCCAGCAGGAAGTCAGCCGCCAGGTCACGCGGGAGTTTCCGGATGGCGGCGGCCATGTCGGTTTCATCAGCGGACCCTTTCCGGGTAACATCGACTGGTTGCCTGCGCGGCTTCTGGCGTTTTTTGCCGCGCATTCCCGCCCCGATCCGCACTGAACCGCCCCGTTGCCGCCACCATGTCCGACATACTCGAAAAAATCCTCGCCACCAAAACCGAAGAAGTGGCCGCCGCCCGCAAGGCCCGTCCGCTGGCCAGCCTGCGCAATGATGCCGAAACCCGTCGCGACATCCGTGATTTTGCCGGTGCCCTGACCCGCTGCCAGTCGGTCGGACGGGCTGGCGTGATCGCCGAAATCAAGAAAGCCAGTCCGTCCAAGGGCATCATCCGCCCGGATTTCCAGCCGGCCGCCATTGCCGAAAGCTACGCCGGCCATGGTGCAGCCTGCCTGTCGGTCCTGACGGACGTCCGGTATTTCCAGGGAGCGGCCGATTATCTGGTAGCGGCCCGCGATGCTTGCGACCTGCCGGTCCTGCGCAAGGATTTCCTGGTGGACGAATACCAGGTGTTCGAAGCGCGTGCCATGGGAGCGGACTGCATCCTGCTGATCGTGGCGGCACTGGATGACGCCCGGCTGGCCGACTTTGAAGCCATCGCCCGCGAGCTCGGCATGGCCGTACTGGTGGAAACCCATGACGCTGCCGAACTGGACCGCGCCCTGCGGATGGCTTCGCCGCTGATCGGCGTCAACAACCGCAACCTGCGCACCTTTGACGTCAGCCTCGATACCACGCTGTCCCTGTTGCCGGTCATCCAGGCCGAAAGGCGCATGGCCATCACCGAATCGGGCATCAGCACGCCTGGCGACGTGATCCGCATGCGCGAAGCCGGCGTCAACAGCTTCCTGGTCGGTGAAGCCTTCATGCGAGAAGCCGATCCCGGCGCGGCGCTGGCACACCTGTTCGCCTGATATCTCCGTCAGTCCTGTTGTCCGCACGTCCCGGTCGTTCCGGGAGGTGCCTTTGTGTCGTATCAAAAGGAATCATCTATGCAGTTCAAGACCTCGCTGGTTGCTGCCTGTGCCGTTGCACTGGCTGTCAGTGGTTGTGCCACCAACGATTTGGGGCAAAAGCGGGACCTTAACAACACCGAAATCGGCGCCATCCTCGGCACCCTCGGCGGTGCGGCCATCGGCGCGGCCGTGTCGAGCAAGAAAGACCGCTCGAAAGGCGCACTGATCGGCGCCATCGGTGGCGGGCTGGCCGGTGCCGGCATTGGTCAGTACATGGACCGCCAGGCCCGCGACTTCCAGCGCCAGCTGGCGACCCAGATCCGCGACGGACAGATTTTCGTGGTCAAGCGTGCGGACAATTCGATCCTGGTGACCATGACCAGCCAGACGGCGTTTGATACCAGTTCGGCCAGCTTGAAGCCGGGTTTCATGCCGACCATCAACACCATTTCGCGCATCGTCAACCAGTACGGCAAGACCACGCTCGACATCACCGGCCATACTGATTCGACCGGCAACGACCGCATCAATGTCCCGCTGTCGCAAAACCGTGCGGCCGCCGTGCAAAATGCCCTGCTGTCCCGCAACGTCCATCCGCAGCGCCTGTCGGCCTACGGCATGGGAGCCAGCCAGCCTCGGGCCAGCAATGCCAGCGAAGCCGGGCGCCAGCTTAACCGCCGGGTGGAAATCCTGATCGAGCCGGTAGCTGCCGGCTGAACAGCTGCTTGCTGAAGCCAGGGCATCACCGGAAGGTGATGCCTTTTGTCGTTTTCCTCCTGCCAACCGCCATGCAAAAACCGGCAGGTTCCGGCTCCGGTTTCAGTTTGTGAATCATCCACTTGCCAGCCACGAACAGCCCCCGGCCACCAAGACCATTGGCATGCCGGTTTGCGTGTGTCGCAGCAGGGGCAAATTTTTACCGCGACGAAAAAACAATGTTGCTAGAATGCGCGGCTTTCCGAACGTCCCCGCAACAAAAGAGTCGCGGCTCACGCGATTCTGGGAGGACACGGTGGCCCGACAGTCCACCGCGTTCCCGACAGGCGGCAACAGCCGCTTGAGACTCTCTAGGCGCTATTCGGCCGCAAGCCGTGAAACGGAGGACGGGGTTTTTTAACTTTGTGCAGCCACGACAACCTGCACGAGCTTTAAAGGACAACGTTCATGGCTTGGACTGTCAATGACAGCCGGAACCTCTACGGTATCCGGCACTGGGGTGGTCATTTCTTCGACGCCGGCGACAACGGCAATGTGGTGGTACGCCCGAAAGGCCGCCACGGATCGGAGATCGACCTTTACGCACTCACGCGCAAGCTGGCAGCCAGCGGACTGGAACTGCCCTTGCTGGTGCGTTTCCCAGACATCCTGCAACAGCGCGCCCGCCGCATCATCGAAGGTTTTGACGCTGCCCGCGAGGCCTGGGAATACCCGCAAGGCTACACCCTGCTGTATCCGGTCAAGGTCAACCAGCAAGAAGCCGTCATCAAGGCCATCATTGCCGACACCAGCCTGCCCATCGGCCTGGAGGCCGGCTCCAAGCCGGAACTGATGGCCGTGCTGGCACTGGCGCGACCGGGCTGCAAGATCACCTGCAACGGCTACAAGGACCGCGAATTCATCCGGCTGGCGCTGATCGGCCAGAAGCTCGGCCACGAAATCTTCATCGTGATCGAGAAAGAAGCCGAAGTGCAGTACGTCATCGACGAAGCCCGCCGGCTCGGCATCATGCCCAATGTCGGCCTGCGCGTACGCCTGACGTCGCACGTGGCCGGCAAGTGGGCCGATTCGGGCGGCGAAAAGGGCAAGTTCGGCCTGTCGGCCGCCCAGCTGCTGTCGGTCAGCCGACAGTTCATCGATGCCGGCATGCAGGACGCCGTGCGCCTGCTGCATTTCCACATGGGTTCGCAGATCACCAACATCAGCGACTACCGGGCCGGTTTCCGCGAGGCGCTGCGCTACTTCGGCGAGCTGTGCCGCCTCGGCCTGCCGCTGGATCACCTCGACGTCGGCGGCGGCCTCGGCGTGGACTACGACGGCACCCACTCGCGCAACGACAGTTCGGTCAACTACACCATCGGCGAATACGCCGAAACCATCGTGTCGATGACCCGCGAGTTCTGCGACGAGCACGGCCTGACCTGCCCGCATGTCATGAGCGAATCCGGCCGGGCCCTGACCGCTCACCATGCGGTGCTGATCATGAACGTCACCGACGTCGAGAAAACCAATGACGCGACACCGTCGCAGGCCGAATTCGACGCCCTGGGCGATCCGGACGAGCTGCCCACCGCCATCCACAAGCTCTACGAGCTGGCGACCAGCACCGACATCGTCACCGCCACCGAAACCTATTTCCGTGCCGGCCAGTACGTAGCCACCGTGTCCGACCTTTACACCGACGGCCGGGTCAGCCTGCGTGACAAGGCATTCGCCGAGCAGTGCTATGCCGCCCTGTGCCGGCGCATCCATGGTGCGCTCAACACCCTGCAGCGCAGTCACCGGCAAGTGTTTGACGAACTGGGTGACAAGCTGGCCGACAAGTATTTCTGCAACTTCTCGGTCTTCCAGTCACTGCCGGATACCTGGGCCATCGACCAGCTGCTGCCGATCGCCCCGATCCACCGCCTCGACGAACAACCGGTGCGCCGTGCCGTGTTGCAGGACCTGACCTGCGATTCGGACGGCAAGGTCACGCAGTACGTCGACCAGCAGTCGATCGAATCGACCATGGCCGTGCATGACGTAATGCCGGGCCAGGAATACCTGCTGGGCGTGTTCCTGGTCGGCGCCTACCAGGAAATCCTGGGTGACATGCACAACCTCTTTGGTGACACCGACAGCGTCAACGTTTACGTGGATGACCAGGGCCGTGTGACCTGGAGCGGGGTGGAAGAACACGACACCATCGAAGACATGCTGCGCTACGTGCACCTGCAACCGGAAGAACTGATGCGCCGCTATCACGACAAGATTGCCGCCGCCGATCTGGCCGACCAGGAACGTGGCGAATTTCTTGCCACATTCCGAAGCAGCCTGACACACTCGTCGTACCTGGTGATCTGAACATCAGCAGTCAAAAACCGATAGAGCCGGACAATAGCCCGGCTCTCTTGTTTTTAACGAAATTCCATAGTCATTCAAGAGATTGATCAAGCATGTTGCATTGCGGACGTAAAGATTCGGATTTTTATCAGTAAAAGCGCTCGATAAAGTCATAAATGAACCTCAGAAAATAAGAATTTATCGAAATTGCGTCATAGTTATCCGCTATTCTGCAAATCATCAAAAAGCAGTCCAATTTAGCCAAGCAACTGCTTGACCGGGACAGGTCTCCCCTCGCAGTCTTACGTCGTAAATCTTGACATTCCGACCGGCTCACCCCCGCTCGGCCAACTGGCCAGACGACGATTACGACCATGGAAATCCTGTCCCACATCAGTACCGCCGCACTGGCCATGGCCATCCTGTGCGGCACGCTTGCCGCCCTGCTGGCACTGGCCAACCGCTGGCTCAGCGTTGAAGAAGACCCGCGGCTCGAAGCCATCGGCGACCTGCTGCCGCAAGCCAACTGCGGCGGCTGCGGCGTACCCGGCTGCGGCCAGTTCGCCCGCGAGCTGCTGGCCGGCCGCGCCGACATCACCAGCTGCAATGCCGCCACCACAGACGCACTGACACGCATCGCCGCCCTGCTGGGCACCGCCATCGGCACCCGCGTGCGCAAGGTCGCACGACTGGCCTGTGCCGGCGGCAGCCACGTCGCCCGCCAGCGCGCCCATTACGAAGGCCTGCCCAGTTGTCGCGCTGCACAAATGGTGTCCGGCGGCAACAAGGCCTGTAGCTGGGGCTGCCTGGGGCTCGGAGACTGCAAGCTGCGTTGCCGCTTTGATGCCATCAGCCTTGATGCCCACGGCCTGCCGGTCATCGACCCCGAGCGCTGCACCGCCTGCGGCGACTGTGTCGACGCCTGTCCGCGCGCCCTGATCACCCTCGAGCCGCTGGACCACCGCCTGTGGGTCGCCTGCCGCAACCGCATTTCCAGCAACACCGCCACCGACGTCTGCGAAGTCGCCTGTACCGCCTGCGGGCGCTGCGTGGCCGATGCCGCACCGGGCCTGATCCGGCTGGAAGACGGGCTGGCCGTCATTGCCGCCGACCAGCGCCAGGCCCGCCGCGACGCCATCAGCCGTTGTCCGACCGGCGCCATTGTCTGGCTGGCCACACCCACGATGGCCGAACGCGGCACCGCCGCCTGCCCGATCCGTCGCCGCGAAGCCCTGCCGGTCGATCCGGCCCGTGCCGCCTGATCCGTATTCCGGTCCGGAGCAGCCCACAGGCCGGCTCCGGACCGAAGCTCCATATCCAATCACCCAATCCGAGAGGTTTCATCATGTTTGGCATCAATGGCAAAAAGGCGGCTGAAGAAACCCGCTACCGATATCCTGGCGAGCGCATGGCAGTTGACGGCAATACCGCCGTGATCCTGTGCGAGCGCGAGGCTTCCGATGCGGCCGGCGCCTACCCGATCACGCCGTCGACGCAGATGGGCGAATACTGGGCCGAGCAGGCCGCCAACGGTCACGTCAACGTGTCCGACCGGCCGCTGATCTTTGTCGAGCCGGAATCCGAACACGCCGCCGCCGCCGTCACCGCCGGCCTGTCGATGACCGGCCTGCGCGCCACCAACTTCTCGTCGTCGCAGGGCATCGCCTTCATGCACGAGTCGCTGTACGCCGCCGCCGGCAAGCGCCTGCCCTACGTGCTGAACATGGGCTGCCGCGCCATCACCCACGCCTCGCTCAACGTACACTGCGCCCACGACGACTTCCACTGCGTCGACGACACCGGCTTTTTCCAGCTGTTTGCCACCAATGCCCAGGAAGCCGCCGACCTCAACCTGATCGGCCGCCGCACCGCCGAGCTGGCCCTGACACCGGCCGTGGTGGCGCAGGACGGCTTCCTGACCACCCACTTGCTGGAACCGATCCGCAAGCCCGAGCGCGAGCTGATTGCCGAATACCTCGGCCGTCCGGAAGACCTGATCGACAGCCCGACCCCGGCCCAGCGCCTGCTGTTCGGCCCCACCCGCCGCCGCGTGCCGGCCCTGTGGGACGTTGACCTGCCGCTGATGTCGGGCGGCGTGCAGAACCAGGACGCTTTCATGCAGACCATGGCTGCACAGCGCCCGTACTTCTACGCCCACGTCGCCGGACTGGCCGACCAGGCCATGCATGAATACGGCAAGCTGACCGGCCGCCACTACGAACGCATTTCGCGGTATCGCTGCGACGACGCCGACTACCTGATCGTCGGCATGGGCTCGATGATCGTCGAAGCCCAGGCCGTGGCCGACTGGCTGCGGGCCGAGCGCAAGCTGCGGGTGGGCGTGGTCGGCATCACCCTGTACCGGCCGTTTGCCGGCGACCTGCTCGGTGAAGTCATCAAGGGCCGCAAGGGCGTGGCCGTGCTGGAACGTACCGACCAGCCGCTGGCCGAAGACCTGCCGCTGATGCGCGAAGTGCGCGCCACGCTCGGCAAATGCCTCGAGAACGGCCGCACCCAGCGCGGCAAGTCGCTGCCCTACCCCGGCTACGCCGCCATCGCCGCCACCGAGGCACCGGACCTGTACTCCGGCGTCTACGGCCTCGGCTCGCGCGACCTGCAACCGGAATGCCTGATCGGTGCCATCGAAAACATGCTGCCCGAAGGCAGCCAGCACCGCTTTTTCTACCTGGGCATCGACTTTGTCAGCGATCCGCAGTCGCCTATCGAAGAAGCCAGCAACGACAGCCTGCTGCAAGCCTACCCGCAGGTGCGCGAACTGGCGGTCAAGGGCTCGGTCAATCCCGACCTGATGCCGCAGGGCGCGCTCACCATCCGCATGCACTCGATCGGCGGCTGGGGTGCCATCACCACCGGCAAGAACCTTGCCATGACGCTGTTCGAGCTGCTGGACTGGGAAATCCGCGCCAACCCGAAATACGGCTCGGAGAAAAAGGGCCAGCCGACCACCTACTATCTGGCGGCCGCTCCCGAACCGATCCGCCTCAACTGCGAATACCGCTACGTTGACGTGGTGATGTCGCCCGACCCCAACGTGTTCAGCCACTCCAACCCGCTGGACGGCCTCAAGCCCGGCGGCGTGTTCATCCTGCAAGCCAGCGGCAACGATCCGGACGCCGTGTGGGCCAGCATTCCGGCCCTGCGGCAGCGCGAAATCGTCGACCGCGGCATCCGCGTGTTCTTCCTCGACGGCTTCTCGATCGCCCGCGACGAAGCCAGCAACCCGGAACTGCAACTGCGCATGCAGGGCAATGCCTTCCAGGGTGCCTTCTTTGCCGCCTCGCCGCTGATGGCCCGCGCCAGCCTTGATGAAACCCGCCTGTTCAGCGCCATCGAAGAGCAGCTGCGCCACAAGTTCGGCGCCAAGGGCGAGCGGGTGGTGACCGACAACCTGCGCGTGGTGCGTCGCGGCTTTGACGAAACCCGCGAGATCACCGACATGCCGCTGCACAGCGCCGGCTCGCCGCGCGCGCTGCCCAACGCCCCGGCCATGCTCGCCGCCCGCCCGGCTGCCGAGCCGGCCCTGGGCGACATCCACCGCTTCTGGCAGCGTACCGGCGCCTACTACACCGCCGGCTGCGGCTCGGACCGCCCGGCCGATCCGTTCCAGGCCCTGTCGCTGCTGCCGCCGGTCACCGGCCTGATGCGCGACATGACGCAGATCCGCTTTGAATACCCGCACTGGCAGCCGGAAAAATGCACGGCCTGCGGCAAGTGCTACACCGTCTGCCCGGACTCGGCCCTGCCCGGTCTGGTGGTGAAGCCGGGTGACCTGCTGGCCACCCTGGTCCGCCGCATCGAAACCGGTGGCACGCCGACCGTGCACCTGCGCCGGGTCAGCCGCAAGCTGGAAACGCTGCTGCACGATGCCTGTGACAAGGGCGGCTGCGACACGCACATCGGCACGGCGCTGGAAAGCGCCATCGCGCAGCTCCTGGCCGACATGCCGGCCAGCGACTCGCGTCCGGGCCTTGAGCGCGAACTGGAACTGCTGCGCACCGAGCTGGGCAACTTCGACTTTGCCATCACCGCGCCGTACTGGAAGGTGCGCGAAAAGCAGAATCCGGGCAGCGGCGGCCTGTTTGCCCTGACGCTGAATCCGGCCACCTGCAAGGGCTGCATGGCCTGCATCAACGTGTGCAAGGACGGCGCACTGTCGGCCCAGCCGCAGGACGACATCGCCATTGCCCGCATGCGCGAGCACTGGAACCTGTGGCGCGACCTGCCCAACACGCCGCCGGAATTCGCCCGCATCAGCGATCTGGACAACAAGATCGGCGCACTGGAAACCCTGCTGCTCGACAAGCGCAACTACGGCTCGATGGCCTGTGGCGACGGCGCCTGTCTCGGCTGCGGCGAAAAGACCGCCATCCACCTGTTCACCTCGACCGTCAGCGCCCTGATGCAACCGCGCGTCGAGCGCCAGGTCAAGCGCCTGAAAGACCTGATCACCCGCCTGGAAACCCATGTGCGCCACCAGCTGGTGGCCGGAGTCGACCTGTCGGATGCCGGCGCGCTGGCCGATGCCAGCCTGGCGGTTCCGGATGGCGACCTGACGCTGTCGCGGCTGGCCGACCTGCTCGACAGCGGCCATGAAACCACGCTGGTCGACCGGACCTGGCTGAAGGAAATGGGCCAGCTGCTGGCCAGCCTGCGCGATCTGGTCTGGCGCTACGAATCCGGCCCGTCCGGCAACGGTCGCGCCACCATGGGTGCGGTCAACTCGACCGGCTGCACGTCGGTCTGGGCTTCGTCGTGGCCGTACAACCCCTACCCGTTCCCGTGGTCGTCGCATCTCTTCCAGGACAGCCCGTCGATGGCACTGGGCCTGTTTGAAGGCCACATGGTGCGCATGGCCGAAGGCTTCCGCGCCATCCGCCGTGCCGAAGACGTGCTGGCCGGCGAAACCGTGACCCCGGAAAAGGCCCGCTTCTACCAGCGTTTCGGCTGGCACGACTTCAGCCACGAAGAGTGGCAGCTGTGCCCGCCGGTGGTGGCGATCGGCGGAGACGGCGCCATGTACGACATCGGCTTCCAGAACCTGTCGCGCGCCTTGGCTTCCGGCACCCCGATCAAGGTGCTGGTGCTGGATACGCAGGTGTACTCCAACACCGGCGGCCAGGCCTGTACCTCGGGCTTTATCGGCCAGGTGGCCGACATGTCGCCGTACGGCAAGGTCGGCCGCGGCAAGCAGGAAATCCGCAAGGAAATCGGCCTGATCGCCATGGCCCACCGGACCAGCTACGTGCTGCAATCGGCCGTCAGCCACATTCCGCACCTCCTGGGCGGCTTCATCGACGGCCTCAACAGCCAGCGCCCGGCGCTCTTCAACATCTACGCCGTCTGCCCGGCCGAACACGGCGTGCCGGACGACGCCATGGACCGCCAGTCGCGACTGGCAGTGGAATCGCGCGCCTATCCGGTCTTCCGTTTCAATCCGGATGCCGGCCCGCTGATCGGCGATGCGCTGGATCTGGAAGGCAACCCGGAGCTGGACGCCGACTGGCCGATGACCGAGCTGGCAGGACAGGACGAAAACGGCCGCCCGGTCCGGGTGAAAAAGCCGTTCACCTTTGCCGACTTTGCCTTTACCGAGACGCGCTTTGCCAAGCACTTCCATCCGCTCAAGCCGGCCGATGCCGAGGCCGGGCTGATCCCGTTTGCCGATCTGGTCGCCCTGCCGGAATCCGAGCGCGAAGGCCGCGTGCCGTACATCGAGGTGCTGCGCAGCTCCGGCCGCATCGAGCGTGTGGCCGTCAGCGACAGCATCGTGCGTTCGGCCGATGACCGCCTGCGCTTCTGGCGCCAGCTGCGTGCCCTGTCCGGGCAGGAGCAGACCGGCAGTCTGGACGCTGCCGTGGCCCAAGCCCGCCAGGACATGGCGCGCCAGCTCTCCGATGCGCTGCTGTCGCTCGCAGGTGCGGCACCGCTGGCCGCCACGGCCGGCAGCCCTGCCGGCATGCCGGCGGCGGCTCCGGCAGCCCGTCCGGCAGCGGACTTCGAGCCGGCGTGGATTGATCCGGCCGACTGTACCGCCTGCGACGACTGCACCCGCCTCAACGGCAAGGCCTTTGCCTACGGAGCCGACGGCAAGGCGACAGTGGTGAACCCGACGGCAGCCAGTTATGCCGAGCTGGTGCGCGCAGCCGAGCAATGCCCGGCCGCCTGCATCCATCCGGGTACGCCGGCCAATCCGGCCGAGCCGGGGGTGGCCGCACTGGTCGAACGCGCCAGGCGCTTTGCGTAAGGACAGGCCATGAAGCTCCTCGACGCAGTTTTTGCGCCGATGCACGATGACCACGGCAAGGCCCGCACGGCGGGCCAGCCGATCCGCCGCCTGCCCTTTCCCGCACGCGTGACCGTGCCGCTTGCCCAGCATATCGGCAAGCCGGCCCGCGCCATCGTGCGGACCGGGCAGCGGGTAGAGCGTGGCGAGCTGGTCGCCGAAGCCGACGGCTTCGTGTCGATCCCGCACCACGCGCCGGTCAGCGGCACGGTGGAGTCCATCGGGCTCATCAGCACCCTGTCGGGTGCCAGCACCACGGGCATCGTCATCCGCACCGATCCGGCCAGCATGCAGTGCCGCCAGCCCCTGCCCCCGGCCGGCGATCCGCTGGACTGGTCGCCGGTGGAACTGGCTTCGGCGGTGCAGGCCACCGGTCTGGTCGGCCTTGGCGGCGCTGCGTTTCCGACCCACGTGAAGATGAGTCCGCCCAAGGAGGCCGTGCTTGATACGCTGGTGGTGAACGGCTGCGAGTGCGAGCCCTTCCTGACGGCCGACCATCGGGTGATGATCGAGCGCACTGCCGGGCTCATGGCCGGCATCCGCTACGCCATGCATGCCGTGGGCGTGTCGCGGGCGCTGATCGGCGTGGAGGACGACAAGCCCGAGGCGATTGCCGCCATCAAGGCGTTGTTGCCGGCCGACCGCAGCATCGGCTGCCGGGTGCTGCCGACCCGCTACCCGCAGGGTGCGGAAAAGATGCTGATCCACTCGCTGCTGCAACGCGAAGTGCCGTCCGGCAAGCTGCCGGCCGATGTCGGCGTGGTGGTCAACAACGTCGGCACGCTGGCGATGCTGGGCGAGCTGCTGCCGCAACGCGCCGGGCTGATCGAGCGGGTGGTGACGGTATCCGGCCCGGGCGTGCGTCAGGCCGGCAACTACCTGATACCGCTGGGCACACGCATCGGTGACGTGCTGCGTCATGCCGGCATGGAATCGGGCGAAATGGAGGTGATCCTCGGCGGGCCGATGATGGGCATGAGCGCGCCGTCGCTGGACATTCCGGTGACCAAGGGCATGTCCGGCATCCTGGTGTTTCCGGTCGGCTCGCTGCCCGAACGTCACCGCCAGCCGTGCATCCGCTGCGGCCAGTGCATCGATGCCTGTCCGATGGGGCTGAATCCGTCGCTGCTGGGCCGGCTGGCCGGCAAGCAGGAGTATTACCTGACGGCCCGTCACGGCGTGCTCGACTGCATCGAATGCGGCGCCTGCACCCTGAGCTGCCCGTCCGGCATTCCTTTGGTGCAGTACCACCGCATGAGCAAGTCCATTCTCAGACAGCGGAGGCATTCATGAAAAAGCTGCCGACCCGGCTGTACCTGCACTCCTCACCACACCTAGTGACCGGGCACGACACGCCCAAGATCATGCGCCACGTGGTGTATGCGCTGCTGCCCGTAACGCTGTGGGCCATCTGGCAGTTCGGCACCAGTGCCTTCCTGCTGGTGCTGACGGTGGTGCTGAGCTGCGTGCTGACCGAGCGCCTGATCCTGCGCCACCCGGCTGCGCCGCGCGACATGAGCGCGGTGATCACCGGCCTCACCCTGGCGCTGACCCTGCCGCCGGCCTTGCCGCTGTGGATGGGTGCGGTGGCCGGCATCGTGGCCATTGCGCTGGGCAAGCTGCTGTTTGGCGGGCTGGGCTCCAACGTGTTCAACCCGGCGCTGGTCGGACGGGCCTTTGTGCAGGCGAGCTTTCCCGCCACCATGACCACCTGGACCCCCGCAGGGGCGGCCGGCCGGTTTACCGAGCTGATTCCGTCCACGCTGGCCCTGCCCTTCACCAGCCCGGATCCGGTGGCCGCGTGGGCCGCAGCCCGGCTGGACGGCTTTGCCGGTGCCACGCCGCTGGCGGCATGGAAATTTGCCGGCGAACTGCCAGGCCAGGGACACTTTTTGCTGTCGCCCGGCGTCAGCGGTTCGCTGGGTGAGACATCGGCGTTGCTGATCGTGGCATGCGGCCTCTACCTTGCCGTGCGCGGCATGCTCAACTGGCGCATTCCGCTGGCCGTCCTGCTGGGTGCAGCACTGGTCAGCACCGCCTTCGGCCCGTTTCCGGACATCGGCAACGGCGTGCTGTTCGTGCTGACGTCGGGCGGCCTGATGTTCGGTGCCTGGTTCATGGCCACCGACATGGTGACCGCACCGATCACCCGTCGCGGCATGTGGGTGTACGGACTGCTGATCGGTGCGCTGATCGTCACCATCCGTTTCTGGGGCGGTGCATCCGAAGGCGTGATGTACGCCATCCTGCTGGCCAATGCCCTGGTGCCGCACATCGAGGCCCTGACCCAGCCGCGCCATTACGGACGCAAGCCATTCTGGAGGCGCTCATGAGTACGGCGAAGCAGGAAAGCAGCAGCCGCATGATCCTGGTGCTCGGCGGCATTGCGCTGCTGTGCGGCATGCTGATCGTGCTGGCCGACGAACTGAGCCGGCCCTTTGTCGAGGCCAACCGCCGCCATGCCATCGAAACGCTGGCGCGCCAGGTGGTACCGGCCAGTACGGTGACGATTACGCCTTATGTGCTGGCCGGTGACCGGCTGGTGGCAGACACCTCGCCCGATCTCAAGGGCCAGCGCCTGCTGGCGGCCTACGATGCCGGCGGCGAGCTGGTCGGCGTGGCCGCCGAAGCGGCAGCCCGCGGCTATGCCGATCTGGTGCATCTGGTGTACGGCTATGACCCGGTCCGCGAAACCATCACTGGCTTTGCCGTGGTCAAGATGGCCGAAACACCGGGGCTGGGTGACAAGATCCTGACCGACAAGGGTTTTCTGGCCAACTTCCCGAACCTGGATGCCCGGCTGTCGGCAGACGGGGCAGCGCTGGCCAATCCGATCGTGACCGTGGGGCACGGCAAGAAAACCGACCCGTGGCAGATCGACGCCATTGCCGGCGCCACGGTGACTTCACGGGCCGTGGGCGCCGCGCTCAACCAGGGTGCGGGCAAACTGCTGCCGCAACTGCGCCGGCACCTTGAAACGCTCAGGAGGAACAAGCCATGAGTGAAGCGGACAACAAGGCCGGGCTGGCTCCTGGCACCTTTTCCGAAGGGCTGTGGCGCAACAATCCGGTCTTCGTGATGCTGCTGGGCATGTGTTCGGTGCTGGCGGTGACCAATTCGGCCGTCAATGCGCTGGCCATGGGGCTGTCCACCACGTTTGCCCTGGTGGCGTCGGCGGCCATGGTGTCGGGGCTGCGCCGGCTGATTCCGCGGCCGGTGCGCATCGCGACCTACGTGGTGATCATCGCCACCTTCGTGACACTGATCGACTACGCCATCCAGGTGATCAGCCTTGCGCTCTACAACGCGCTGGGCGCATTCATCCAGCTGATCGTGGTCAACTGCCTGATCCTCGGCCGCGCCGAAGCACATGCTTCCAAAAACCGGGTGTGGCCGGCTGTGGTCAATGCTCTTGGGATGGGGCTGGGCTTTACCCTGGCGCTGCTGGCGATGGGCACGGTGCGCGAAATCCTCGGCAGCGGCAGCCTCTTTGGCGTGCGGCTGTTCGGCGAAAGCTTTGCCCCGTGGGTGATCATGGTTCTGCCGCCGGGCGGTTTCTTCGTGCTAGGCGGCTGGCTCTTGCTGTTCAGCATCATCAAGCATCGCCGTCAGGCGCGGCAGCAACAGCTGGAGGTGCAGCATGTCCACTGAACCGCTGTGGTCGATTTTCCTGAATGCGGCCATCGTCAACAATTTCGTGCTGGCGCTGTTTCTGGGCATCTGCCCGTTCCTGGGGGTATCGAGCAAGCTGCGGACCGCATCCTGCATGGGCGCGGCCACGCTGTTCGTGATGCTGATCTGCGCCCTGTGCGCCTGGGCCATCAATCTGGCGCTGGCGTGGCTGGGGCTGGAAAGCCTGCGGCTGATTGCGTTCATTACGGTGATTGCGTCGACCGTGCAGCTGGTGGAAATGGTGATCCGCCGCTTCAGCCCGGCCCTGTTTGAAAGCCTGGGGATCTTCCTGCCGCTAATCACCACCAACTGCGCGGTGCTGGGCCTCGCGCTGTTCCAGACGGCACGCCAGTATTCGCTGTTGCAGTCACTGGTGTTTGCCCTGGGGGCGGGTGCCGGCTTTACACTGGCGCTGGTGCTGATGGCCGGGCTGCGCGAACGCCTGAGCCTGGCCGAAGTGCCCGATGTCAGCCAGGGGGCGGCCCTGAGCCTGATGCTGGCCGGCATGCTGGCACTGGCGTTCATGGGCTTCAGCGGTCTGGGAGCCTGAGCCATGCTGGGACTGAAAATGCTGGGAGCCGGCGCGCTGGTGGCCCTGCTTCTGGGTATCTGGGTGGTGGTGGACCGGCACTGGCAGCGCCGCTGCCGGCCGGGTGCCGAACCCGGCAGCTCCGGCTGCCATGACTGCCAGCAGCACGACTGCCCGAGCCGCCGCAGCTGATCCCGGCGTTTGATCCACTTTTTTCCGGTATTTGACGATGCACGCAGAACTTCTTGCTTTTCTTGACCAGAACCAGATTCCCTATCAGCGCTTCAGCCATCCGCCCGTATTTACCTGCGAGGAAGCCCGCCAGGTAGCGCCGGACCTACCGGGTGCCGATACCAAAAACCTGTTCCTGCGCGACGGCAAGGGCAAGCGCCACTTTCTGGTGACGGTGCCAGACCACAAGTCGGTCAACCTCAAGGCGCTGTCGGCTGCGCTGGAAGTGAAAAACCTGACTTTTGCCTCGCCTGAGCGCCTGCTGCGTTTTCTGGGCGTGACGCCGGGTGCGGTGACCCTGCTGGGAGTGTTCAACGACAGCGAACGGGCGGTCGAGGTCGTGCTGGACACCGAGCTGTGGGACAGCGACGCCATCCTGGCGCACCCGCTGGTCAATACCGAGACACTGTCGATCCCGACTCCGGGACTGATGCGCTTTCTGGAGCTGAGCGGACACCCGCCGGTCCGCTTGTCCGTGCCGCAGCCAGAGGCTGCCTGACCGGTGACACGGGCAGCATTTCGGTTATGCTCTTGCGCTTTTGCCGCAGGAGAAACCGATGTCTGATGCTGCCCGGTTCTGGAATCCGCGTTTTGCCGCCGGAGAATACGTTTACGGCACCGATGCCAATGCCTTTTTGCGCGAGGAGGCACACCGCCTGCCGGCTGGCGGCCGGGTGCTGAGCCTGGGAGAGGGCGAAGGGCGCAATGCCGTGTTCCTGGCCAGCCAGGGCTGGCAGGTGACGGGCGTGGATGCGTCAGCCGAAGGTCTGGCCAAGGTGGCGCGACTGGCACAGGCCCGTGGCGTGCCGGTGGCAACCATTGAGGCCGATCTTGAGGAATGGGACATTCCGGCCGGCAGCTGGGACGGCATCGTGTCGGTGTTCTGCCATCTGCCGCCGGCCTTGCGCCAGCGGGTGCTGCGCCAGGCTGTCGACGGGCTCAGGCCCGGCGGTGTCCTGCTGCTGACGGGCTACACGCCGCGACAGCTGGCATTCGGCACCGGCGGCCCGAAAGAAACCGCCCTGCTCAACGAACCGGCAGACCTGCGGGCCGATCTGGCCGGACTGGACATCCTGCGTTGCGAGGAAGTGGAACGCGACATCTGCGAAGGCCGCCTGCATACCGGACGCGCCGCCGTGGTGGAACTGGTGGCGCGCAAGCCGGCCTGACGGGTCTGCCGGGGATCAGCGGAACGGATTCCAGCTCTGGTCCCCCAGCCGCTTCATCCGGTAATAGCAGGCGTTGGCCCGCATGCAGAAGAGCATCTGCGAACCGGCCGCGATGGCCTTGAGACCCCGGAGCGGATCAAAGCCGGCAAGGATCAGCACGCCTTCGATCACCACGCCCACCGCCAGGCAGAAGCCCAGGAGCCCCAGCCCCTTGCGCCACATGCCCTTCCACAGGAAATACAGTATTCCGAGGAACAGCGCCGGCGCGTTGTAGGTGAGCGCGACTCGCTCGCGCCATTCAAGCTGGTTGATGTACCGGGGGCTGGTGCCGCCAGCCTGGTCGAACAGGTCGAACTTGGCCTGCCATGTTTCGGACACGGCAGCATTCTGATTCTTTTGGGATTTTTCCTGTTCCGCTTCAAGCATTTCTCATGACTTTCAATGCGTTGTAACCGGATGTAGCTTGACACAGACCCGGGGCAGCGCAGCTTGCGGTACGTCAAGGGCAGGCGGACGGATCAGCCCCGGGGCGATGGATCGTCCTGACGGCACCACACGCCGTGCTCCAGCCGCTCCTGCGGACGGAAGTTGGTCTTGTAGGCCATCTTGCGGCAGTCGGCGATCCAGTAGCCGAGGTAGAGGTAGGGCAGGCCCAGTTGCCGGGCCAGCCGGATCTGCCAGAGCACGTTGTAGGTGCCGAAACTCGCACGGGGCTCGTCCGGGTCGTAGAAGGTGTAGACCGCCGATACGCCGTCTTCCAGCCGGTCGATCAGGCTGACCATGCACAGCCGGTCGCCGTCGCGGAATTCGGCCAGCCAGCTTTCCACCCCGCTTTTGAGGATGAACTCGCTGTATTGCTGGCGGCTGTCGTCTTCCATGCTGCCGCCCTTGTGCCGCGACAGCTGGTAGCGCCGGTAGAGCCGGTAATGCTCTTCGTCAAACTCCAGCGGCAGCAAGCGCACCGACAGGCTGCAGTGGCGGCGCCAGGCCCGTTGCTGGCTGCGGCCGGGCGTGAACTCGGCCACCGGCACCCGCACCGAGATGCAGGCCTGGCAGACATCACAATAGGGGCGGTAGGTAAACAGGCCGCTGCGGCGGAAACCGATCTGCACCAGCTGGCTGTAAACGCCTGCGTCGATCGATTCGGCCGGCATGGCCACCTGCGAACGGGCCTGCCGGTCCGGCAGGTAGCTGCAGGCATACGGTGCCGTCGCATAAAAACGGACGGTCAGCATGGCATGGTTGTCACGCAGGCTCATTGCAGTGGGACCAGCGCCACAGATCGGGCGGAGCAGGTTGGGCAGTCAGTGTGTTGACTGTAGCAACAAAGTCGCTCCGGGGAATTTCGCGCCCGCCGAACCGCGCAAGATGGGCCGTGTGCATCTGGCAGTCGATCATGTCGATGCCGTGGCCGGCAAAGCGGCGCATCAGGTGTGCAAAGGCGATCTTGGATGCATCCGGTGCCTGCGCGAACATGGATTCTCCGTAGAACATGCGGCCGATCATCACGCCGTAAAAGCCGCCTGCCAGCTGGCCGTCGATCCAGGTTTCGACCGAGTGCGCCAGCCCCAGCCGGTAAAGCTGGCTGTACGTACTGATGATTTCCGGGGTGATCCAGCTCGCCGGTCGTGCCGGTGTGGGGGCCGCACAGGCGCGGATCACCGAACCGAATGCCCGGTCGACCGTGACGGTGTACCGGCGGTGGCGCAGCACTTTTTCCAGCGAGCGCGGGACATGAAGCTCCGCGGGATACAGCACCATGCGCGGATCAGGCGACCACCACAGCACCGGCTCACCCGGGTTGAACCACGGGAAAATGCCCCGGCGGTATGCCGTCACCAGCCGGGAAACCGGCAGGTCGGCACTGGCTGCCAGCAGACCGGAAGGTTCGGTCAGGGCCTGCTCGACGGGAGGAAACGGCTCATCCTCGTCCAGCCAGGCGATCATGGCTGCGACTGGCTGGGACCGGAGTCAGCGGCAGGTTCGGCCGGGTGACAGTGCTGGCAGTCACCCTTGAGGCAGCGACCATAGAGATAGAGCGAGTGATCGACGATTTCAAAGCCGTAGCGGGCGGCGATGCGCTCTTGCAGGGCCTCGAGTTCCGGGTCGTAAAACTCGACCACCTGCCCGCACTCCATGCACACGATGTGGTCATGGTGATGGCCCTGGTTGAGTTCGTAGACCGCCCGGTCCGACTCGAAATGGTGCCGGGTCAGGATGCCGGCCTGCTCGAACTGGGTCAGCACGCGGTAAACCGTTGCCAGCCCCACGTCGATCTTGTCGTTGATCAGCCGGCGATAGACATCCTCGGCCGACAGGTGATCCTGCGGATTGCTCTCGAACAGGTTGAGTATCTTGAGCCGGGGGCCGGTGGCCTTCAGGCCGATGCTCTTGAGTTGCTGCGCTTGGTTCATTGCTCTCGGATGTCGTGTGCGTCAACGCTTTTAAGCTATCATATCGGCTTTTCGCGCACCTCCCAAGACTGCTGCCATCCATGCTCAAGCTCGCGCCTCTCGTCGTCACCCTACTTCTGTCGGCCTGCAGCATGCCAGGCTTCCTGTCGCCGCATACCATCGACATCCAGCAAGGGAATGTCGTCACGCAGGATGCGGTCGACAAGCTGCGTCCCGGCATGACCCGCGCCCAGGTCCGCTTCGTTCTGGGCACACCGCTCCTGACCGACATGTTCCATGCCCAGCGCTGGGATTACGTGTTCCAGATCCGCCGGGAAGGCCAGCTGCGCGAAGAAAAGCGCTTTACCGTCTACTTTGACGGCGACCGGCTGACCCGCTGGGAAGGCGACACCTTCCCGCCGCGCCGCGCCGACCTGGCGGCTCCCGATGCCGCCACCACTCCCGACACCCCGGCCCCGGCGGCCGCTACCGGAGCCACCAATCCATGAGTGATCTGCGCCTTGTCATCGCCGGTTGCGGCGGCCGCATGGGCCGCGCACTGATCGAAGCCGTCACCAGTACTCCCGGCGTCGTGCTTGCCGGCGCGCTCGAGCGCGCCGAAAGCCCGCTGGTCGGCCAGGATGCCGGCCTGCCGCTGGGCCTGACCACCGGCGTCCGCGTCAGCCACGATGTCGATGCGGCCCTCGCCAGGGCTGATGCCCTGATCGACTTCACCCGCCCGGAAGCCACCCTCGCCTACCTCGCCGCCTGCCGCCGCCACAAGGTCAACATGATCATCGGCACTACCGGCTTTGACGATGCAGGCAAGGCCGCCATCCGCGACGCCGGACAGGAAATCGGCATCGTGTTCGCCCCCAACTTCTCGGTGGGCGTCAACCTGACCTTCAAGCTGCTCGACCTCGCTGCCCGCGTACTCAACGAAGGCTACGACATCGAAATCATCGAGGCGCATCACCGCCACAAGGTCGACGCACCGTCCGGCACCGCACTGCGCATGGGTGAAGTCGTGGCCGATGCCCTCGGGCGCGACCTGAAAACCTGCGCGGTCTACGGCCGCGAAGGCGTCACCGGCGAACGCGATCCCGGCACCATCGGCTTTGCCACGGTTCGCGCCGGCGACGTGGTGGGTGACCACACCGTGCTCTTTGCCACGCCGGGTGAGCGGGTGGAAATCACCCACAAGGCCTCCAGCCGCCTGACCTTCGCCAACGGCGCCGTCCGCGCCGCGCGCTGGCTTGGCAAGCGTCATGGCCAGTTCGACATGCAGGATGTCCTGGGCCTGCGCTAAGGTGCCGGTCATCCCCGCTTTCACCGCCCGCGCACTCCACGCGGGCGGTGGTGTTTGAGCCATGCCGATTGCACCTGCCCGACTGGCCCTCATCCTCGCCGGCTTGCTGCTGCTGGTTTCTCTCGCCTCCCTGCTGCTGGGCGCCGGAGCAACCATTGACGAGCTGTGGCACGGTGATCCATTCGCCTGGTCGCTGGTCCTGCAACTGCGGGCACCCCGGCTGGTACTGGCCTTGGCGGCCGGCAGCCTGCTGGCCCTGTGCGGCGCCAGCCTGCAGGCGCAGTTCCGCAACCCGCTGGCCGAACCCGGCCTGATCGGCGTCTCGGCCGGTGCCGCCCTCGGCGCCGCACTGGCCCTTGCTGCCAGCGCACCGTTCTGGCTGGTGCTGCCGGCCAGCCTGGCCGGCGCACTGACCGCCACCCATCTGGCGCAGCGACTGGCCGGGCACGGCGGCAATGCCACCGAACTCCTGCTGGCCGGCGTGGCCATCAACGCTTTTGCCGCCGCCCTGCTCACGCTCGTCATCAGCTTTGCCGACGACCAGAGCCTGCGCGGCATCACGTTCTGGCTCATGGGCAGCCTGGCGCTGGCCGACTGGCCCCTGGCTGCCGGACTGGCGCTGGTTGCCGTCACCGGTCTGGCGTTGCTGTGGCCGCGCTGGCGCCTGCTCAATGCCCTGCTGTTGGGAGAGCGGACAGCGTTTCATGCCGGATTTGCCGTGGCGCGCGAACGCCGCATGCTGGTCTGGCTGACGGCGACCCTGGTTGCCCTGACGATTTCGCTGACCGGAGGCATCGGCTTTATCGGCCTGATTGTCCCGCAGCTGGTGCGCCGGCTCTCCGGCGGACATTACCGCCAGCTGCTGCCGCTCTCGGCACTCGGCGGAGGGCTGCTGCTGGCACTGGCTGACCTGCTGGCCCGGCTGGCCGTAGCACCGGCCGAACTGCCGGTCGGCGCCATCACCAGTCTGGCCGGCGCGCCGTTTTTCCTGTGGTTGCTGCGCCAGCGCCGGGGGCTGCGCTGATGCTGCTGCGGGCCGGGAACCTGACGCTAGGCCGCCACGGCCGGACGCTGATCCGGTCGCTCAGCCTGTCGCTGACCCCGCACCAGCTGGTGGCCGTGCTGGGACCGAACGGCGCGGGCAAGTCCACGCTGCTTGGCCTTCTGGCCGGGGAAACGCCAGCCGATGACGGCTCGCTCACGTGGCAGGGCCAGCCGCTGGCGGGTTTCTCGCCTGCCGAACTGGCACGCCGGCGCGCCTACCTGATGCAGCAGCATGAAAATGCACCGGGCCTGAGCGGCCGTGACGTGGTGGAAATCGGCCTGTTTGCCCATGGCGACCCGCGCGCCCATCAGACAGCCTGCCGGCAGGCCGTCGAACTGGCTCAGGCCGCCACCTTGCTGCCGGCGGCCTACGACACGCTGTCCGGTGGCGAACAGGCGCGGGTGCAGTTTGCCCGCGTGCTGGCGCAGGTGCTGGCCGGCTCCGGCGAGCGCCTGCTGCTGCTTGACGAGCCGACCGCAGCACTTGATCCCGCTCACCAGGAACACCTGCTGGCCACTTGCCGGCAACTTTGCCGCACGTTGCCGCTGGCCGTGGTGGTGGTCCTGCACGACCTCAACCTGGCAGCCCGCCACGCCGACCGGGTGGTGTTGCTCGATCAGGGCCGGCTGGTAGCCGATGCCGCACCGGCCGAGGCACTGACGCCGGCACGCATCGAGGCGGTATTCGGCCAGCGGGTGCATGTGCTGCCGCACCCGGACATCCCGTCCCTGCCGGTCTTCGTACCCCGCTATCCGGCCTGATCCCCTCTTCGCCGTTTGTCCTGTGCCCGGCCCCTCCGGCGGCAGACTCCATTACAGGCTGCTAGCTTGGAGCAACAGCCGCATTGCACCTGCATGCCCGTACGGGCAAGCCAGGATTGCGGCCGATCCTTCTGGTATTTGCCGTTCTGCTGGAGCCTGGCCATGCACCGACCGCCTGCCGCCCGATGGTCACCTGTCGTCCCGTCCTGTGTCCTGACCGCCCTGCTGCTGGCAGGCTGCAACAAGCCGGCCGAAACGCCGGCCGTGCCGCCACAGGTGGTCAAGGCCATGACGGTGACCCGCCAGGACGTGCCGATTGATTTTCCCTTCGTGGCCACGACCGAGAGTTCGCAGAATGTCGAAATCAACGCCCGCGTCACGGGTTACCTGGAGCGCAAGACCTACGACGAAGGCGGCACGGTCAAAAAAGGCCAGACGCTCTTCGTGCTGGACCAGAAACCGTTCCTTGCCTCACTCGAGTCAGCCCGCGCCCAGCTGGCCAACAGCCGGGCCGCGCTGGAAACCGCCCGGCTGAACCTGCGCCGCTACCAGGCACTGGCACCGCGCGGGGCTGCCTCGCAGTCCGATCTCGACAATGCCACCGGCAGTTACCAGCAGGCCCAGGCCTCGGTGAAGGCGGCCGAAGCCAGCGTGCAGCAGGCCGAACTCAACCTCGGCTACACCGTGATCACTTCGCCGGTCGACGGCGTGGCCGGACTGGCGATCCCGGCCATCGGCACCTACATCGGCAGCAGCAACAGCAACCTTACGACAGTAGCCACGCTGAATCCGATGTGGATCAAGTTCAGCGTGTCGGAAGGCCAGGTCCAGGCCCAGCAACAGGCCGTACGCTCGGGCAGCCTGCTCACGCCGGCCGACGGACGCTACCAGGTGGAAATCCTGCGCAGCACCGGCGAGCCTTACGATCTGGAAGGGGTGGTCACGACGGCCTCGCCGTTTTACGACAATGCCACCGGCACGTTTGTCGTCCGGGCCACGGTCAACAACAGCAAGGGGATGCTGCGGCCGAACCAGTACGTCAACATCCGCCTGAAGGGCGCGGTACGCCCCGGCAGCATTGTCCTGCCGCAACGCGCCGTCCAGCAGGGACCGGGCAGCCAGTATGTGTGGGTGGTCGGCAAGGACAACACCGCCGAATACCGCCCGGTCACGGTGGGGCCGTGGCAGAACCTCGGCTGGCTGATCCAGAACGGCCTCGAGCCGGGCGAAAAGGTGGTGGTGGAAGGGCTGACCGCCCTGCGTCCCGGTGCACCGATGAAAGTCAGCCAGCTCTCGCCGGCCGAACTCGCAGCCCTGCTGGGCGAACCTGCTCCGGCGGCTCCGGCCACACCCGCAGCGGCACCTGCGGCAAAACTCCCCCCCGGTACCCGGCCCTGACGGAGAGCGCTCATGTTCTCGCTTTCGCGATTCTTCATCGAGCGGCCGGTCTTTGCCGCCGTACTGTCGATCATCATCGCCATACTCGGCCTGCTGGGGCTTTACAGCCTGCCGGTCCAGCAATACCCGAACATCGCCCCGGTGCAGATCACGGTGTCCGCCAGCTACCCGGGGGCCGATGCCCAGACGGCCTCACAGTCGGTGGCCGCTCCGATCGAGCAGCAGATCATCGGGGTGGACAACCTGCTCTACCTGACGTCCAGCAGCTCCTCCAGCGGCAACATCAGCATCCAGGCCTACTTCAAGCAGGATGCCGACCCTGACATTGCCCAGGTGCAGGTACAGAACCGCGTCAGTCTCGCCACGCCACAGCTGCCGTCCGTGGTGAACCAGTACGGCGTGACCGTCAACAAGCGTTCGTCCAGCATCCTGATGGTGGTGAACTTCTACGATCCCAGCGGCAAGATGAGCGCGCTGGACCTGAGCAACTACGTCACCATGAACGTGCTGGACACCATCAAGCGCATTCCCGGTGCCGGCCAGGCCTCGCAGTTCGGCTCGTCCAACCAGGCCATCCGCATCTGGATGGACCCGCGCAAGATGGCGTCGCTGGGCGTTACCACTACTGACATCAAGAACGCCATCGCCAGCCAGAACGCCCTGGTCGGCGCCGGCCAGATCGGGCAGGAGCCCAGCAACAACCAGGTCGAGCTGACCATTCCGGTGGTGGCGGCCGGTGCCTTTGCCGATCCTCGCGTCTACGAAAACATGGTGATCCGCGCAGCCCAGGGCAACAACGCCCTGGTGCAGGTCAAGGATGTCGCCCGGGTCGAACTGGGCCAGCAGAATTACCAGGGGCAGAATTTCGTCAACGGCAAGCCGGCCTCGACCGTGGCGGTGTATCTGCAAGCCGGTGCCAACAGCCTCGAGGTGGCCGACCAGGTGCGGGCCACGCTGAAAACGCTGAAGGCCGGTTTTCCGCCCGGCATGGACTATCTGGTGGCACTGGATACCACCACCTACGTGCGCGATTCGATCAGCGAAGTGACCAAGACCCTGATCGAGGCCTTGGCACTGGTGCTGGTCATCATGTACCTGTTCCTGCAAAACCTGCGCGCCACCTTCATTGCCACCATTGCCATCGGCGTATCGTTGCTGGGTTCGTTCATCGGGCTGGCGCTGCTGGGGTTTTCTGTCAACCTGCTCACCCTTTTTGGTCTGGTGCTGGCCATCGGCCTAGTGGTGGACGACGCCATCGTCGTCATCGAAAACGTCGAGCGGGTCATGCACGACAATCCGGACATGCCGGTACGCGAAGCCGCCATCGAATCGATGCGCGAAGTGTCCAGCGCAGTATTCGGCATGACGCTGGTGCTGTCGTCGGTGTTCATCCCGGCACTGTTCATGAGCGGCACTACCGGCGAACTCTACAAACAGTTTGCCGCCACCATTGCCGGCGGGGTGATCGTGTCCGGCATCACGGCACTGACCCTGACGCCCACCCTGTGCGCCATGCTGCTCAAACGCAGCGAGCCGCACACGCGCGGCCCGTTTGCGTGGTTCAACAACTGGTTTGCCAGGCTGACCCGCGGCTACGGCCGGCTGTCGCACCTGGTGATCCGGCGCTCGCTGGTGTCCGTACTGTTCCTTGGCGTGATGCTGCTGGGCGTATGGCAACTCTTCCGCATCGTGCCGACCAGCTTTGTGCCGCAGGAAGACCAGGGCTATCTCTTTGCCGCGCTGATGCTGCCCGAATCTTCCAGCATGCCCCGCACCATCAAGGCAGCCGATCAGCTCGACCGCATCATCCGGCGCAACCAGGCGGTGGAGGCCAACACCATCATTGACGGCTTCAGCCTGCTGGACGGCCAGAACAAGAGCAGCGTGGCCACGGCCTTCATCAACCTGAAACCCTCGGGCGAGCGTACCAAACCCGGCGAATCAGCCTTTGCCGTGCTGGAAGACATTGCCCGCCAGACCCATGCCTTTACCGCCGGCATGGTGATTCCGCTGATTCCGCCCCCGATTCCCGGCATCGGCACCCAGGCCGGCTTTGACATGTGGGTGCAAAGCCGTGGTACCGATTCACCGGCACAGATCCAGCAGAACGTGCAGAAATTCATTGCGGCTGCCAGCAAGGAACCGGCCATCGGCACCTTGCGGACCAGCTTCAACGCCAACACGCTGCAACTGAAGGTCGACATCGACCGGGTGAAGGCCAACCTGATCGGAGCCGACATTTCCGACGTGCTGGGCACCTTGCAGGCGCAGCTGGGCTCGCTGCGGGTCAGCCAGTTCAACCAGTACAGCCGTGTCTGGGATGTCACCATCCAGTCCGAGTCTGACTACCGCCAGCGCCCGGAGGACATCGGCCTGCTCTACACCCGCACGGCCCAGGGCAACATGGTGCCGCTGTCTTCGGTGGTCAACAGCAGCTTTTCCAGCGGCCCGACCGTGATGTCGCAATACAACGGTGTGCCGGCGGCCAATGTCACCGGCACACCGGCCAGCGGCTACAGCTCGGGCGAGGCCATTGCGGCGCTGGAGCGGGTGGCAACCGACGTGCTGCCTGCCAGCTACAGCTACGGCTGGGCCGGCCTGACCTATACCGAGGTCAGTTCCGGCAATGATTCGGTCTTCATCTTCGGACTGGGCCTGCTGATGGTGTTCCTGATCCTGGCCGTGCTGTTCGAGTCGTGGACCCTGCCGACCGCCGTGCTGGCCGCCGTGCCGTTCGGACTGCTGGGTGCCCTGCTCGCCACCTGGCTGCGCGGTCTGGACAACGACGTCTACATGCAGATCGGCCTGCTGGTGCTGGTCGGGCTGGCAGCCAAGAACGCCATCCTGATCGTCGAATTTGCCGTGCAGCTGCACAAGGACGGCAAATCCCTGCTCGAAGCGGCGGTGGATGCCGGCGAGCTGCGCCTGCGCGCCATCATCATGACTTCGCTGGCCTTCATCTTCGGCACCCTGCCCCTGGCGCTGGCCACCGGCAGCGGTGCCAATGCCCGACACTCGATCGGTACCGGCATCGTGGGCGGCATGATCGTACTGTCGTCGCTCGCCCTGCTGTTCGTGCCCATGTTTTTCTACCACTTTGAACGCTGGCGCGAAGGCAGGCAAAAACCGCAGGCTGCGGCCGGCGAACCACCGGCCGGTGACGACGAGGAAGACCGATCATGAAAGCGGTGCTGACAACGACCTGCCTTGCCCTGCTGCTGGCCGGCTGTGCCGTCGGGCCGGATTACCGGCGACCGGCGGTGGATGTTCCCTCCGGATTCCGCTTCCAGCAGCCGGATGCCTCTGACGCCGCGCTGGACACCGAGTGGTGGAAGGACTTCGGCGATCCGGTACTGGACGGTTATGTCAGCGAAGCGCTGGAGCACAACCGCAATCTGGCCATTGCCGTTGCCAACGTCGATGCTGCGGCCGCCCAGCTGACCATTGCCCGGGCATCCCTGTTCCCCACGCTGGATTACCAGGCCAGTGCAAGCCGGGGGCGCAACAGCAGCCAGCAGCTCCTGCCAGGCAGCCAGGCCGGCAACAGCTTCGAGCTGCTGGGCAGCACCAGCTGGCAGATCGACCTGTGGGGTGCACTGCGACGCCAGACCGAAGCGGCACAGGCCCTGCTGAAGGCCAGCGAACAGGCGCGGCGCGGCGTTCGGCTGTCGGTGGTGAGTTCGACCGTACAGGGCTACCTGCAATTGCGGGGGCTGGACCAGCAGCTTGCAATCGCCAGGCGGACGGCCAACAGCTACGCCGACACCGTCAAGCTGTTCGAGCTGCAATACCAGTACGGGGCCATTGCCCGCATCACGCTGGAACAGGTCCGCAGCCAGTACCAGTCAGCGCTGGCCAGCATTCCGCCGATCGAGGCCTCGATCGTGCAGACCGAAAACGCCCTCTCCCTGCTGCTGGGGCGCAACCCTGGCCCGGTCGTGCGCGGCAAGCCGCTGGCGGAACTCCGGCTGCCGCCGGTTCCCGGCGCGCTGCCCTCCAGCCTGCTGACCCGGCGGCCGGACATCCTGGAGGCCGAAGCCAGGCTCGTGTCGGCCAATGCCAAAATCGGCGTGGCCCGGGCCCAGTATTTCCCGCAACTGACCCTGAATGCCGGCATTGGCAGCCTGGCCACCCGCACCGGCAGCCTGCTGACCGCAGGGGCCGGCATCTGGAGCGTGGCCGGCGCGCTGGCCGGTTCGGTTTTCTCGGGTGGTGCCACCGTCGGCGCAGTCAGAAGTGCCGAGGCCTCGACCCGCGCAGCCGAGCAGACCTATCTGCAAACCATCCAGCAGGCCTTTGCAGACGTCGAAAACGCCCTGTCCGGCTGGCAGACCTCGTCGCAACGCCTGAAATCCCTTGAAGACCTGCAAGCCAGCAGCCGTGAATATGCGGACCTGGCCATGCTGCAATACCAGGGAGGTATCGCCAACTACCTGACCGTGCTTGATGCCCGGCGCCAGCTGTATTCCGCCGAAATCGACGCAGCTTCGGCCCGCACCGGCTATCTGAGCAATGCCGTGGCGGTGTATCTGGCACTGGGTGGCGACTGGGGTACTGCCACGCAGCCCCAGCCCCGGCCGACACCATGAAAAAGCGCCGGCACAGGCCGGCGCCGGCTTTGCCGCAAGAATGCGCTCACTCGCGGAAATTGTTGAACTGCAAGGGGAAATCCGTAATTTCCTTGCGCACCATGGCAATGGTTTCCTGCAACACGTCACGCTTGGCACCCGACACCCGCACGGCGTCCCCCTGGATCGAGGCCTGCACCTTGAGCTTGCTGTCCTTGATCAGGCGCACGAGCTTTTTGGCCAGATCGGTTTCCACGCCCACCTTCACGGTGATGGCCTGCTTGACCTTGTTGCCGCTGACCTTTTCCACCTTGGCGTAATCAAGGCAGCGTACGTCCACGTCGCGTTTGGCCAGCTTGCCCAGCAGGACATCCTTGACCTGGTCCAGCTGAAAGTCACTGTCGGCATAGGCCGTCATGATCTTGTCGGCCAGTTCGACCCGCGCATCGCTGCCCTTGAAGTCGTAGCGGTTGGTGATTTCCTTGTTGCTCTGGTCCAGTGCGTTTTTGACTTCGACCAGATTCACTTCCGACACGATGTCGAACGACGGCATAACTCTTCTCCTGATTCCGTCTCCCCGCAGGGAGAAAATTCGTCACCCCGGCATTCTAGCGGATGTCGAAAAACTGCCTGGCACCATTCTGCTGCGTGCCGGTTGCATCAATTGCAGGCAATCACTAAACATGCATGCATATTCATGAATTTTGGCATTAGATAGCAGCATTTTAATGACTATATAACGCATGCTCGTGCGCATTTTTCTTTATCCCCTGCTGAGTCCGTCACATGAGTCTGGTCGATGTCCTGGCAGTCTATCTGCTGGGGCTCAAATATCTGGTGCTGGTCATTGCCGTCCTGCTGCTGCTCTTCGGACTGGACGACCTGTTCATCGACGCCGTGTTCTGGCTGCGTCGCGGCTGGCGCCGGCTGACGGTCTACCGCCGGCAGGAGCGGGCACGCCCTCCCCTGCTGTACCGCCAGGACGAGCAGCCGCTGGCCATCATGGTGCCGGCCTGGCAGGAAGCCGACGTGATCGCGCACATGGCCGATCTGGCGGCGCGAACGCTGGATTACGAGAACTATCACATTTTCATCGGCACCTACCCCAACGACGCCGCCACGCAGGAACAGGTGGACTGGGTGTGCGCCCGTCATCCCAACGTGCACAAGGTGGTATGCGCCCTGCCCGGCCCCACCAGCAAGGCAGACTGCCTCAACAACATCGTCAGCAGCATCCTGGCATTTGAAGGACGTGCCCGGATCCGCTTTGCCGGCTTCATCCTGCACGATTCGGAAGACGTGATCTCGCCGCTGGAGCTACGCCTATTCAACCATCTGGTCGCACGCAAGGACCTGATCCAGCTGCCGGTCTACCCCTTGCCTGGCCACTGGTACCAGTTCACCCGCTCGCACTACCTCGACGAATTTGCCGAAACCCACGGCAAGGACGTGATCGTGCGCGAGGCGCTGATCGGACAGGTACCCAGTGCCGGCGTCGGTACCTGCTTCAGCCGCCGGGCCATCCAGCTATTGCAGGAAGAAGGCGATGGCGTGGTGTTCGACACCAAAAGCCTGACCGAGGATTACGACATCGGCTTCCGGCTGGCAGCACACGGCCTGCACGGTGTGTTCGTGCGCTTTGAAGACCTGCCTGCTGCCATGCAGGGCCATGACGGGCATTCCGTGCGCAACGCCCAGATCGGCGTGCGCGAGTATTTTCCCGACCGCCTGTCGCTTGCTGTCCGGCAAAAAGCCCGCTGGGTGGTCGGTATCGTGTTTCAGGGCATGAAGAACCTGCGCTGGAGCCGGCGTCCGCTGGTGAACTATTTCCTGTGGCGCGACCGGCGGGGCGCACTGACCAACCTGGTCAGCTTTGCTGCTTTCGCAGTGCTGCTCCAACTGGCCGGCATGCAGCTGGTGTATCTGGCGTGGCCGGATACCTGGCATTTTCCGGCCCTGATCGCGACTGGCTCGCTGCTGTGGTACCTGCTCTTGGTCAACGGGCTGCTGTTCCTGCTGCGCATGGGCAGTCGCGGCTATTTCGTCTGGCACAGCTACGGGCCCGTGCAGGCCCTGCTGTCCGTCCCGCGCACGGTCTGGGGCATGCTGATCAACTTTCTGGCCCAGATCCGGGCCATGCGCCAGATACTCGCCATCGGCAACGTCAACCGGGTGGCATGGGACAAGACCCGGCACGACTTTCCCGGCGTGGACGATGCCAACCGCGGCCCCCCGCTGGGCGAACGGCTGCTGGCCGCCGGCGCCCTGTCGCGCGACACACTGACAGCAGCCCTGGAGGCCGCACCGGCACAGCACATGCGGCTGGGTTACTACCTGGTCCGCCAGGGGCTGGTATCGCCCATGTCCCTGGCCACCGCGCTGGCCGGGCAGGCCGGCGTCACCAGCCGCGATGTGGATGCCTGGCAGCTCCCGCCCGGACTGATCGGCCAGTTGCCGGCCCGCTTTGCTCTCAAGTACGCCGTCCTGCCAGTGGAAGAATCAGCAGACAGCCTGCTGCTGGCACGCGAAAGCCCGATGCCCCCCGTTTTGCTGGCGGCCCTGTCCCGCCGGCTAGGACGACCGCTGGCCTACTGCATCTGCCCGCCAGGGCAGGTCACCGTGGGCCTGCGCCACTGGTATGCCCGGCACCGGAATGGCGCGGACCCGCGGGTACGGCTGTCCGAAGCGATCGAGCGTGGCGACGTACGGCCGGAACAGGCCGGAAAGCTGTGGCAGCAGTATGTTTCGCGCCAGTCGGTACTCGGGGATTTCCTGCTGCGCTTCAACCTGATCGAAGCTGCCGTACTCAATCAGGCACTTATCGCCTATGAAAAAAGTGACCTTCCCTTCGGTCGCTTTCTGGTCGAGGCAGGGGTACTCGATCAGGCCGGGCTGGACCAGGCGCTGGCCCTGCAACGGGCCGAGCAGATCGATATCGACAGCCTGCTCGACCAGGGAGATGCCTTGACGTCTGCAGGAACGCCACGATGAAGCAGCTTCTGATCCTTACCGGCACCCGCCCGGAAATCATCAAGATGGCTCCGGTCTACCGGGAGCTTTCCACCTTGCCGGACCTGAATGTCGCCTGGTGCCACAGCGGCCAGCACGACATCATCGCCGCCCAGACGTTCGACTTTTTCGGCATCACGCCGGACATCGTGCTGACCCGCCCGGCCGGGCACGCACTGGCAGACCTGCTGGCCGGACTGCTGCAAGGATGCGATGCCGTTCTGGCCGGGCAGGACTGGGACATGGTGCTGGTCCACGGCGATACCAGCACCACCCTGGCCGGGGCGCTGGCAGCGTTTTACCGGCATGTCCCGGTTGGCCATGTTGAAGCCGGCCTGCGCTCCGGCCATCCCGGCGAGCCTTTTCCAGAAGAGAGCAACCGCCGGCTGGTAGCCGGAGTGGCCAGCCGCCATTACGCCCCCACGCCGCGGGCGCTGGCCAACCTGCGGGCCGAACGCATTACCCCCGGCACCATCCGGCTGACCGGCAATACTATCGTCGATGCCCAGCAGGCGCTGGCCCGCCATTACGGCATCCGCCGCGCCCCGGCCCGCACGCCCCGGTTGCTGGTCACCGCCCACCGGCGCGAAAACTGGCCGTATCTGGCCAACATCTGCGAAGCCCTGCTGGCACTGTGCCGCCATTACCCCATGCTGGAAGCCGTTTTTCCGCTGCATCCCAATCCGCTGGTACGCCAGATTGTCCACCCGCTGCTCGACCACGAGCCCCGCATCAGCCTCACGGCACCGCTGGACTACATCGCCTTGCAGCAGGAACTGGCACAGGCCACGCTGGTCCTGACCGACTCCGGCGGCATCCAGGAAGAAGCCGCCGGTTTCCGTGTCCCCTGCCTCGTGTTGCGCGACACGACCGAACGCCCGGAAGCCATCGAGGCCGGCATGGCCGATCTGGTCGGGGTCGACCCGGCACGCATCCTCGCCGCCGCCCGGGCCTGGATCGAAGGCGAACGCCGGATCGACCCCGGCTCGGCCAATCCGTTTGGCGATGGCCGGGCCGCCCGCCGCATCCGCCAGGACGTGGCCGACTTCCTGGACCTGCCGGACAAGGCCCCGTGATGCTGCGCCTCATGCTGCTTGCCGGCCTCGGCGCGGCGGCCACCGCGCAGGCGGCTCAGCCGGCTCCGGCAACCAGTGATTTTTTTGCCGGAGAATCCTTGGGCGAGCTGACCCGCTACCGGGTCTACCCGCTGGTTGACCGCGCCCTGCGCGACAACGCCGCCGGACGTTACGCCTCGGCCAGCGCCTTGCTGCAACAAGCCCTGAACATTGCCCCCGACAGCCAGGCCATCCGGCTGGCGCTGGCCCGCACCTTGATGCTGCAAGGCCGGTTCGGGCAGGTTGAAACCATACTGAAGCCGCTGGATGCCCGCTCCTCGTCCGTAGCCGGCCTGTTGCTGGAAAGCCGGCTCAAGCGCCTGGCCGGGCATCCGCTACCTTCTCCCCAGACCGTGCATGACTGGCTGGCCTCCAGCCCTGCGGCCCTGCAACCTCGCTATGCCGAGGCCGTACTTGATGCCCTGGCACGGCAGGATCTCTCCGCCGACGCCGGACGCTATCTGGCCCCGTGGCTGAAGGAACTGGCACAACACGACCCCGCAACGGCCCGGCAGATGCAGGCCCGGCTGGCGCAAGGCCGGCAGGACTGGCCTGCCGCCATCGCCCAGTGGCAGGCACTGGCGCAGCAGCGCCCGCTGACACCGGCCGAAACACTGGATTACGGCTACGCCTTGCTGGCCGCCGGCGAAGCCGAAACGGCAGCCAGACTGCTGACACCGGAAACGCTTGCCACTCCGCGTGGCCGGACACTGGCACAGGACATTGCCGCCCGCGCCAGCGCCCTTGGCCAACCGGCGCTGGCCAGCCGGACGCTGGAAATGCTGGACCAGGTCGAACCGCTGGCTCCGGCGCAACTCGGGCAGGGGCTGGAAAACGCGCTGGCCAGCCACGACATGGCGCGCGCGCGCCAGTTGGCCGGGCGGCTGGCAACCCGGGCCGACGCAGCACAACTGCCGCTGCTGCTGGAAGCATGGGCCCGGCTCGACGACTGGCCGGCCTTGCGTGCCTTTCAGGCTCCGACCCCGCAGCTGGTGGCCCGCCAGCAGGCACTGCTGCTGGAACACGCACTGCACGAACGGCAGTTTGATGCCGTGTTGGAGCAGGTGCCCGCCAGTACTCCACCAGCCAGCCCAGCATTTGCTGCCCGCCTGCAGGCACTGCAAGCCACGGGCCAGCGCGAAGCCGCGGCCCGGGGCTGGCTGGCCCGCTACCAGGCTGCCCGCACCCCGCAGGCGCTGGAGCAGGCCAGTTTCCTGCTGGCCGAAACCGGCAACAGCCAGACCGCAGCCCGTCTGCTGCAATCTGCCCTGCCTTTTGATTCCCGGCGCGATGTGCTCACCACCCGCTTGCTCACGCTTTACCAGGCAGAACCGGTGCTCGCCTCTGCGGCTGATCTTGACATGCTTGGCCGGCAGCCCCTGTCACCAAGCCAGCGCATTGCACTGGCCGAACTCTGGCGCCTGCGCAACGATTGCGAGGCCGCAGAATCCGTGCTGGCACCCGTATCCCCGCTGCCGGCCCGCGCCGCCCTCGTGCTCGGCCACTGCCAGGCTCCCCGCCATCCCGGCATCGCCATCAGCTATTTTGAAGCGGCCCGCGCAACCGATCCGCAGGCGGCAAACCGGGCCCTGGCGGAGCTGTACGCCCGCACCGGAGATGCCGCACTGGCCGTGGCAGCCTGGCAGGCATTGCCGCCGGACACCCTGACTGCCAGTGACCGCCTGAGTGCTGCACGCAGCGCACTCGCGGCCGGCGATCCGGCCCTCGCCGATGGCTGGTGGCAGGCGGCCGGTCTTTCGCAACAGGCCGGCTGGTACGCCACCGGCGCCGCCATTGCCGAGGCGCAAGGCCGCTTGCCGCTGGCACAGGAACGCTGGCAACAGGCCCGGATGCTGGCCCCGCAGGATGCGGCGGATGCCTATGCCGCAGGCGAGCTGGCCAGAAAGATGCAGCAACCCCAGGCTGCCAGGCAGGCCTTGGCCGATGCGGTCCGGCTGGCACCGGACAATCCGGCATACCGGGCAGCGCTGGGCTTTGCGCTGGCAGAAACTGATCCGGCCCTCGCCGCAGCCAATCTGGCGGCCGCAAAGCTGCCCGGTGCCAGTGCCTTTCCGGTGGACGAAGCGCTGACTTATCTTTACGCCCGCCTCGGCGACAACCGGGAAGCCCTGCTGGCACAGCACCGGGCCCTGGAGCTGGCACCCGATTATCTTGCCTTGCAACCCGCCGATGAAGCCGCCGCGCGCGAGTATGCCCTGCGCACCGTACGCAGCGACCTGGAACGCCGCTGGAGCCTCGGCATCAATGGCTGGATCGGCAGCCAGGCCGCACCGGGCGAGTGGATTGCCGGTACGCCCAACCCTGCCGGATCACCCAAAAACTCGCTGGAAATCAACGGTGAATGGCGACTGGGCGAGCAACCGCTCGACAACAACCGCTTTACCGCCATCACGGCCCGGCTGATTGCCGAGGGCAGCAGCGGCGACCCCTTGCCCGGACAGTCACGCTGGCTGGGCATCGGCCTGCGTACCAAGCCATTGAGCGGGCAGAATCTTTACCTGTCGGTGGAACGGTTGTGGCAGGTGGCCGGGGCCGGCAAGGAAAACGACTGGCTGGTCCGCGCGTCGGCCAGTTTTCTTGACCAGGGACGCTGGCGGCCTGAGTGGCACGCCGAAGGTCCGGGCTGGTGGCAGCAAAGCCTTTATCTGGATGCTGCCCGCTGGCTGGTCAACGACCATTACACCCTGCTGGCACGCTATACCCTCGGCTACAACCACAAACTGTCGCAAACCAGCGCGCAGGTAGTGCAGCCCTATGCCCTGCTCCAGGCGCAAAAGACTGATGCCGGCCGGGATACCCGCGCAGGCCTGGGCCTTGCCTGGCGCGGTTTTTTCGCCGCCGATCACGACCACTCCTACCGGCAACAGCAACAGCTGAAACTGGAATGGCAGACCGTGCTGGACTCGACGCTGGCGCACGGCAACGGCTGGTTTCTGCGGTACGAGGGCAGCTGGTAATGCTCAGACTCATATGGATGATCCTGGCCGTCTGGCTGCTGGCCCCGCCGGTACAGGCACGACCGGCCATCGTGTTCTACCAGCCGCAAAACCGCGATGCCCGGCTTGCCGACAGCGACTGGCAAACCCTGTTCCGGACTGTCCGCCAGGCGGGATTCGACACCTTGCTGGTGCAGTGGACCCGCTGGGGAGAAGAGGATTTTGGCGGCCGCGACGGCTGGCTGGCCCGGGCTGTGGAACAGGCCCGCGATGCCGGACTGGCCATCAACCTCGGCCTGTACGCCGACCCGCAGTTTTTCCGGTGGATACAACAGGATGGTACGGAGTTTGACATCGAGCTGGCCCGTTACGCCCGCGAGACACTGGCAACGGCCCGCGCGTGGTCTGCGTCCGGTGCCGTGCAAGCCTGGTATCTGCCGGCCGAACTGGATGACCTGCACTGGCAGCAGGCCGGCAAGCGGGCCCGGCTGATGGCGACCCTGAGTGCAATCCGCTCAGGATTGCCGGCGACTCTGCACCCGGCAGGCATCAGTGCCTTTTTCACCGGGCAAAGCTCACCGGCCCAGCTGCAACGCTGGTATGGCGAGTTGCAGCAGCAGGGCTGGCAAGTCTGGGTGCAGGATGGAGCAGGCACCCGCGCCCTGCCTGCCGCACAGCGCAAAAGCTATCTTGATGCCCTGTTTGCCTGCCCGCAGCGGGCCGGCACACCCGCCCTGGTGCTCGAAGCCTTTCGCCAGACCAGTGCCGCCGATGCCCCGTTTGCGGCCATTCCGGCTTCACCGGCACAATGGCAGGCCCAGACCCGCGAAACCCGGTCCCTGTGTCCGTCGGCAACGGGCGTGTTTTCATTGCGCTACCTGCCCCAGGCCAGCGGCTACCTGCAACCCTGAACCCGATACGGAGGACACCTGCATGCCGGCTTGTCACCGTTTGCAAACCATGAGCCTGTACGGCCTGTTTCTGGCCCTGCTGACGGTCAGCAGTCCGCTACTGCTGGCTGCACCACAGGCCGCGCCACATATCGAAAACGTGACGATCACTCCCGGTGGACCGGCCTTGCATCTGCACGGCACGCTCAAGGGCTATGCTTATGCCGATTACCTGCTGTGTGCCCGGCAAGGCCAGCAGATGACCGTCAGCCTGCGTGCCAGCAACAGCTCGACATACTTCAATGTCTTGCCTCCCGGCGAACAGGAGGCATTATTCAACGGATCGGTCAGTGGCGACCGCTTTCACGGCTTGTTGCCTCAGGACGGTGTTTATACGGTCCGGGTTTACCTGATGCGCAATGCGGCCCGCCGCAATGCCGTCACCCGCTACCGGCTGGCACTGGAGTTGACGGAGATCGCTGTCCGTCAACCCGGTCAGAAAGACATGGCACCAGAGTCATGCCCGCAAACGGTACTGCCCGTTTTGCCGGACGGCCTGCCATCCCGGAATGCCCGGTAAAAACCGGCTGGCAATGTCCGGGCCCGGCAGCTGCCCGCAACATGATGCCATCACTCTTCCACCATCCAGCCCGGACGGTTGGTTGCACGGCGAAAATCCCACGGCGGCTGCGGCCTGGCATCCGCCCACAAGCCCAGATGACGTTCGCGGGCAGCGGCTTCCGCCGCTGCATAGCGCTGAAAATCCCCGGCAGGCTGCAAACGGGCAAACTGGCGGTAATGCCAGGCAAAGCCGGCAGCCACCATCAGGAAATCGACATCCACACCGTTCATGCGTACCCGGCCGACAATCCGGCCATAACGGTCATGATCGATGACCTCTACATCCACGGACTGGCGGAACAGTTTTCCGGCCAGCAGCTCCCGCGCCTTTTGTCCGTATGGCTGGCGCCGTTCGGGAGCATCGATGAAAGCCAGACGCACCCTGACCGGCTCCCGCCGACCGTCCAGCACCGTGATGGTGTCTCCGTCACTGACACCAATCACGGTTGCAGAAAAACGGGCAGCCTCACCCGGCTGGGCCCACCACGCACCGATGACCGCCAGCCCCACCAGCATCAGGGCAGCCAGTTTGCGGGCTGGCGATGACCTGCCGGCCAGTATGCGAAAGCACCGCAAGAGCACAGTATTTATTCTCATGACATGACCGACAGGCAAAAAATGTGCCGCATGTAGCGGCACGACAAATAACCGGTTTCAGCCCGGCTGCACGCCGGCATCACGCCCGGGCGTCCACAGCACGTCCGGACGCCCGGACCGGTGATTCAGGTAACGGGCCAGCACAAACAGCATGTCGGACAGACGGTTAAGATAAGCCAGTGCCTGTGCCGATACCGCCTCATGCCCGCCCAGCGCCACGACCGCACGTTCGGCCCGCCTGGCCACTGCGCGCACCACATGCGCCAGGGCTGCCGCACGGCTGCCCCCCGGCAGGATGAACTCTTTCAAGGGGGCAAGTTCGGCATTCATCAGGCGGGTCATCTCTTCCAGCCGCAGGATGTGTGCGTCCACAATGGCAACGTATCCCGGCACTGCCAGCTCACCGCCCAGATCGAACAGATCATGCTGCACCCCGGCCAGCCAGCCGGCTACGTCATCAGGCAAAGGCTCGACCAGCAGGACGCCCAGCTGGCTGTTGAGTTCGTCCACTTCGCCGATGGCATGGATGCGGGCGCTGTCCTTGGCGACCCGGCTGCCGTCACCGAGGCCGGTGGTTCCGGCATCTCCGGTGCGGGTGGTGATCTTGCTCAGGCGATATCCCATTCTGTCTCTCTGCAAGCGGGCTATTTGCCCGTCATGTCGTGGTAAACCGTATCCAGCCCGGCACGTTTGTAGGCCCGGGCCACCTCACGGGCGCGATCCAGCTGACCGGCATCCTCGCCGACAATCTCCAGGATGCGCGGCCACGCCGGGAAACCGGCCGGCTCTCCCAGGGAAAGGTTCAGCAGCACGCCGGTTGGCGGCACCTCCGGCAGGGAGGTGGCCAGCAAGACCGGCGTTTCTGCAGCCAGCGGATCGTCCAGCCGCACATGCGGCACAAAACCTTGCGCCGGCACCGACCACAACCGGGTATCGAATGCCCCCAGTGCAGCCTCGTCGGCAAACAGGACCGTCAGCCGCTCCCCCTTGCCGATCACCGTGCGGGTGAGCTTGCAGGCAAAGGAAAGCGGATCGGCGACGTGGTGGTAAAAATCAACCCGCGTCATCTTCGGCAACCGGCGGTTGATCGGCAAGCTCTTGCCGCGGACGCCCACGCCGCACGATCTTGCCGGTGGCAAGGTCTGCCCGGTCACGCAGGAATTGCGCCAGGAGCGGCACCGGGCGGCCGGTGGCTCCCTTGTCCTTGCCTGATTTCCATGCCGTGCCGGCGATGTCCAGATGCGCCCAGTCGTAGGTTTTGGTGAAGCGCGACAGGAAGCAGGCGGCCGTTACGCTGCCGGCCGGCCGGCCACCGATGTTGGCAAGATCGGCAAACGGGCTCTTGAGCTGTTCCTGATAGTCGTCCCACAGCGGCATGTGCCATGCACGGTCACCTACTTCGTCACCGGCGGCGAGCAGCTCCCTGGCCAGTCCGTCCTGGTTGGCAAAGAGGCCGGTAGCGACATGCCCGAGGGCGATGATGCAGGCACCGGTCAGCGTGGCGACATCCACCACCGCCTGCGGCTCCAGACGCTCGGCGTAGGTCAGGGCATCGCAGAGGATCAGCCGGCCTTCGGCATCAGTGTTGAGGATTTCGATGGTCTTGCCGGACAGGCTGGTGACAATGTCACCCGGCTTCACGGCCCGGCCGGACGGCATGTTTTCGCAGGTCGGGATGAGTGCGACGACATCCAGTGCCAGCTTCATCTTGACTGCGGCCACGAAGGCGCCCAGCACGGTAGCCGCCCCCATCATGTCGTACTTCATCTCGTCCATGGCTTCGCCCGGTTTGAGCGAAATGCCGCCGGAATCGAAAGTGATGCCCTTGCCGACCAGCACGACCGGCTTGCTGCCGGCGGTGCCGCCGCGATAACGCAGGACGATGAAGCGCGGAGCCTCGTCGCTGCCCTTGGCCACGGCCAGAAATGCACCCATGCCGATCTCGGCAATGGCCGCCTGATCCAGCACTTCGCACTCGGCTCCCACGGCGGCGGCCTGCTCACGCGCGGTGATGGCCAGATGCTCGGGCGTGCAGACATTGCCCGGCAGGTTGCCAAGGTCTTTAGCGAGTTTTACGCCATCGGCAATCGCCAGACCCAGCGCCAGGCCGCGCTCACCCTCGGCCAGGTCGCTGCGGCGCGGAACGGACAGCGTCAGCTTGCGCAATTCACGGCTGGGTGCTTCGTCGGCCTTTTTGGTCTTGAAGCGTTCGAACTTGTACAGGGTATCAAGCGTGACCACGGCAGCCTGCTCGATCATCCATTCGACATCATGTTTTTTCAGCGTCAGCTCGGTGATGTAGCTGACCGCCTCGACCGCAGCGGTCTGGGCCAGTGCCCGCACCGAAGAGCGGATGGCTTCGCGGTATTCCTTTTCCTTGAACTCGCGCTCGCGGCCGAGCCCGACCAGCATGACGCGGTCACACAGGGTATGCGGCACGCTGTGCAGCACCAGCGTGCTGCCGAGCTTGCCGTCCATGTCCCCGCGCTTGAGCACGTCGGACAAAAAGCCGTCCGAGATGCGGTCCAGCAGGTCGGCAGCCAGCGTCAGCTTGCGTCCTTCGTAAATCCCCACGATCACGCAGGCTACGCGCTGCTTCTCCGGGCTACCGCTTTTTATGCTAAATTCCATTATCTATCTCCTGTCAGGCAGATTCGGGCTTCGTCCCGGATTCAGGTGAAAACCCTGATGAATAAGCGCTCCGGAGAGACTCCGGCATTGCATGCAGACTAGCCGATAGAAAAGATATTTTCAAAATCAAAGCATTTTCTCAAATCAATTTCGATTATCTCTGCCGTTTTCGCAAAATGTCAAAAAGGCATCTGTCATGATTTTTTACCGCAGCGTGATCCGCGAGCTCACTGCGGTTGCCTTCGCCGTTTTCAGTGTCCTGCTGGCCATCATGGTGGTCACCCAGGTCGTCAAGCTTTTTGACAAGGCGGCCTCGGGTGCCCTGCCGGCAGATGCCATCGTGGCACTGATTGCCTTCTCGACACTCGGCTATTTCGGCACCCTGCTGTCCATCACCCTGTTCATTTCGGTCATCGTGGTCCTCACCCGCATCTGGCGCGATCACGAGATGGCCGTCTGGCTGACATCCGGCCTGTCACCCAACCGCTGGATCCGGCCCGTGCTGGCCTTTGCCGTGCCGCTGACGCTGCTGATTGCCACGGTCAGCCTGTTCCTCGGACCGTGGGCCGCGCGCAAGGGCAGCGAATACACCGACATCCTGCGCCAGCAGGATGAAATCAGCGCCGTGGCGCCGGGGGTGTTCAAGGAATCCCGTGACGGCAGCAAGGTCTACTTTGTCGAGAACTATTCCGGCGAAGCCGGTTCGGCAACCAACCTTTTTGTCCGCAGCATCGAAAACGGCAAGACCAGTCTGGTGTTTGCCCGTGAAGGCATTGTCAGGACCGAGCCCAACGGCGAGCGCTATCTCTATCTCACCGATGGACGACGCTATGAAGGCGAAGCCGGTGCCGCCGACTGGAAAGTCGTCGAGTTCCGCAAGTACAAGGTCAAGATCAACCAGAACATCCGCACTACGGTTGATACCCGCACCAAGTCGGTGCCGAGCAGCATGCTGTGGCTGGCCAATACGCCGGATGCCCGTGCCGAACTCGCCTGGCGGGTGTCCCTGCCGATTGCCTCGCTGATCCTGGCACTGCTGGCCATTCCGCTTTCCTACTACAACCCGCGCAGTGGCCAGACCTTCAACCTGCTGATCGCCATTTTCGTATACCAGCTGTACTACAACCTCATGGGCGTGGTGCAGAGCTGGATCAGCAAGGGCGAGCTCTCGGTCTGGTCGATGGTCTGGCTGCACCTGACCATGCTCGGCCTCTTCGTCTTGCTGATGGTCATGCGGCGCAAACCGCTCAAGGTGTGGTGGCAGGCCCTGACCGGAGGCTCGCGATGAAAATCCTGACCCGTTACATCGGTGGCAACGTGATCGCTGCCAGCATTTTCGGCCTGCTGGCGCTGTTGTCCCTGTTTGCCTTTTTTGACGTCCTCAGCGAGCTGACCGATATCGGCCGGGGCGGCTATTCGTTCTCCGACGTTCTGGTGGTGGTGGCTCTCAAGCTGCCGCGCCATGCTTTCGAGCTGATGCCGCTGGCCGTACTGATCGGCACCATGGTGGCCATGAGCCTGCTGGCCGGCAGCTCGGAATACGCAGTCATGCGCACGTCCGGCATGTCGCTGGGACAAGTGGCCCGCATCCTGGCCGGCATCGGTGCCCTGTTTGCCGTACTGACCTTCGTGACCGGCGAATTTGCCGCGCCATGGGCCGAGCAGGCCAGCGAACGCACCAAGCTGCAGTCCACCGGCGCGGTCATCTCCGGTGACTTCCGCTCCGGCGCGTGGATCAAGGATGACAACCACTTCATCAACGTGCGCGAAATGCTGCCCGACAACACCCTGCTGGGCATCAACATCTATACCTACGACAAGAATGACCGGCTGACCGACGTGCGTTACGCCCGCCGCGCCATTTACCAGCCGGACGGCAGCTGGCAACTGGAAGACATCAAGGAAACCCGCATCGAGGCCAACCGCACCATTGCCAGAGACCTGCCGAGCCAGCGCTGGGAATCCATCCTGCAACCGGAACTGCTGTCGACCCTGCTGGTCGAACCGGAGCGCATGTCGGTCGCTGACCTCGGGCGCTATATCGAGCATCTGGCCACCAACCGCCAGAACACCCTGCGCTATGAAATCGCCTTGTGGGGCAAGCTGTTCTATCCCCTCGCCTGCCTGACCATGGCCCTGGTGGCGCTGGCATTCACGCCGGTCAACCAGCGGCAGTCCAATCTGGGTTCACGCATTTTCGTCGGCATCCTGATCGGGCTGGCGTTTTACTTCATCAACCGGCTGTTCGGCCATCTGGGCCTCCTGTATGGCTGGTCGCCTCCGCTGGTGACCCTGTTGCCTACGCTGATTTTCCTGGCCGTGGGCACCTGGTTCCTCGTCAGGCAAGAAAGGCGCTGACACCATGCTTGCTCCTGCTTCCCTGACTGTCGCCGACTGGCGCGATGAACTCTCCTCCCGCCGGCAGGCCTTGTGGCAGACCTTTGAAGCAGAACGCGAGCCCTTTTCGGTACTGTCGGCCCATTGCCGTCTGGTTGACGAAATGCTGGCCCGCATGTGGCAGGCCCACGGACTCGACAGCGAAGCAGCCATCATCGCGGTAGGCGGGTTTGGCCGCGGCGAACTCTATCCGCATTCAGATGTCGACCTGCTGATCCTGCTGGAAACCGATCCGGCCCCGGAACTGGCCGTCCGCATCGAGGAAATCATCGGACATTTCTGGGACATCGGCCTGGAAGTCGGCCACAGCGTACGCACCATCGGGCAGTGCGTTGAGGAAGCCGATCTGGACGTAACAGTGGAAACCAACCTGCTGGAAGACCGGCTGATCTGCGGCCCTGCCAGCCTGCACCAGCAGCTCAACAGCACGCTGGCGGCCCGCCGGAATCCGGAAGGTTTTTTTGAAGCCAAACTGCTGGAACAGCAGCAGCGCCACAACAAGTTTTTCGGCGTTGCCAACAATCTGGAACCCAACATCAAGGAGTGTCCGGGTGGTCTGCGCGACCTGCAAACCATCCTGTGGATCGGACATGCGTTGGGTCTGGGAGACGACTGGGACGCACTGGCCGGCCGGGCCATCCTCACCCGTGCTGAAAGCCGCCTGATCCGGCACGCCCAGCGCCAGCTGGCGCGGCTGCGGATTGACCTGCACCTGCTGGCCCGCCGCCGCGAAGACCGGCTGGTTTTCGACCTGCAACAGCGTGTGGCCGAATGCTGGGGACTGTCGGATACGGCCACCCGCCGTGCCAGCGAACAGCTGATGCAGATCTATTACCGCGCAGCCCGCACGGTCATCCAGCTCAACGGCATCCTGCTGCCGAACTTCCGTACCCGCCTGTATTCGCACAGCCCCTATCCCAACCTGCCGGTCAACGAGCGCTTCAAGGCGGTCAACGACATGCTGGCGCTGCGTGACCTTGACGAATTCAAGCGCAATCCCTCGGCCATTTTCGAGGCTTTCATCGTGCTGGCCCGCCATCCCGAGCTTTCGGGTTTTGCTCCGCGCACCCTGCGTGCGCTCTGGCATGCGCGCGGCCGCATCAATGACCGCTTCCGGCGCGACCCGGCCAACCACGAACTGTTCCTGACCCTGCTGCGCGAACCGGCCGGCGTCACCCGGGCCTTGCGGCGCATGAACCTTTACGGCGTGCTCGCCCGCTACATTCCGGCATTCGGCCGGATTACCGGCCAGATGCAGCACGACCTCTTCCACGTCTATACCGTGGACGAACACATCCTGATGGTGGTGCGCAACCTGCGCCGGTTTGCCGTGCCGGCCTTCAACCACGAATACCCGCTGATGAGCCAGATCATCGGCCGGATGGACAAGCCGGAACTCCTGTATCTGGCCGGACTCTTTCATGACATCGCCAAAGGCCGCGGCGGCGACCATTCGGTGCTGGGCACCCAGGATGCGCGACAGTTCTGCGAATCACACGGCCTGCCTCCGGCCGATGTCGAAGAGGTGGTCTGGCTGGTGCGACAGCACCTGACCATGTCGACCGTGGCGCAGAAAGAAGACATTTACGACCCGGAGGTGATTGCCCGATTTGCCCAGCAGGTCGGCACACCCGAGCGGCTGGCCGCACTTTACCTGCTGACAGTGGCCGACATCCGCGGCACCAGCCCCAAAGTCTGGAACGCCTGGAAAGGCAAACTGCTGGAGGACCTGTACCACGCCACACTGCACGTGCTGAGGCGTGACGGCATCGACACCCGCACACTCCTGAGCGAGCGCAAGCAGGAGGCGCAATCGCTGCTGCGGCTGGCAGCCGTACCGGAAGGCGTGGAAAACCGGTTGTGGAAACATCTAGATGATGTCTATTTCATGCGGCACGAACCGCAAGACATCGCTTGGCACGCCCGTGTGCTCAACCGGCTGGTCGACACCACCGAGCCGGTCGTCCGGGCACGCATGTCGAGAAGCCACGAAGGCATCAAGGTGCTGGTTTACCTGCCGGACCAGCCTGACCTCTTTGCCCGCATCTGCGCCTTTTTCGGACATACCAGTTACAGCATTGCCGACGCACGCATCTACACCACCCGCAACGGCTATGCCCTCGACACCTTCCATGTCTTCCTGCCCGAGCACCACGACGGCGAATACCGTGACATGATCAATTTTGTCGAGTTCGAGCTGGCCGCCGCCCTGATTCGTCATGATGCCATCTGCCCGCCACGCTCGGGCCGGATCGACCGGCACCTGAAATTCTTTCCGATCACCCCCCAGGTCAGCATCCGTCCGGACGACCGCGATGACTACTTCGTGCTGTCGATCGTCGCCGGCGACCGGCGCGGCCTGCTGGCCAATATCAGCTGCGTGCTGGCGCAATACCAGGTCACCGTGCATGCTGCCAAGATCATGACACTGGGCAGCCGGGTGGAAGACAGCTTTCTCCTGACCGGCCCGGCCCTCAAGGACAGCAAGACGGCCTTGCAGATCGAGGCCGAACTGATCGACGTGCTCCAGCTATAAACCTTTCAGGGATACCGGACCGCCGACACCTCAACGAATAGCGGGATCGCGCCGGCCTCGTGGCGTACATGATGGCATACGGGCTTTCTCCGGCCTGGCTCCGGTCCTGATGAACCGCCGTTTGCGCCAGCCACTGGCTCGTGTACGGATGGATGCCTCAAGAAAACACACAGTCCTGGTTGCTCAGCACATCGCGTTACCCGTACGACCAGCATCTGCAACCGGCAAAGCCTTCTGACATGGCCACGCCAGCGCCACCCCCGCCTCCAGCAACAGAATACCCATTCACCGCCCTTTCATGCCAATGCGCTCTTGAAAACGGTTCTCGTCTGAACGGGGTTTGCGCGATAATCGGCCATTGTCTTGCCATCTGACTGCCATGCGCTTCACCCACTCCGGCCCCGCGCCAACCAACCGCAACGATCTGCAAACCCTGAAAACGCTGGTTCCTTACCTGCTGGAATTCAAATGGCGGGTGGCGCTGGCCCTATCCTGCCTGGTTGCAGCCAAGCTTGCCAACGTCAGCGTGCCGGTTTTCCTCAAGGATGTCGTCGACCAGCTGAGCGGTCCGCATGCCATACTGGCCCTGCCCATGGGCCTGATTGCAGCTTATGGTCTGGCCCGGCTTTCCACCAGCGTCTTTGGAGAACTGCGCGACGCCATTTTTGCCAAGGTGACCCAGCGCGCCATCCGGCGCATCGCCATGCAGGTTTTTGCCCACCTGCAACGCCTGAGCCTGCGCTTTCACCTCGAGCGCCAGACCGGTGGCATGAGCCGTGACATCGAGCGCGGCACCAAAGGCATCGGCTTCCTGCTCAACTTCACCCTGTTCAACATCCTGCCAACCCTGCTGGAAATCGCACTGGTCGCCGGCATCCTGCTGTGGCGCTACGACTGGTATTTTGCCGTGGTTACCATCGGTACCATCGTCGCCTACATCACCTTCACCCTGACGGTGACAGAATGGCGCATGGTGTTCCGCCGCAGCATGAACGACCTCGACAGCAAGGCCAACAGCAAGGCCATCGATGCCCTGCTCAACTACGAAACCGTCAAATACTTCGGCAACGAGCGCTACGAGATCCAGCGCTACGACGGCAACCTGGCCTCGTGGGAAGACAGTGCCGTCAAGAACCAGACTTCGCTGAACTTCCTCAACGCAGGCCAGGGCGTGATCATCGCTGCCGGTGTCACCCTGCTGATGGGCCTAGCCGCCGATGGTGTAGTCAAAGGCACCATGTCAATCGGTGACCTGGTACTGGTCAACGCCTACCTGATCCAGCTGTATGCCCCGCTCAACTTCCTCGGCTTTGTCTACCGCGAAATCAAGCACTCGCTTGCCGACATGGAACGCATGTTCACCCTGCTGGATGTCGGGGAAGAAGTCGCTGACCGGCCGGATGCCGTCACGCTGGACAGCCGCTCGGTCGCCATCCGTTTCGAGCACGTGGATTTTGGCTACGACAGCAAACGGCAGATCCTGCACGACGTCAGCTTCGAGATTCCGGCCGGCCATACCGTGGCGGTAGTGGGCTCGTCGGGTGCCGGCAAGTCCACCCTCTCGCGCCTGCTGTTCCGGTTTTATGACGTCAACACTGGCCGGATCAGCCTCAACGGCCGCGACCTGCGCGACTATTCGCAAGCCAGCCTGCGGGCACACATCGGCATCGTGCCGCAGGATACCGTCCTCTTCAATGACAGCATTTACTACAACATCGCCTATGGCCGCCCGGACGCCAGCCGGGAAGAAGTCATCGAAGCCGCCCGCGCTGCCCGCATCCACGAGTTTGTCGAACGCCTGCCGGACGGATACGACACGCGGGTCGGCGAGCGCGGACTCAAGCTGTCCGGAGGGGAAAAGCAACGGGTGGCCATCGCCCGGACCCTGCTGAAAAACCCGCCGATCATGGTATTCGACGAAGCCACCAGCGCGCTCGATTCGGAAACCGAAAAAGGTATCCAGAGCGAGCTGACGGTCATTTCGCAGGACCGGACCACGCTGATCATTGCCCACCGCCTGTCCACGATCGTCGATGCCGACGAAATCGTGGTGATGGAGCAAGGCCACATCGTCGAACGTGGCAACTTCCGTTCCTTGCTGGAAGCCGACGGACGCTTTGCCGACATGTGGCGCCTGCAGCAGCAGGAAGAGGCCGCCTCCTGACAGGGATGCAGCTGACCCGCGGATTTGCGACAATTGCCAACCTTTTTGACTTTGTCATCTCCATGCGCTCCATTGCCTTTCGCCCGCTGCTCTTGTCCGTTGCCGTCCTCCTGTTGTCGGCCTGCTCGCCCTCCGCTCCACCCGACGAAGCCACCACGACCCGGGTCAAGGCATTCAAGACCATGCTGAACACCTTCGAGCCACTGGGATTGATGGTGCGTGACAAGCAGCCGTTTGACCCGGCTGAAGCCAAAGCACTGGCGACCCACCTGCAACAGGAAGCCCGCCTGCCGTTCGAGCATTTCGGCACACCGCCAAAGGGTCCGAGCAAGTCAAAACCGGAAATCTGGCAAAACCCGGCAGCCTTCGACAATGAGCGCGATCTCTTCTATCACCGCATCGATGCACTGGCACAAGCCGCTTCCCTGCCAGAAGCCTCGCCGGCGACCCTGAAACCGGATTTCGGCCGGGTAGCCGAAAGCTGCAAGAACTGCCACGACCGCTTCCGTCTGGAAACCGCCCGCTGATTTGACCTGACTGTCTCAGTCATAAAACACGCCCTGTACTCCTGATCTGCCCGCCGGGCAGGCCATGCAGACAGGGCGTCCTGTTTTGTCCAGCAGGATTACAGGACAAGCACCGACATTACATCGACATGACCGGTGATCCTCCCTACCCGGCCCGGCTGGCGTCGCATGCATGCGACAACCACGCCCTCTGCTCCTGCCGCTATAAAATTTTTTTCCTTTTTTTCAATAGCTTGAAAACATGGCCCGATCCCTGCAATAGCCGTACACCGCCAGGCAAACCAGCCAGGTGGCAAAGAAGCAGTTCCTTAAAGTCGGCCTACCGACTGCGGGCCCTCCGCACTGCCTGCCGGCCAGTTTCCGGCACTTTCAGCACCATGCACAGGAGAAGTCACCATGAAGCAAACCATCAAGCACACCCTGGTTTTCACCGCCCTCTTTGCCGCAGCCGGCGTTGCCCTGGCCGACGGGCCGAACAACCCGCCGCCGTCCTCCACCTCGCTGACCACCACCCTGACCGGCCAGAACAAGCTGTCGATCAGCAACACCACCCAGTACAACAACACCGATACCAGCAGCTACACCAACGATGACAACATCAAGCAGGACATTGACGTCAATTTCGTGTTCGATCAGAACGTCAGCAAGGGCACACTGGCTTCGGCCCATGACACGCAAAAACTGCTGAAATCGACTGTCGAAGTACCGGATCCGTCTGTTACCTCCGTCACCAACAGCGTCAAGGGCAACGTCGGCAACGTTGGCGTGAACGCCGCCACCGGCATCTTCAACCAGCAGGCCAACGACGTGGCGATGGCTGTCAACCAGAGCGGACATTCCTCCGACAAGCGAGAATCGGGAGGCGACGATCATCGCGGCGATACCGCAGCCGCTGCGGTCACCGGTTACGAGCAGCTGGTCGATGGCTTCAAGGTCAGCATCGGCACGCCTTATGCCAGCGATACCAATGCCGCGACTGTCAACGTGAACGACTCGGTCAAGAACAACGTCGGCAATGTGGGCGTGAATGCCACTGCCGGCATCGGTAACCAGCAGAAAAATGACCTAGCAATGGCCATCGACAGCAACGCCCGGCTGGCTTATGCCGATGCAGGCGGCGCACAGGTGGGACAGAACAACACCTACAGCATCATCGGCGGAAACAGCCAGCTGACCGGCGGCATGCCGTGGGCGACCGAGCAGACCGCTCCGTACATCGCCCTCAACAGCACGGCCAACATGAATGATTCGGTAAAGGACAACGTCGGCAACATTGCCGCCAACGTATCGGCCGGCATCGGCAACCAGCAGGCCAACGGTCTGGCGATCGCCAAGGCTGACAACGCCACGCTGGTGGTGGCTTCGGCCGGCGGCATGCAGGTACATTCCAACGATACCGTCTACGCTTGGCTGCCGCTGGTCAACAATGCCAGCCTGACCGACTCGGTGAAGGGCAACGTGGGTAATGTGGGTGTCAACCTGAGCGCCGGCATCGGCAACCAGCAAGTCAACAACGTGTCGCTGGCGGTCCGCTGATCCAGACCGGTTCGGTGCCTTCGGGCACCGTTTTTTGCACCATGTCTACTCCTGGGGCAACTGCTTGCTGGTGCTGATAGGCATGGTGCCCTTTTTGTTGCAGTCTTCCCTGCCGGTTACACCCGCCAAGCCACCGGGCAAGCCTGCCAGTCAATGCACCAGTGCAGGAACAGCCGGGAGCAACGGATGTTGCGGCCACAAAAAAAGCAGCCTGAACGGCTGCTTTTTTGTTTTGGCGTCTGCCGGGGCGATCAGCCGCGGGAGAACTTGCCGAACTTTTGCTTGAACTTGTCGATACGGCCGGCGGTATCCACCACCTTTTGCTTGCCGGTGTAGAACGGATGGCATTCCGAGCACACTTCAATGTGGAAAGCATCTTTGCTCATGGTCGACTTGGTCGTGAAAGCATTGCCGCAGGAGCAGGTCACTTTCAGGTCGGTGTAATCCGGATGGATGTTGGCTTTCATGATTTACCTTTACAAACGGGCGCAGGGGTTTTGCCTGCGCTGCTTTACGAAAAGTTCAGGATTATACGCTGGCCCGTCCGGCTTGACCAGCAGGCCGGACTGCCAGCATGTCAGGCCCGCCGCCAGGTCGTGCCACCGGCACCGTCTTCCAGCACGATGCCACGGGCAATCAGCTCGTCACGGATGCGGTCGCTTTCGGCCCAGTCCTTGCCGGCCCGGGCGGCCTTGCGGGCAGCGATCAGTTGCTCGACTTCGTCAGCACTGATTTCCCCTTCCAGGCTGCCGCCCTGCAGGAAATCAACCGGGTCACGCTGCAACAGGCCCAGTACGCCACCAAGGGTCTTCAGCCAGCCCGCCAGTTCGGCCGAGCGGGACTTGTTGGCTTCGCCCGCCAGCTCGAACAGCACGGCTACAGCTTCGACGGTATTGAAGTCGTCATCCATGGCTGCGCGGAAACGGCGGGCGTAATCGTTGGCTTCCCAGTCAAGGGCAACATCGGCAGCCGGCACGTTCTTGAGCGCGGTGTAAAGCCGCGAGAGCGCACTGCGGGCGTCTTCCAGATGTGCGTCCGAATAGTTGAGCGGGCTGCGGTAGTGGGCACGCAGGATGAAGAAGCGCACCACTTCGGCGTCGTACTTTTCCAGCACTTCGCGGATGGTGAAAAAATTGCCCAGGCTCTTGGACATTTTCTCGTTGTCCACGCGGATGAAGCCGTTGTGCATCCAGTAGTTGACGAACTTGCAGTCGTGCGCGCCCTCGCTCTGGGCGATTTCGTTTTCATGGTGCGGAAACTGCAGGTCTGCCCCGCCACCGTGGATGTCAAAATGCGGGCCGAAGTAATGTTCGTTCATGGCCGAGCATTCGATGTGCCAGCCAGGACGTCCCTGCCCCCACGGGCTCGGCCATGCCGGCTCGCCCGGTTTGGCCGCTTTCCACAGCACGAAATCCATCGGGTCACGCTTGTTCGGATCCACGTCCACGCGCTCGCCGGCACGCAGGTCGTCCAGCGACTTGCCCGACAGCTGGCCGTAACCGGCAAATTCACGCACGGCGTAATACACGTCGCCATTCGGCGCAGCGTAGGCCCGGCCCTTGCCGATCAGCTCTTCGATCATGCTGATCATGTCCGGCACGAACTGGGTGGCGCGCGGTTCGAAGTTCGGCTTCTGCACGCCAAGGGCCGCGGCATCCTCGTCCATGGCATCGATGAAGCGCTGGGTCAGCACGTTGATCGGCTCGCCGTTTTCTGCGGCCCGCCTGATGATCTTGTCGTCGATGTCGGTGATGTTGCGCACGTAGGTCAGATCGTAGCCGGACGCGCGCAGCCAGCGGGCCACCATGTCGAACACCACCATCACGCGGGCGTGCCCCAAGTGACAGTAGTCATACACGGTCATGCCACAGACGTACATGTTGACCTTGCCAGGCTGGATGGGCTGAAAGCGTTCTTTCTGGCGCGAGAGCGTGTTGTAGAGGTGCAGCATAGTGAATCCTGAAGATGACTGGCGCAGTGAGCGCGAATGCGCGCTCACTGCCCGATGTTACTTGGCGGTGAAACCGTCCTTGAGCGCAACCGTGCGGTTGAACACCACGCGCTCGCCGGGACAGTGGTCCACGCGGTCGGTGACGAAATAGCCGACCCGCTCGAACTGGTAGCGGGTTTCCGGCGGGGCATCCGCCACGCAGGCTTCGACATGACCGGTGATGGTTTGCAGGGAGGCCGGATTGAGGAACTGCGTGAAATCGACGTATTCACCGGTCGCAGGGTCACGCACGGCATCCGGGCGCTCGACCGAGAACAGCCGGTCATACAGGCGGACCTCGGCTTCAATGGCATGCTCGGCACTGACCCAGTGGATGACGCCCTTGACCTTGCGGCCTTCCGGGTTCTTGCCCAGCGTATCAAGGTCGATGGAGCACTTGAGTTCCACAACGCGGCCGTCAGCATCCTTGACGATTTCGTTGCACTTGATCACGTAGCTGTAGCGCAGGCGCACTTCTCCGCCCAGCGTCAGGCGCTGCCATTTGGGCGGCGGCACTTCGGCAAAATCGTCGCGCTCGATGTAGATTTCGCGCGACAACGGCACGTCGCGCTCACCAAACTCGGGATGATGCGGGTGAAACGGTGCCGTCCGGCTGCCGCAAACGGCAGGATCGTAGTTGGTCAACGTGACCTTGACCGGATCAAGCACGGCCATGACGCGCGGTGCGCTGTTTTCCAGATCTTCGCGCACGGCACCTTCCAGCACTGACAGGTCAACCACGTTTTCGCTCTTGGAAATGCCGATGCGCTGCGCAAACAGGCGGATACCGCCTGGCGTATAGCCACGGCGGCGCATGCCGACAATGGTAGGCATGCGCGGGTCATCCCAGCCTGCCACCAGGCCTTCGGTCACCAGACGGTTGAGCTTGCGCTTGGAGGTCAGGGTCGAAAGCAGCTCCAGGCGCGAGAACTCGATCTGCTGCGGGTGGCAGTCGATGGAGATGTTGTTGAGCACCCAGTCGTACAACGGCCGGTGGTCTTCAAACTCCAGCGTGCACAGGCTGTGCGTGATGCCTTCCAGTGCATCGGAAATGCAGTGGGTGTAGTCGTACATCGGATAGATGCACCATGCATCACCGGTGCGATGGTGATGAGCCCGGCGGATGCGGTAGATCACCGGGTCGCGCAGGTTGATGTTGCCCGAAGCCATGTCGATTTTCAGGCGCAGCGTCTTGCTGCCGTCGGGAAACTCACCGGCCTTCATGCGGGCGAACAGGTCGAGGTTTTCCTCGATGCTGCGGCTGCGGTACGGGCTTTCGCGGCCCGGCTCGGTCAGGCTGCCGCGGTAGGCACGCATCTCGTCGGCATTCAGGTCGTCGACGTATGCCTTGCCGGCCTTGATCAGCTCGACGGCGTAGCCGTACAGCGTGTCAAAGTAGTTGGACGCGTAACGCACTTCGCCGTTCCAGTGAAAGCCCAGCCAGGTCACGCTTTCCTTGATCGACTCGGCGTATTCGTCGTTTTCCTTTTCCGGATTGGTATCGTCCATGCGCAGGTTGCAGGTGCCGCCATACTCGTCGGCCAGCCCGAAATTCAGGCAGATCGACTTGGCGTGCCCCACGTGCAGGTAGCCGTTCGGCTCCGGCGGAAAGCGCGTGGCAACCGACTGACATTTGCCGCTCTTGAGATCGGCATCGATGGCGTTCTTGATGAAATGCTTGATTTCCGGCGCAGCCGGAGCGGAATGGTCGTTATGGCTCATGGGCATCTGGGGCAAAGGACAAGCGCGCTGCCCGCAATCCGGGACAGCGCGCAAAAATCAGGTATTGCAAGGATTGTAACGGATTCGTCCGAAACGCCAAGTCCTGTCCGGCTTATGCAGCCAGCAACTCGCGTGCGCGCCGGAGCGAATGTTCAAGGTCCGGCTGCACGTTTTCCGGATGCAGGTGCAGGGTTTCACGGGCATGATGGACCATGCGAGCGGCATCCCCGCCGGCGCCGCACAGGATCAGCGCCTTGCCGTGTGCCGCCAGCCTGTCGTTCAAGGCCCCCAGCGCCATCATCCCGGTCGCGTCCAGCAGCACCATGCGATGCAGTTGCAGGATCACCACCCGTGCGTCGCCGCAGTCCTCCACCAGCAGGTCCAGCCGGTCAGCCGCACCAAAGAAGAGTGCACCTTCAACACGGAAAGCCGCACATTCTTCCGGCAGGTCCTTGCCGGCAATCGAATGGCGCGCATAGGCTTGGGCATTTTCCGGCCGCAGACGATGGATGCCCGAGGCACCCGCCATGCGCTGGATGAAGAACACGGCGGCCAGCAAGAGACCGATCTGCACGGCCACGGTCAGGTCAAACACCACCGTCAGGCCAAACGTCACGGCCATCACGATCAGGTCGCGCTTGGGATAGAGCCGGAATTCACGCCAGTTCCAGTCGCCCATCTTCAGCGAGACGGCAATCAGGATGGCCGCCAGCACGGCCAGAGGAATGTACTGCGCCAGCGGTGCGGCCACCAGGATGACTGCCAGCAGCAGCACGGCATGCACGATGCCTGCGACAGGTGTCTTGCCGCCGTTCTGGATGTTGGTCCCGGTACGGGCGATGGCACCGGTGGCAGGGATGCCGCCAAAGAACGGTACCACCATGTTGGCAATACCCTGGGCGATCAGCTCCTGGTTGCTGTTGTGTTTGGTGCCGGTCATCTGGTCGGCAGCCACGGCACACAGCAGCGATTCAATCGCGCCCAACAGGGCAATGGTGAACGCCGGTGTCAGCAGATAGGAGAAGTGCTCAAGGTCAAAGGTGAGCGGGCGGAACTCCGGCAGACCCTGCGGAATGCCGCCGAACTTGCTGCCGATGGTGGCCACATCCCACGGCATGATGGCAGCGGCCAGCGTTGCCAGGATCAGGGCCACAAAGGGTGACGGCAGGAACTTGTTGAGCCGTTTGGGCCAGAACAGGATCAGGGCCAGCGAAGCGGCGGCCAGACCTAGCGTGGCCGGGTCGAAGCTGGCGAGATGGTTCTTGAGCATCTCGACCGTCGGGAAGAAACCGGACGGGGCCGCCACCGGCAGGCCAAAGAAATCCTTCATCTGGGTCAGGAAAATCATCACCGCGATGCCGTTGGTAAAACCGATCACCAGCGGCATGGGGAAATACTTGATGATCTGCCCCATGCGCAGCAGTCCCATCAGGACCAGCATGACACCGGCCATGAAGGTACAGATCATCAGGTTGGCAAAGCCGTATTTGCTAACAATACCGAAGAGGATGACGATGAACGCGCCGGTGGGGCCGCCGATGCAGGCGTTGGTGCCCCCCAAGGCCGAAATCAGGAAGCCGGCAATGATGGCGGTAAAAATGCCGGCCTGCGGACTGACACCGGAGGCGATGGCAAACGCCATGGCCAATGGCAGTGCAACGATACCGACGGTCAGGCCGGCCATGGCGTCATCACGCAAGTCATTGATGCGATACCCCTTCAGGGTATCAACGAGTCGTGGGCGGAACTTGAAAAACAGTATTAAAGAATCTGCTGACATGGTGGTTTATAGGGCTCCAATACGGATAGCGCGGCCGAAATAGTGGTCGGCCAAAGCGCAACATTATCGGGGTACAACCCGGCCATGCATCTGGTCAAGGTCAAAAATAGCGGAAATGTACCGACAAGCGGAACATTTCCGGACAAAGGCAACGCCTGAATGGAAAAAGCCGCAGTCTCCCTGCGGCTTTTCTGCACTGCTGCCGGACATTACGCCGGTTTGGCGGATGAATCTTCGTCGATCATCTTGATGAGTTCGCCAAGTTCGGCCTTGACGTTCTCGATGACCTGCACGCGCTCGCCGGCCTGCACTTCGACGCTGGCATCAGCCTCTGCTTCCGGTGCATTTTCTGCGGCTGCCGGCTTGTCCTTGCTCATGGCGTCCAGACGGCGTTTGGCATCGTCGCGCTCAAGATCGGTCAGCTCGGCGGCCCGCTTGCCAGTCAGGTGGTAGCGGAAACCTTCGCGCTGCATGGCCTTGAGGTAGCGTGCCGTCGAGCAATGACGCTGGATCACGCGCTGGACGACGACCGGATCGAATTGCGGCAGCTCGCTGATCAAGACTTCGTGAACACCGATGGCAAGCGGTTTGAACTGCCGCAAAACGGCATACCGCTTGTACACCAGGTCGGTGGCCTCTTTGACTTGCTGACGCTTGGGTTTGTCCCGCATCGCCTGTTGCAGGGCGAGCTGGAGAATGGGGTTGTGTTGCTGGGCCATGAAAACACTATCGGGCTGAATTCAGAATTGGGCGCGAGTATAGCAGCCCATTTACGGTGCTGCTTGCACCGGAATACCGGCGGGCAGTTCGATGATGCGGTTTTGCTCATCGACATGCACCAGACGCGGGCGATGCTCCAGTCGTTCCTGCTCGTCGAACCGGGCAAAAGTGGCAATGATCAGGATATCGCCGACGGCTGCGCGGCGGGCAGCCGAGCCATTGACCGAGATCATGCCGCTGCCCCGCTCGCCACGGATGGCGTAGGTGGCAAAGCGTTCGCCGTTGTTGACGTTCCAGATCTGGATTTCTTCGTATTCACAGATATCGGCCGCTTCGAGGAGATCCTCGTCAATGGCGCAGGAGCCGATGTAGTGAAGTTCGCACTGGGTCACATGGACCCGGTGCAGCTTGGATTTCAGTAGCGTGCGTTGCATGGTCATTCAAAAGTTCAGATACATGACAGCGAAGCTCCCGCCTGGCGGGAGGCTGCTCAGCGGAAAATCTCGACGTTGTCGATCAGGCGCGTCTTGCCGATCCGGGCTGCGGCCAGCACCACCAGTCGCTTTTCACCGGCGTGGGCCAGCTCCAGCGTGTCGGCCTGGCGGATTTCAACGTAGTCGACACGCCAGCCATGCTGCTCCAGCGTGGCCCGGGCATCCTGCTCCAGGCTGGCGTAATCGTTTTCACCGTCGATCAGGTTTTCCCGGATGCGCGAAAGCTCGCGGAACAGGCGTGGCGCCTCTTCACGCTCGCCGGCACTCAGGTAGCCGTTGCGCGAACTCAGCGCCAGTCCGTCAGCCGCCCGGCCGATGTCCACCGGCACTACTTTCACCGGCTGGTTCAGGTCGGCCACCATCGCCTGGATGATGTGCAGCTGCTGGAAATCCTTTTTGCCAAAGCAGGCCGCGTCCGGCTGGACGATGTTGAACAGCTTGGTCACTACCGTGGCCACCCCCCGGAAATGCCCCGGGCGAAAAGCCCCGCACAGTTCGTCCTGGATGTGCGGCGGCTCGACATTGAAGTCTTGCCGGATGCGGGGATAGAGCTCGCGCTCGTCCGGCAGGAACAGTGCATCCACGCCGGCTGCGGCCAGCTTGTCACGGTCGGCCTCGAAAGTGCGCGGGTAGCTGTCAAAGTCTTCGCCCTGACCAAACTGCAGGCGATTGACAAAAATGCTTACCACTACGCGCTCAGCCTGCTTTTTGGCTTCGCGCACCAGCGCGAGGTGCCCTTCATGCAGGTTGCCCATGGTCGGAACCAGGGCTACACGGCCGGCCTTTTGCCGCCAGGACCGCATTTCTTCAATCGTGCGAATAATGTCCATGTCTAGGAATTCAGCTATCGGGAGTTCAGAACATGTGTTCCCGCGAAGGGAAACTGCCAGATTTGACGGCTTGTACATATGCCGTCACGGCGGCCGGGATGCTGCCCGCTTCCGCCATGAAATTCTTGACGAAACGGGCTTTCTTGCCCGGGAAAGCATCCAGCATATCGTGCAGTACCAGCACTTGACCATCCACATCCGCCCCGGCTCCGATGCCGATGGTGGGAATGTTCAGGTTACGGGTGATCGCACCGCCAAGGTCAGCCGGAATGCACTCCATCAGCACCAGGCTGGCACCGGCTTCTTCAAACTGGCGCGCCTCGTTCAGCAGGCGTTCGGCATCGTCGGCCGTTTTGCCCTGCACGCGATAACCGCCAAACACATTGACGAACTGCGGGGTCAGGCCGATGTGGGCACATACCGGAATGGCACGCTCGGTCAGGAAACGCACGGTTTCCAGCATGTTGGCGCCCCCCTCCAGCTTGACCATGTGCGCACCTGCCTGCATCAGCAGGGCTGCATTGCGGAATGCCTGCTGCGGGCTTTCCTGATAGCTGGCAAACGGCATGTCCGCCAGCACCATGGCGTTGCGCGCACCACGGGACACACAACGGGTGTGATACAGCATGTCATCCATGCTGACCGGCAGGGTTGAATCATGCCCTTGCACCACCATGCCGAGCGAGTCGCCAATCAGCAGGATTTCGACGCCACAGGCATCCAGCAGACTGGCAAAGCTGGCGTCATAACACGTCAGCATGGTGATTTTCTGCCCGTCTGCCTTCAAACGGGCCAGCGTACTTACGGTGACTTTCATTGCAGGGAGGTTTCCACTTGCCGGCGGGACATCCCGCCTGGTTGGGGCTGCGGCGGCAGACGCCACAGCCTGTGACGGCAGATTGCCTTCGAGGGTGCATCGTTCCGCACGGGGAACAATCGAGGGATAAATGGGATTCACTGTGCAAAGGGAAGCAAAAGCAGGGCACAGGTTAATCTTCATGACACCTTGCTGCAATGCCTGCCGGGTCCGGCCAGCGATTAACGTTAGGTATTTTTACCCATCAGGGTCAACCGGCAAGCTTTTCGATGCCGTTGACCGGCAATCCGGCCAGACAGTCGGCCACCCGCCCGCACCCCGGAATCAGCAGGTCAGGAGCCACATCAGCCAGGGGCATCAGCACAAAAGTCCGCTCGTGCATGCGCGGATGCGGCAGCGTCAGCTCCGGCGTATCCAGTTGCACTTCGCCGTAGACCAGCAGGTCGAGGTCCAGCGTGCGCGGAGCATTGCGGAATGAACGTACACGGCCACCCTGCTCTTCCAGTTTTTGCAGCGCAGCCAGCAGCTCCTGCGGCGTCAGCCCGGTCTCCACCAAAGCAACAGCGTTAACAAAATCCGGCTGGTCGGCATAGCCTACCGGCGCCGTACGGTACAGCGGCGACCCGGCGAGCCAGCGCGTGTCCGGCAGCGCAGCCAGCGCCTGCATGGCGTCGCGCACGCTGGCCGCGGCATCTCCCAGATTGGCCCCCAGCGCAATGGCGGCCAGCGTCATGCCTCGTTGTCCCCGGAAGCATCGGTACCCGGCGTTTTCCGGCGACGGCGACGACGCTTTTTGGCCGGACCTTCACGAGTTTCCCGTACCAGCATGCCGTTGCGGGCCTCACTGTCGGCGTACTGGAATTTTTCCCACCAGTGCGCCAGTTCCTGCGGCACTTCCCCCACAGAGGCACGCAGGCACAGGAAGTCATACCCGGCCCGGAAGCGCGGCTGTTCCAGCAGCTTGAACGGCCGACTGCCACTGCGGTTTTCATAGCGCGGCTGCATGGACCAGATTTCACGCATGGTGATGAGGAAACGGCGCGGAATCGCCAGCCGGTCCACCAGCTTGGCCTCGACCACGTCCATGGCGTCAAAGAGTGCCGGCAAGGGTTTTTCGCCCGTATCCTGCCGCCGCTGCCACTCGGTCCGTACTTCACCCCACAACAGGGCAGCCAGCAAAAAGCCGTCGGAAATGCCGCGACCATTCTTGAGCCGCTGGTCGGTCTGGTCCAGCGCCAGCTTCACGAAGGAACTGCCGTCCGGCTGGTCCAGCACGGCGTCCAGCAGCGGGAAAATCCCCTTGTGCAGCCCTTCGGCGCGCAGGCGGGTCAGGCAGGCCCAGCTGGCTCCCGAATGCAGCATCTTGAGCATTTCGTCAAAGAGCCGGGCCTGGGCCACATCGCGCAGCAGCGGTGCCAGGTGGCTGATCGGCTTGCGCGTGCTTTCGTCGATGGAGAAACCCAGCTTGGCCGCCAGCCGCACGGCACGCAGCATGCGCACCGGATCTTCCTTGTAGCGCTCGATCGGCTGCCCGATCATCACCAGCCGCCTGGCGGTCACATCACGCACGCCGTGGTGGTAGTCGTGGATGCTTTCGTCTGCCGGGTTGTAGTAAAGCGCATTGGCGGTAAAGTCGCGCCGGCGCGAATCGTCGGCCATGCTGCCGTAGCTGTTGTCCGAGATGATGCGGCCGGATTCGGTGGTTTGCAGGTCGCGACCGTCACCACGGAAGGTGGTGACTTCGATGACCTCGTCACGCCCGAACACCACATGCACGATGCGGAAGCGGCGACCGATGATGCGCGAGCGGCGGAACAGCCGGTGGACTTCTTCCGGCGTGGCATTGGTGGCCACGTCAAAATCCTTCGGCTCGTGACCGATCAGCAGGTCGCGCACGGCGCCGCCCACGACATAGGCCTCGAAACCGGCCTCCTGCAGGCGGCTGGTCACTTTCAGGGCAGACGGGCTGACCTGGTCGCGGCGCACGCCATGCTGGACAAAGGGGATAACCCGGGCACGGTTGTCGTGCCGGCGTGAGCGGGATGGAAGACGCAGTACGCGGCTGATGAGCTTGCGGATCATGGATAGGCAGGTTGGCCGCCCGCCACCGGCTCAGGGTCGATGGCAAACAGCAGTCATAACGGCAGAAAAGGCGGGGATTATACCGTCAACTCCTGCTCTTGCACGGTCCGGGCAGCGGGATGGGTGGACGGCAGGGTAAAACCGAAGACCGAGCCCCCCTGATGGCCGGGCCGGTAATCGAAGCGGCCGTGGTGGTGTTCGATGATCGAACGGCAGATGTTCAGCCCGATTCCCATCCCTTCGGCCTTCGTCGTGAAAAAGGGCGTAAACAGCTCGCTCACCCGCTCAGGCGGAATGCCCGGCCCGTTGTCCGCCACCTGCACCTCGACACCGCCCTCGGCGGTCGGACGCGTCAGGATATGCAGCTGCGGCGCCACGATTGCGGCGTCGCGCATGGCCTCCACCGCGTTGTTGACCAGATTGAGCAGCACCTGCTCGATCATGACCCGGTCCATGTCGACCTGCGGACAATGCATATCGAGGTCGGTGTGCAAGAGGATGTGGTTCTGCCGCATGACCGGCAGTGCCAGTGTCAGTACGGAATCGACAATCTGGTTGATGTCGCAGCGCGAAAGCTGCGGCGAATGCTTTTTCACGAAACCGCGGATGCCGTGGATGATCGCGCCGGCCCGTCGCGCCTGACTGGCGATCCGCTCCAGCGGCACCCGGATCTGCCCGATGTCCTGTACGGCACCTGCAGACTGCAGGCGACGCTCGCACGCAGCTGCATAGGTGGCAATGGCCGCCAGCGGCTGGTTGAGCTCGTGTGCCAGCGTGGATGCCATCTCCCCCATCGTCACCAGCCGCGCCGTGGCCTGCAGCTTTTCGACATGCAGCCGTTCGCGCTCGGCCAGCCGGACCGATTCGGTCATGTCGGTATAGATGCCGAGCCAGACCGCTTCGCCGTCCACCCATTCGATCTGCCGGCGATGGATCTGGTACACCCGGCTGGAACCGGCAAAGCTCAGCTGGCAATCCAGAACCGGGCTTTGCACATCAGTATCCGGCGGCCACGGCAATACCACGCAGAACGGGTTTTCCGGACCGCCGATCATGTTTTCTTCAAATGCCCGGTTGGAAAACAGCAGCTGCCGGTCACTGCACCGGCTGACGCACACCGGCGCATCCAGCCCGTTGAGCACGGTAGCCAGCCGCTCCTGCGCTGCCGCCACCGCCAGCCGCCGTCGCCGGTGCTCGGTAATGTCATAAAAGCTGGCCAGCCAGCCCTGCTGGTGGCCGGCGCCGTCGCGCAATGGCGTCACATACAGCCGCACGTCAAACCGCACACCGTCGGTACGCTGGAACACCAGCTCGAAGCCGAGTGGCGGAATCTCGCCGCGCCGCACCCCGTCAAGCAGGTCGTCCAGCTCGGCATGCCGCTCCTGCGGCCAGAAACTGTAGGGCGGCCGCTGCCCGATCAGGCAGGATTCTTCCACACCCAGCATGTCGCAAAATGCCCGGTTGACCCGCCGGATACAGCCGTCGGCATCAATGGCGATCAGACCGTTTTTCATCGAGTTTTCAATCGAAGCCCGCAGCGCGGTTTCGCGCTGGAGCGCCTGCTCGGCGCTGGCACGCTGGCGGATGTACTGGCGGATCTTCCACAGGCTGCCGATCAGCAGCAGCACCAGCAGCACCAGCACGGACACCAGCACCGGCAGGGCAATGCCAAGGCCGCTGCGGTAAGAGGTGGCCTTCAGGCGCAACCCGTGCCCGGGCGGAGTGAATTCGATCTCGTGCGACAGCACGCTGACCCGCCCGACGACATTAAACTTGCTGGCGATCAGGCTGCCCCCCAGGTCCACCACGCTGATCTGGTACTTCTGGGCTATCCACCACGGCACATGGTGATACAGCACCTGGTTGAGCTGGTAGGTCAGCTGCACCACCCCGAGGAAGCGCCCGTTGTCGAATACCGGCGCCATCATGTCGACCAGCGGCTGGCCGTCATTGCCGGGATGAACGGTGCTGTAGGCCGGTGCCGCCAGCCGGCGGGCCGTATCGAGCAGCTCCAGCGGCTGGTAGTTGCCGGCACCGGGATTGGGCTCGGGCACATCGCCATAACGGCCGGCAAACCAGAGGACATCACCATCAGGATTGCGCAGCTCAATGGCCAGAAGCTCCGGGTTTTCCCGCAAGAGCAGACGCGCAGCATCCTGGAAGCGGCCGGTATCCATGCGGCCGCGGGCGTAATCGGCCCCGTGCGTGGCCGACCATTCCTCCATGGACTGGAAGCGCTGGCGCAGCGTCTGCTCCAGCCACAGGATGTCCTGGATCAACGTGTCCTGACGCTCGTCACGCCAGTCTTTCCAGACCAGTTGCGCCAGCATGACCAGCACCACCACCAGCACGATCAGGGCGCTGATCGGCAGCCATACCAGATTGCGCCCGGCCTTGTTGCTTTCCCGTTTCACCGCATGCCCCAGCTGACAACCTGCGCATTGTAACCGGAGCGGCGTTACTCCTCCGTGATTAACGAATTATTAGGGAATTCCCTAATGGATTTTTTATGCCCTTCAATTAATGTGCGCACGGGAACGGCCCCATTCGATTCAAACAAAGACAAGTCCGTCTGCAAAGGAGCTTCACATGCAACTCAAGCGCACCCTGCTTGCCGCCTCGATCGCTGTCGGTCTCGGCCTGTCGCCGCTGGCCCAGGCCGCCGGTGAAATCGTCATCAAGTTCAGCCACGTCGTTGCTGCCGACACCCCCAAGGGCAAGGCTGCCGAGTACTTCAAGAAACTTGCCGAAGAACGGACCAAGGGCAAGGTGAAAGTGCAGGTTTACCCGAACAGCCAGCTCTACAAAGACAAGGAAGAACTGGAAGCCCTGCAACTGGGCGCCGTGCAGATGCTGGCGCCGAGCCTTGCCAAGTTCGGCCCGCTGGGCGTGAAAGAATTCGAAGTGTTTGACCTGCCCTTCATCTTTGACGACTACAACGACCTGCACAAAGTGACCCAGGGCCCGGTCGGCCAGCAACTGCTGGCCAAGCTGGAACCCAAGGGCATCAAGGGCCTGGCCTTCTGGGACAACGGTTTCAAGTCATTCTCGGCCAATACCCCCATCAAGACCCCGGCCGACCTGCGTGGCAAGAAGCTGCGCATCCAGTCGTCCAAGGTGCTGGAAGAAGAGGTCCGCGCACTGGGTGCCCTGCCGCAGGTGATGGCATTCTCCGAGGTGTACCAGGCGCTCCAGACCGGTGTGGTCGATGGCACCGAAAACCCGCCGTCGAACTTCTACACCCAGAAAATGCACGAGGTGCAAAAGCACCTGAGCACGACCAACCACGGTTATCTCGGCTATGCCGTGATCGTGAACAAGAAGTTCTGGGACGGCCTGCCGGCTGACGTACGCACCCAGCTCGATGGCGCCATGAAGGATGCCACCAGGTACGCCAACGACATCGCGGCCAAGGAAAACGCCAACGATCTCGAAAGCGTGCGCAAGTCCGGCAAGACGCAGATCTACAACCCGACCCCGGCCGAACGCGCTGCCTTCAAGAAGGCACTGGTTCCGGTGCACGCCAAGATGGCCGACCGCATCGGCGGCAACGTCATCCAGGCGGTATACAAGGAAACCGGCTTCACGCCGAACTGATCATCCTGCCTGACCCGTACTGCCCGGCAACCGGTTTGCCGGGCAGCCTGCGGGTTTCTTCATGCCGTGCCCAGGGCACCGGCAGGGTTTTGTGCGCGCCGCCACCGGCCGCACACACATTCGACTATCCACCATGCTGAAATTTCTCGATCACCTCGAAGAGTGGCTGATCGCGGCGCTGATGGGCGCTGCCACGCTACTGATCTTCGTCTCGGTCCTGCACCGCTACGGCGCCAGCACCGAACTGCTCAACCCCTGGCTGGCCCCGATCAACATGAGTTGGGCGCAGGAACTGTGCATTTACATGTTTGTCTGGATGGCCAAGTTCGGCGCAGCCTACGGGGTGCGTACCGGCATCCACGTCGGCGTGGACGTGCTGATCAACAAGCTCGACACCCGTAACCGCAACCGCTTCATCGTGTTCGGCCTGCTGGCCGGCGCCGTGTTTACCGCCACGGTCGGTTCGCTGGGCGCCAATTTCGTCTGGCACATGTCCCTGACCGACCAGACCTCGCCCGACCTCGAACTGCCGATGTGGCTGGTCTACCTCGCCATTCCGCTGGGTTCTTACCTGATGTGCTTCCGCTTCATCCAGGTGATGGTGAACTTCGTGCGTACCGGCGAGCTGCCGCACCACGACCACAGCCATGTCGAAGGCATGGAAGACGAGACCTATTCCGTCGGCGAAGCGATGGAAATCGGCGAGGAAATCTCTCATGTCCAGCGCGGCATGGGCGATGCCGAATGGGAAGACAAGCAGCGCAAGAAGGGCAAGGGAGACTGATCCATGAGTGCACTGATCATTTTTGGACTGCTGGTCCTCCTGATGCTCACCGGCATGCCGATTTCGATTTCCCTCGGCCTGACCGTGCTGACGTTCCTGTTCACCATGACCGATGTGCCCATCGCCTCGGTGGCACTCAAGCTCTTCACCGGCATCGAGAAGTTCGAAATCATGGCGATTCCGTTCTTCATCCTCGCCGGCAACTTCCTGACCCACGGCGGCGTGGCCCGGCGCATGATCAATTTCGCCACGGCAATGGTCGGCCACTGGCACGGCGGTCTGGGCCTGGCTGGCGTGATGGCCTGCGCCCTCTTTGCTGCCGTATCGGGCTCCAGCCCGGCCACCGTGGTGGCCATCGGCTCGATCCTGCTGCCAGCCATGATCAAGCAAGGTTTCCCCGACCGCTTCGGCGCAGGCGTCATCACCACCTCCGGTGCACTGGGCATCCTGATTCCGCCTTCGATCGTGATGGTGATGTACTCGGTTGCCACCAACACGTCGGTCGGACAGCTTTTCATGGCCGGGGTGATTCCGGGCCTGATGCTGGCAGGTTTCCTTGGCTTCACCACCTGGTGGCGCGCCCGCAAGAACAACTACCCGCGCATGCCCAAGGCATCGTTCATGGAGCGCTGGAAAGCCTTCCGTGAATCGGTCTGGGGCCTGCTGCTGATCGTGGTGGTGATCGGCGGCATCTACACCGGTATTTTCACGCCGACCGAAGCCGCGGCAATGAGCGCGGTGTACGCCTTCCTGGTGGCCGTGTTCGTCTACAAGGACATGAACCTGCGGCAGATTCCGAAGATCCTGCTCGATTCGGCCAACATGTCGGCCATGCTGCTCTACATCATCACCAATGCCGTGCTGTTCTCGTTCCTGATGACCAGCGAGCAGATTCCGCAGACGATGGCGGAATGGATGGTGGGTCAGGGCATGGGACCGATCCTGTTCCTGCTGATGGTCAACGTGCTGCTGCTCCTGGCCGGCAACGTGATGGAACCGTCGTCGATCGTACTGATCTTTGCTCCGATCCTGTTCCCGATGGCCATGCATCTGGGCATTGACCCGGTGCACTTCGGCATCCTGATCGTGGTCAACATGGAAGTCGGCATGTGCCACCCGCCGGTGGGCCTGAACCTCTACGTTGCCTCGGGCATCACCAAGATGGGCATTACCGAGCTGACCAAGGCCGTCTGGCCGTGGCTGCTCACCATGCTGGTCTTCCTGGCCCTGGTGACCTACGTTCCGGCCATCTCGCTGTGGCTGCCGCGCACGCTGGGCATGATGTAAGCATCATCATTCCTGCCCTGGCGAAGCCCCGTCTGCGGGGCTTCGCTTTTTCACTCTGGTGACTGCCTCGTTGCAAAGCCATGCCCGGCAACGACTGGCGGCGCTATAATCCCCGGCTTATCGCCTATTCACGACACATAAAAAACGTCACAGGAGTTCTCCGCATGGACGAGCAATTGCGCCAGAGCGCACTCGACTATCACCGCTTCCCGACCGGTGGCAAGATCCAGGTCGCCCCGACCAAACCGCTGGCTACCCAGCGTGATCTGGCCCTGGCCTACTCGCCCGGTGTGGCAGCCGCATGTGACGCCATTGTCGAGGACCCGGCCGAAGCCAACACCCTGACGGCCCGGGGCAATCTGGTGGCCGTCATCTCCAACGGCACCGCCGTGCTGGGTCTGGGCAACATCGGTCCGCTGGCCGGCAAGCCCGTGATGGAAGGCAAGGGCGTACTCTTCAAGAAGTTCGCCGGCATTGACGTTTTCGACATCGAAGTCAACGAAAACGACCCGGACAAACTGGTTGACATCATCTGCTCGCTGGAACCGACTTTCGGCGGCATCAACCTCGAAGACATCAAGGCACCGGAGTGCTTCTACATCGAGCAGAAATGCCGTGAACGCATGGGCATTCCGGTCTTTCACGACGACCAGCACGGTACTGCCATCATCACCGGTGCCGCCGTCCTCAATGGCCTGCGCGTGGTGGGCAAGGACATCGGCAAGGTCCGCCTCGTGTGCAGTGGCGCCGGCGCGGCTGCCATCGCCTGCCTCGAGCTGTTGATCGCGCTGGGCCTCAAGCGTGAAAACGTGACTGTCTGTGACTCCAAGGGCGTGATCTTCGTCGGCCGCGACGAAAAGATGGACGAATCCAAGCGTCGCTTTGCCATTGCCGACAACGGCATGCGCGTCCTCAAGGACGCCATCGTGGATGCCGACATTTTCCTCGGCCTGTCCGGTCCGAAGCTGGTGACGCCGGAAATGGTCAAGACCATGGCTGCCCACCCGCTGATCCTTGCCCTGGCCAACCCGGAACCGGAAATCCTGCCGCCGCTGGCGAAAGAAGCCCGCCCGGACGCCATCATCTGCACCGGCCGCTCGGACTTCCCCAACCAGGTCAACAACGTCCTGTGTTTCCCGTTCATCTTCCGCGGTGCACTGGACGTCGGCGCCACCACCATCAACGAAGAGATGAAGCTCGCCTGCGTGCGCGCCATTGCCGATCTGGCCATGGCCGAGCAGAACGACGTGGTGGCCAGCGCCTATGAAAACCAGGAGCTGTCGTTCGGCCCGGAATACCTGATTCCCAAGCCGTTCGATCCGCGCCTGATCGTCAAGATCGCCCCGGCCGTCGCCCAGGCCGCCATGGAATCCGGCGTGGCTACCCGTCCGATCGAGGACATGGACGCCTACATCGAAAAGCTGCAACAGTTCGTCTACAAGACCAACCTGTTCATGAAGCCGGTGTTTGCTGCGGCCAAAAATGACAAGAAGCGCGTCGTTCTGACCGAGGGCGAGGACGAACGCATCCTGCACGCCACCCAGGAAATCGTCTCGACCGGCCTGGCGTTCCCGATCCTGATCGGCCGGCCGGCCGTGATTGAAAAGCGTATCGAAAACCTCGGCCTCAAGCTGCGTCCGGGCATCGACTTCGAACTGGTCAACAACGAGAACGACCCGCGCTTCAAGGAATACTGGACCGAATACCACCAGATCATGAAGCGCCAGGGCATCAGCGAAGAACTGGCCCGCCGTGAAGTGAGCCGCAAGACCTCGCTGATCGGTGCCCTGATGGTGCGTCGCGGTGAGGCAGATGCCATGGTGTGCGGTACTTTCGGCACCTACCACATGCACCTTGACCTGATCCGTCAGGTCATCCCGATGGAACCGGGCTGCAAGACCCTGGCCGCCGTCAACGCGCTGATGCTGCCGACCGGCAACATCTTCGTGGCCGACACCTACGTCAACGCCGATCCGACTGCCGAGCAGATCGCCGACACCACCGAAATGGCTGCCGAAGCCATGCAGCGTTTCGGCATTGCGCCGAAGGTGGCCCTGCTCTCGCACTCGAGCTTCGGCACCGGCAACAACGATTCGGCACGCAAGATGCGCACGGCTCTCGGCCTGATCCAGATGCGCCAGCCGGAACTGGAAGTCGACGGCGAAATGCAGGGCGATGCCGCCCTGGTCGAGCACATCCGCCAGCAGGCCATGCCGGACAGCCCGCTCAAGGGTTCGGCCAATCTCCTGGTCATGCCGAACGTGGAAGCCGCCAACATCAGCTACAACCTGCTGCGCGTGTCGGCCTCCGACGGCGTCACCATCGGCCCGATCCTGATGGGCCTGTCGAAGTCGGTGCACATCGTCACGCCGATCTCGTCGGTGCGCCGCATCATCAACATGGTGGCCATCGCCGCCGTGGGTGCCCAGACCGAGCCGCAGCAATCCTGACGGAATAAAATCCCGATATACTGAAAAACGGGCGGTGATACCGCCCGTTTCTTCATGTCAGGAGCCCGCCATGTCCCAGGATTTCCCTCCCAACGATCCGTTCGCCTTTTTCCGGCAGTTCTGGCAGCCCAGCAATCCGGCCTTGCAGTCATTCATGCCGGCACTTTCCGAAGAAGAGATAGAGCGCAAGCTGGTCGAACTGCGCGTGGTACAGAACTGGCTGACCATGTCGTCCGGTCTGATCGAACTGCAAATCAAGACCCTGGAAATGCAAAAAGCCGGACTGGCCAGCCTCAAGCCCCGGCAGGAAGACTGACCGGGACAAATGGTCCGGTTACAGCCGGTGACAGCCATGTAAAATGCGCGGATGAATACGCCGCGCTTCATCCATCTCCGTCTCCATAGTGAATTTTCCGTCACCGATGGCATCACCCGCATCGGTGACGCCGTCAAGCGGGCTGCGCTCGAGCGCATGCCGGCACTCGGCCTGTCCGACCTGATGAACCTCTTCGGCATGGTCAAGTTTTACAAGGCCTGCCTTGGCAAGGGCGTCAAGCCCATCGTGGCCGTCGATGCCTGGCTGGAAAACCCGGCTGACCGCGACCAGCCTTCCCGCTGCCTCCTGATCGCCATGAATACCGCCGGCTACCACAGGCTGAGCGAACTGCTGACCGATGCCTACCGCCTCAACCAGTACCGTGGCCGCGCCGAACTCCAGCGCGAATGGCTGACCCGTGAAGCCTGCGAAAACCTCATCTTCGTATCCGGTGCCCAGCATGGCGACACCGGCCAGGCCCTGCTGGCCGGCAACCTGGAACTGGCCCAGGCACTGGCGCGGGACTGGGCCCAGCGCTTTCCCGGCCGCTGCTATCTGGAAATCCAGCGCACCGGCAAACCCGAAGCCGACACCTGCACCGAACGCATGCTGTGGCTGGCCGGTGAAACCGGCTTGCCGGTCGTCGCCACGCATCCGGTCCAGTTTCTGGACCGCGACGACTTCATGGCCCACGAGGCGCGCGTGTGCATTGCCGAAGGGGAAATGCTCGGCAACCCCAAGCGGGTGCGCCATTACACCGAAGAACAGTACTTCAAGAGTACTGACGAAATGGCCGCACTGTTTGCCGACGTGCCCGAGGCACTGGAAAACAGCGTTGAAATCGCCCGCCGCTGCAATATCGAAATCCTGCTGGGCAAGAACTTCCTGCCCGACTTTCCGACGCCGGACGGCCTGTCGCTGGACGACTACCTGATCAAGCGTTCCGAAGAAGGCCTGGTCGAGCGCATGCAGGCGCTCTACCCGGATGCCGGGCAGCGCGAAGCCGAAATGCCGCGCTACCGCGAACGGCTGAAATTCGAACTCGACACCATCATCCAGATGGGCTTTCCGGGCTACTTCCTGATCGTGGCCGACTTCATCAACTGGGCCAAGGCCAACGGCTGCCCGGTCGGACCGGGCCGCGGTTCGGGCGCCGGCTCGCTGGTGGCATTCAGCATCGGCATCACCGACATCAATCCGCTCGACTATGCCCTGCTGTTCGAACGCTTCCTCAACCCCGAACGGGTGTCGATGCCTGACTTCGACATCGACTTCTGCCAGGACAACCGCTGGAGGGTGATCGAGTACGTGCGCGAACGCTACGGCGCCGACGCCGTCAGCCAGATCGCCACCTTCGGCACCATGGCGGCCAAGGCCGTGGTACGTGACGTCGGCCGGGTGCTCGACCTGCCCTACTCCTTCTGCGATGGCCTCTCCAAGCTGATTCCGGCCGCACCGGGCAAGCAGTATTCACTCGACGATGCCGTCGAGATGGAGCCCATCCTCAAGGAGCGGCTGGAAAAGGAAGAAGAAGTCTCGCAGCTGTGGGCTCTCGCCAAAAAGCTCGAAGGACTGACCCGCAACATCGGCATGCATGCCGGCGGCGTGCTGATCGCCCCGGGCAAGATCACCGACTTCTGCCCGATGTACCAGGCCAGCGGCGACGACGCTTCGCCGGTGTCCATGCTCGACAAGGGCGACGTGGAGGACGTCGGTCTGGTCAAGTTCGACTTTCTGGGCCTGCGCAACCTCACCATCATCGATCTGGCGGTCAACTACATCAAGGCACTGGACCCGGCATTCGACCTTGACCTCAACCACATGCCGTTCACCGATCCGGCCGCCTACCGCGTCCTGCAACAGGCCAACACCACCGCGGTGTTCCAGCTGGAATCGGAGGGCATGAAAAAGCTGCTGGAAAAGCTCAAGCCCGACCGCTTTGAAGACATCATCGCCGTGCTGGCCCTCTACCGGCCGGGTCCACTGGGCTCGGGCATGGTGGACGACTTCATCCTGCGCAAGGCCGGCAAGCAGGAAGTGGACTACTTCCACCCCGACCTGACCGCCTGTCTCGATCCGACCTACGGCGTGATCGTGTACCAGGAACAGGTGATGCAGATTTCGCAGATCATCGGCGGCTACACGCTGGGTGGTGCCGACATGCTGCGCCGCGCCATGGGCAAGAAAAAGCCCGAGGAAATGGCCAAGCACCGTGGCATTTTCTGTGAAGGCGCCGAGAAAAAAGGCTACCCGAAAGCACTGGCCGAGCATCTTTTCGACCTGATGGCCAAGTTCGCCGAGTACGGCTTCAACAAGTCGCACACGGCTGCCTACGCGGTGGTGAGCTACCAGACTGCCTGGCTCAAGGCACACTACCCGTCGGCCTTCATGGCCGCCACCATGTCGTCGGAACTCGACAACACCGACCAGCTGCGGGTGTTCTACGACGACAGCCTCGCCAACCAGCTGGAATTCCTGCCGCCGGACATCAACGAAAGCGTCTACCGTTTCGTGCCGGTCGACGCCAGACGCATCCGTTATGCACTGGGCGCCATCAAGGGTACCGGGCAGGCTGCCGTCGAACATATCGAGGCCGTGCGCAAGGAAGGCGGCCGGTTTGCCGACCTGTTCGATTTCTGCCGCCGTACCGACAAGCGCATCGTCAACCGCCGCACCATCGAAGCCCTGATCCGTGCCGGTGCATTCGATACGCTGGAACCCAACCGTGCCCGCCTGATCGCCAACGTCGAACTGGCCATGACCATGGCCGAGCAGGAAGCGCAGAACGCCAACCAGGGCGGGCTGTTCGACCTGCTGGACACCAGCGCAGCACCAGCCGTGGAAATGACGCAGGTCCGCCCGTGGGACGAAGCCACCCGCCTGACCGAAGAAAAAACCGCCATCGGCTTTTTCCTGTCCGGCCACCCGTTCCACGCCCACGCCGACACCGTGCGCAGGCTGGTCAAGACGCCGCTCAACCGGATCGCTCCGAAAAAGGAACCGCAATGGCTGGCCGGCACCATCATGGGCGTGCGGACCAAGGTCGGCAATCGCGGCAAGATGGCCTTCGTGCAGCTGGACGACGGCACGGCCAAGCTGGAAGTGTCGTTCTTCAGCGAGTCCTTCGATGCGGCCCGCCACAAGCTCAAGGAAGACAGCATCCTCATCGTCGAAGGCAAGGTCAGCCAGGATGACTATTCCGGCGGGTTGCGCATCATCGCCGACCAGGCGCTGGACCTGTCCGAAGCCCGTGCCCGCTTCGCCCGCTACCTGCGGCTGGCGACCCCGGCCGCCCAGCTGGATGCACCGCGCCTGAAAGCCCTGCTGGAGCCTTTCCGCTCTGCCGAAGGCTGCCCGGTGCGGCTGGATTACCGCAATGCCGCCGCCCGCTGCCAGCTCGAGCTTGACGACAGCTGGCGGGTCCGGCCGGATGACGCCTTGCTGGCCTCCCTGCGCGGCTGGCAGGGTGAACACAGCGTCAGCATCGTGTTCTGATCCGTTACACAGGGCCGGCCCTGCTGCCGGCCTCGCTGCTCCTGCGGCCCGGAGCGCCATCCGGCACCGGGCATGATTCCTGCCCAGGCAACTTCCTTTTCCCGCCCCGCCCCATGTTCGAGCGCATCGTCACCATCATCCTGCCCGTCGTCATCATGGTACTGGCCGGCTGGCTTTATGCCCGCTGGAAAAAACCCGACATGACCGTCACCAACCGCCTCAACATGGATGTCTGCGTGCCGTTGCTGGTGTTTTCCGCCATGGCAGGCAAGGATTTCGACCTTGCCCGCTGGTGGGAGCTCCTGCCGGCCGTGCTGCTGGTGATTCTGGTTTCGGGGCTGCTGGCATGGCCCCTGGCCCGACTGCTGCACATCAGCCCGCGCACCCTGTTGCCACCGGTCATGTTCAACAACTGCGGCAACATGGGCCTGCCGCTGGCCCTGCTGGCATTCGGCCCGGAGGGATTCAGCGGGTTCGTCGTGGCGTTCGTGATTTCCAACCTGCTGCACTTCACCCTGGGCGCCTACATCTTCTGCCGTACCACCCGTTTTGTCGGCCTGCTCTACAACCCCATCGTGATTGCCACGGCGCTGGGGATTGCCGTCAGCCTGCTGCACTGGCAGCTGCCGGCCGGCATCCTGATCGGGCTGAAGATGCTGGGTGACATGACCATCCCGCTGATGCTGTTCGCCCTGGGCGTACGCATGACCGACGTGAAGCTGTCGGGCTGGCGCATCGGCGTGCTGGGCGGCCTGCTGACACCTGTCACCGGCCTGGCCGGTGCGGCTGTTGCCGTCTACTGGCTGGGGCTGTCACCGATGCTGGCCGGCATTGTCTACCTCTTTGGCTCCCTGCCGCCGGCAGTCCTCAATTTCCTGATGGCCGAGCATTACCGGCAGGAGCCGGACAGCATGGCGTCCATCGTGCTGATCGGCAACCTGATGAGCATCGGTTTCGTGCCGTTCGGCCTGTGGCTGACGCTGGAAAACCTGCCGGCCTGATCCGCGGAAGGCGCAGGCAGATGGATACCCGCCGGCATGACCGCTACAATGCGCGCCCCTTTGCCTGCTGTCCCCTCATGCCATGTCCCTGCCCGCCTCTCCCTGCATCGGCCTCTGCCAGGCCGATACCACCACCGGAACCTGCACGGGCTGCCGGCGCACCCTCGACGAAATCAGCCGCTGGTCCGGCATGACCACACCGGAACGGCAGGCGGTCCTTGAGCGGCTGGCCACCAGCCGGGCCACACCGAACCGGACCTGTCCGCAATGCGGCACGGCCTTCGGTTGCGGCACGGGTGGCCGGTCTGGCGGTTGCTGGTGCCAGGACCTGCCGGCCACGCTGCCGGTGCCGGAGGCGGCCGCTTCCTGCCTGTGCCCGGACTGCCTTGGCGCACTCATCAATAATGCAGAAAACTTGACCTGAAATTCGCCCAGCCGCTACCCTTGCCGCATTGTCTTACCGTTTTGACTGCATGAATCTGCCCATTCCTGCCTGGCTGCCGCTGTCGGGCTTCATCGATGAAGAACGCGCCTGGCGCGGGGAATTGTAGCCGCACCCGAACCCATCACCGTCCATCATTTCCTGTGATCTGACGCCGGTGGTTCGTTGCGGCGAGCTTCCGGGTTCGGGAGTCTTTCATGCGTTACTGGTTGTATCTGGCCGCGGCAATCGCGGCCGAAGTCACGGGTACCAGCCTGCTCAAATGGGGCGCGGATACCGGCAATCTGCTGGGTCTGGCCGCCATGAGCGTGCTCCTGGCCTTTTCCTTCTACATGCTGTCGCTGGCCGTAGTGCGCGTGCCAGTAGGCGTGGCCTATGCCGTGTGGGAAGGCATCGGCATCATCATCATTTCCATCGTGGGCTACTGGATTTTCGACGAACGCCTGTCGCTGGCCAAAACGCTGGCCATGCTGTCGATCATCATCGGCATCACGCTGATGAAGCGCGGCACCGACGAAGGCCCGTCCTCCGATGCCCCTGCGGCCGGGAGAGCGTGATGCTGGAAACCTTCACCCTGCTGCACGCGCTGATGATCGTGCTGGCGACCATCCTCGAAGTGGGTGCCAACCTGTTCCTGAAGCTGTCCGAAGGTTTCCGGCGCAAGGGTTACGGCATCCTGTCGATCGCCATGATCCTTGCCGCGTTCTCCTGCCTGTTCGTGGCGCTGGAAGGCATTGAACTGTCGGTGGCCTATGCGGTCTGGGGCGGCTTCGGCATCCTCGCCACCGCGCTGGCGAGCTGGGCACTGTTCGGCCAGCGCATCCGCCTGCAAGGCTGGCTGGGCATGGCCATGCTGATCGTGGGCATGGTGCTGCTCAAGTTCGCCTGACCGGAACCCTAGCGGCTGCGGGGCAAGGCGCCCAGTTCGCTTTGCACCCAGCCGCTGATCAGTTCACTGATGCCGTTCCACATGATCTGCATGCCAAGGCACACCAGAATGAACGCCGACAGCCGCAGGAACACCACGGCACCGGTCGGGCCCAGATGGTGCAGCATGGTTTCGGCGTGCAGGTAACAGAAATAGATCAGGTAACACACTACGGCCACGGCCAGCAAGCTGGCCACCGGCGTCAGCGCCAGCTGCACGAAATTGTGGTTGGAGTGGAAAAAGGTCGCACCGATGGTGATCGATACCGACACCGAACCCGGCCCCACTGTCAGCGGAAACCCCAGGGGATAGAAGGCGCGCTGCTTGAGCTGGGCCTGGTCGATATGCTCGGGCTCGGGGGCATGGGTGCTGTGTTCGGCCGGGGTGTCGTTGAGCATGCGCCAGGCCGTGAAGGTCAGCAGCAAGCCGCCCCCCAGCTGCACCACCGGTAGCGACACGCCAAAAAACGACAAGAGATAAGACCCGATGAACATGCTGCCCGCCAGCAGCACGAAGCCGTAGATGGCAATGCGGCGGGCCAGGAACTGCCGCTGCTCGCGGGTATTGCGCGAAGTCAGCGACAGGAAAATCGGGATGAGGCCGGGCGGATTGATGATGGGCAGCAGGGCTGCCAGTGCAAACAGGAACTTGCCGGCAAAAAAGCTGAACAAACTCATGATGATTCTCCCCGGCCGGCGTGTGACTTGTCGTCCATTCTATGAGGGAAGCCGTCCGGCTGATCTGTCCTGAGACAAATCTCTTGCCATGCATGCCGGCCGCTGGCGGACAGTCATAGCGCGTACAATGCCTGCGCTTTCTTCATTTCCTGCCGATGCGAACATGACAGCCGAAGCCATTACCTGCCTGTTTCTGACTGCCATCAGCCTGACGCTGTTCCTGCGCCTGTGGCTGGCAGGACGCCAGCTGCAATCCGTCAGCCGCCACCGCCGCTCCGTACCGGCTGCGTTTGCCGGCCGTTTCAGCCTTGCCGACCACCAGCTGGCAGCGGACTACACGCAGGCCAAGGTGCGGCTGTCGCAGATTTCCGCCATTGTCGACACCCTGCTGTTGCTGGCGCTGACACTGGGTGGCGGCATTGCCTGGCTGCAAAGCGCGATCGGCTACTGGTTGCCGGCCGGCGACATTATCCAGGGCGTGGCACTGTTTGTGGCGGTACTGGCCATCAGCGGTGCCGTGGGTCTGCCAGCCACGCTGTATTCCACCTTTGTGATCGAGGCCCGTTTCGGCTTCAACCGCACCTCGCCAGGGCTGTTCATGCTCGACCAGATCAAGGGCATGGCCGTCGGACTGGTACTGGGCGTGCCGCTGCTGGCACTGGTGCTGTGGCTGTTTGTCGCGGCCGGAGCGCAGTGGTGGCTGTGGACCTGGCTGGTCTGGAGCGGATTTTCGCTGGCGATGATGTGGCTGTTTCCGACCGTGATCGCTCCGGTATTCAACCGTTTCGAACCCTTGCAGGACGGCGAACTGAAGCAGCGCATCGACGCCCTGCTGGCCCGTTGCGGCTTTCGCAGCAGCGGCGTGTTCGTGGTCGACGGTTCAAAGCGTTCCAGCCACGGCAATGCCTATTTCACCGGTTTTGGTGCTGCCAAGCGCATCGTGTTTTACGACACGCTGATCAGACAGCTGGACCCGGACGAGATCGAGGCGGTGCTGGCTCACGAGCTGGGCCACTTCCGCCTGCGTCATGTGGCCAAGCGCATCACCGTCACGCTGGGACTGGCCCTGGTGCTGCTGTGGATTCTGGGCGGACTGGCCATGCTGCCGGCCTTTTACGCCGGGCTCGGGGTGGCGACTCCGTCGCCGGCCACCGCCTTGTTGCTGTTCATGCTGGTGGTGCCGGTGCTGACCTTCCCGTTCACTCCGCTGGCCAGCTGGAGTTCGCGCCAGCACGAATTCGAGGCCGATGCCTTTGCCGCCGGGCACGCCAGTGCCGCCTGCCTCGTCAGCGCACTGACCAAGCTCTACCGGGACAATGCCTCCACCCTCACCCCGGACCCGCTGTATTCGGCGTTTTACGACTCGCACCCGCCGGCGGCCATCCGCATCCAGGCACTGGAAAACCTCCAGCCCGGCTGATTGCGGCTACGGTAGTAAATGCTGCTGCGGCCAGTCTGGCATGTCCGGCCGGCGCCCGGCGTCCCGGCTCCAGGAAGCAGGATTGCCCCGCAGCCTGACTTCCGTACCACCGTCTTTTCCGGAGACTGTCATGAATCCGCTGGTCCACCAACACTGCCAGACATCCGCACCGCTGCTGTCGGCTGCCGACATCTACACCCTGTCGTTGCTGGTACCGGCATGGAAGACCGACGCCGGTGCCCTGGCACGGACGTTCGACTTTGCCGACTACGCCGCTACAATGGCGTTCGCCGGTGCCATCGGCTGGCTCGCCGTGCGCGAGAATCATCATCCGGACCTTGGCATCCATTTCAACCGTGTCGTGGTGCATTACTGCACCCATGACGCTGGCGGCCTGACCCGCAACGATTTCGTGTGCGCCGCCAAGCTCGACCTACTCTATCTTCTGTGACCCAATCCTCCGGACAAATCATCAAGAGCCACGGCCGCCGTTACGTTGTCGAAGCCAGCGACGGCCGCCGTTATGACTGCACCACGCGCGGCAAGCGCACCGACTACGCCTGCGGCGACCGGGTCGACCTCCTGATCCACAACGACGAACAGGCCGTGATCGAACGGGCACAGCCGCGCCGCAGCCTTTTGTACCGGCAGGACGACTTCCGCCAGAAGCTGATCGCCGCCAACGTCACCCAGCTGGTGGTGGTACTGGCTGCCGTGCCGACTCCCGCTCCCGAGTTCCTCGACCGCTGCCTGATTGCCGCCGAAGCCAGCGATATCGCCACGCTGATCGTGCTCAACAAGTGCGACCTGCCGCAGACTGCCGGGCTGCGTACCAGCCTCGGCTTTTACCGCGAGATCGGCTACGACGTGCTGGAGCTTTCGGCACTGGGCGACATTTCGGCCCTGCGCACCCGGCTGGCCGGCCACACCAGCGTGCTGATCGGCCAGTCCGGCATGGGCAAGTCCACCCTCACCAATGCCCTGGTACCCGAGGCACGGGCACGCACCAACGACATTTCCGAGGCACTCGATACCGGCAAGCACACCACCACGCATGCCGAGCTTTACCATCTGGACGCGCACAGCGACCTGATCGACTCTCCCGGCTTGCAGGAGTTCGGGCTGTCGCATCTTGAAGCCACCGGACTGGCGCACTGCTTTCCGGAAATGCGCCCGCTGCTGGGACACTGCCGCTTTCACAACTGCGCCCATCTGGTCGAACCCGGCTGCGCGCTGCTTGCTGCCCACGCCGCACACGAGATGGCCGGCCAGCGGCTGCCGCTCCTGCAAAAGCTCACGCGCCAGCTCAAGCGCTGATTGCCCTTGTCATGACTGGTACGTGAGCCGGATGGCTGTCGCAGGTAGAATGGCAGCCATGACCGAATCCTGCTTTCACTGCGGCCTGCCGGTGCCTGCCGGCGCCGATTTCCCCGTCCGCTACCGCCAGTCACCCCATGCCACCTGCTGTGCCGGCTGCCAGGCCGTGGCGCAGACCATCATCGACGCCGGGCTGGACGACTATTACCAGCACCGCACCGAAGATGCCCGGCGGGCCGAGCCGCTGCCGGCCGACCTGCTGGAGCAGATCCGGCTTTATGACGCACCCGAGCTGCAACAGAGCTTCGTGCATTGCGAAGGCGACGAGCGCGAAGCGGCGCTGATGCTGGAAGGCATCACCTGTGCCGCCTGTGTCTGGCTCAACGAGCAGCACCTGAAAAAGCTGCCGGGCGTACTGAGCGTGGACGTGAACTACTCCAGCCTGCGCGCCCGGGTGAAATGGGACGACAGCCGCATCCACCTGTCACAGATCCTGGAAGCCATTGCCAGCATCGGCTACCGCGCCCACCCGTATGATGCCGACCGCCAGGAAAAGCTGGCGCAACAGGAACGCAAAAGCCAGATCAACCGCCTGTGGGTGGCCGGCCTGTCGATGATGCAGGTGATGATGTACGTCGTGCCGACCTATCTGGCACCGGACGGCGACATCGACCCGCAGTGGCTGTGGATGCTGCACTGGGCCAGCCTGGTCCTGACCCTGCCGGTGGTGCTGTATTCGGCGTGGCCGTTTTACAAGGGTACCTGGCGTGACCTGCACAGCCGCCGGGTCGGCATGGACGTGCCGGTCACCATCGGCATCCTCACCGCATTTTTCGCCAGCTGCTGGGCGCTCTTCCGCCACATCGACCACGGCATCTATTTCGATTCGGTGTCCATGTTCGTGTTCCTGCTGCTGGGTGGACGCTATCTGGAAGGCATCGCGCGGAGACGGGCCGGCGATGCGGCCGAGCGGCTGGTCAAGCTGATTCCGGCTTTCACCCACCGGCTGGCCGGCTGGCCTGCCAGCCGTGAGGCACACGTGGCCACCGTCGCCAGCGTGCGTTCGGGTGATGTCTTGCTGATCAAGCCCGGTGACACCCTGCCGGTGGACGGCGTGGTGCTGGAAGGCGAATCCAGCCTGAACGAATCCCTGCTGACCGGCGAAAGCCTGCCGGTACGCAAGCAGGCCGGTGATGCGGTGATTGCCGGCTCGGTCAATACCGCCAGCCCGCTGGTTATCGAAACCAGCCATGTGGGCGAAACCACCCGGCTGGCCGGCATCGTGCGTCTGCTGGACCATGCCATGGCACAAAAACCGCGGCTGGCCGTGCTGGCCGACCGGGTGGCCGGCTGGTTTGTCGCCGGCCTGCTGCTGGCAGCAGCGGCGGCTTTCTGGCTCTGGTACGGCATCGACCCGGACCGGGCCTTGTGGATCATGGTGGCCGTGCTGGTGATTTCCTGCCCGTGCGCCCTGTCGCTGGCCACGCCGGCGGCCCTCACCGCGGCCGGCGGTGCACTGGCCGACCATGGCGTGCTGCTGGCACGCGGCACGGCACTGGAAAGCCTCGCCCGCGTCACCGACGCGGTGTTTGACAAGACCGGCACCCTGACCACCGGTGTGATGCAGCACAACGCCACCAGCCTGCTTGATCCGCAACTGACCGAAGCCGAAGCCCTCACGCTGGCCCGCGGGCTGGAATCCGGCAGCGAACACCCGATTGCCCGTGCCCTGCTGGCCACGGGCGAGTCCGTTCCGCTGGCTACCGGCATCAGCAATCATGTCGGCGCCGGGGTCGAAGGCCGGATTGACGGTCGCCGCTACCGGCTTGGCAAACCGGAATTCGTAGCGGAGCTGACCGGCACGCCGCTGGCGGCATCCGAAGCGTTTGGCGGCACCGACAGCATCGTGGCGCTGGGGTCGGACACCGGCTGGCTGGCGCTGTTTGCCATCGGTGACCGCCTGCGCGACGAAGCCCGTGCCATGGTCGACAGCCTGCACGCGCGCGGCATCCACGTGCATCTCGCCAGCGGCGACAGTCAGCGCGTGGTGGATGGCGTGGCTGGCCGGCTCGGCATTGAAGACGCCCGGGCCAACCTGACACCGGAAGCCAAACTGGCGCTGGTCACGCGTTTGCAGGCAGAAGGACGCACGGTGCTGATGGTGGGTGACGGCGTCAACGACGCACCGGTGCTGGCGCAGGCCAATGTCAGCGCCGCCATGGGACAGGGGGCAGACGTGGCCCGGCTGAGCGGCGACATCGTGCTGATCGGCGAAGGACTGACGCCGCTGCTGCCAGCCCTCACCATCGCCCGTCGCACCCGTACCATCATCCGCGAGAATCTGGCCTGGGCTGTCGGTTACAACGTGGTCGCCCTGCCGCTGGCCTTCATGGGCTGGGTGACACCGTGGCTGGCCAGCCTCGGCATGGCTGCCAGTTCGCTGCTGGTGGTCGGCAATGCGCTGCGCCTGTCCCGGCAACCGGCATCACGCACCGTACGGCCGAAGGACTGATGCAGACAGAGGCCCGGCAATGCCGGGCCTGTTTTCTGGCTGATCCGTGCATGAGGTCATTGACGCAATGCAGGCCGGAGGAGCAATGCCTGGCGCACCGGTTTCCGGGCAGCACCACACTCTCTGCCAGACCGGCAGGCCACCCGGTTTTCATTCAGCAGTCCGCACGGCTTGCCCGCAGGATCAGGGGCAGCCATGCCGTGATCGTCATGACTGGCAAATGACTACCTGCGCTCCGGCGTACCGGATGCACACCCTTGCAGCAGCAAGGCTGCCTTGCCGGACGTACTGGCATCCGGTCTGGCAAAATCCGGCAGGACATCCGTCAAGACACGCTGCCCGTCTTGATGTCGCGACACACGCATCCCGCAGCCTCATTGCTCCCGGACACAGCAGAACACAGCACAGGCATCCCGTCACGACACAAGCTGGCTGACACAACCGTACCCCGGAACCGGCATGCAACCCAGGCGGCACCAACCGGTCATGCAAAACGTCTGATGCAGCGCATTTTATTGATGCCAATGCATTGACCAGATTAGTAACCTGCGTTACTTTCACGCACATGACATCCTGCAATCCGCTCCTGCATCTGGAAGACGCCATCGGCGAAATCTCCCGCAAGATGCCCGGCTCTCCGCGCACCGAGATCATGCTGACCCGGCTGCATTTCTATGTGCAGCTGCAACTGGGCGCCTGGTTTGAGTCCTCTCTCAAGCCATACGGGCTTAACCATTCGGCCTGGCTGGCGCTGATGCTGATCTACTCGCGTCCGCAGGAACGCGTCAGCCCGTCGGACATCTCGGCCACGCTGGCCTTCTCGCGCACCAACGCCACCCGGGTGGTGGACGAGCTGGAAGGACGCGGCTGGATCCAGCGTCACCCCTGTCCGGACGACCGGCGCAAGACCGAACTCGGCCTGACCGAAGCCGGCTACCAGCTGATCCGTGAGGTCATGCCGGTACACCGGCAGCGCATGCGCGACGCCTGGCAGGATTTCACCCCCGAAGAGCAAGCCCAGTTCATCGCCTTGCAGCGCAAGCTGCTGACGCGGCTGGAAACCGGATCGTAGGATTTTTTTCCTCCAGATAGTCACGCAGGTGACAATTTTATGGTTAACAGAATATCTCCCCTCCACTGGCTGTTGCTCAGTGCCGGACTGCTGACGGCGTGTGCCAGCCCCACGGCCATGCAGCCTGCCGCCCGCCCGCTTGATGCCTCCGTCTACGGACAGGATGCCACTGCCGTACCGGATGCCGCCACGCAAGGCGCATGGTGGCGGGCCCTGCTCATTGCCGAACTGGACCAGCTGATCGACGACGCCCGCCGCCAGCATCCCTCACTGACCGAAGCCCTGGCCCGTATCCGGGCAGCCACGGCCAGCGTGCGCCTGACAGCAGCCGGCGCCGGGCCGCAGATCGATGCCAATGCAGGCACCGAACGCGCCCGCGAATCCGAGTATGGTCTGCTGCCGCCACCCATCGGCGGCAGCTGGTACAGCCTGCACGCCCTGTCGGTCGACATGGGCTGGCGGCTTGACCTGTGGGGACGCATCCGCTCCCAGACCGCCTCGGCCGAAGCCCGCCGGCTGGCAGCCCGGCTGGAATACCAGGCCAGCGAACAATGGCTGGCCAGCGCCATCACCGCCCAGTACCTCGAACTGGCCGGCAGCCGCCTGCAAGCCGACGCAGCCCGTCAGGAACTGGATCTCGCCCGCCAGCAGGCACGCCAGGCCGCCAGCCTGCTGCGTAGCGGACTCGTTACCGCTGACGTGCCGGACAGCCTGCATGCCGACCAGCTGGCACTGGAAAGCCGGATCACCCAGTTGCAGGCCCGGGAACAAACCGCAGCCCACGCGCTGGCCGCACTCAGCGCCCAGCCGCAGGACCGCATTGACCGGTTGCAGGCCCGGCAACTGCCGGACTGGTCGTTCGACAGCGCCACCCTGACCACCCGGGCGCTGGCAGCCCGGCCGGACGTGCAGGCAGCCCTGGCCTACGTACGCGCCAGCGAACACTCGGTAGATGCCGCCAAAGCGGCGTTTTACCCCGACCTGACCCTCGGGGCCTTCATCGGCCTGCAAGCGCAGAACACCGCCGACCTCTTCAGCCGTGCCGGCAGCATCGCCGGCATCATGCCGGGCATCAGCCTGCCGCTGTTTCACGCGGGAGCCCTGAATGCCGAGCTGGATGCGCAAAGCGCCGGCCGCGATACGGCCATCGCCCGCTACAACCAGACCCTGCTGACCGCCATCCGTGAAGCTGCCGACGGCGTCAGCCAGACGCAGGCCGCCCGCCAGCTGTGGCAACAGGCGCAGTCACGCCACGCCACGCTGGCGCAGCTGGCCCGCCGCAGCCAGAGCCGTATCCGCAGCGGGCTGGCCGCGCCCATGCAGGCACTGGCCGATGCCCGCCAGTCCAGCGCCGCATGGCAACAACACCTCGCTGCCCAGACCAGCACTCTGCTGGCGCAAACCGCCCTGATGCGTGCGCTGGCCGTTCCCGCCCCTCTCTGACAGGTTGACCGGATCATGTCCTCCCGAGAACTCTTGCGCCGCAAGGCCCTGCTCAAACTCACGGCAGCCCTGCTGCTTGTTGCCCTGCTGATGCTGCTGTACTGGTGGTTTTACGTCCGCGGCCTTGAAACCACCGATGATGCTTACAGTGCCGGCAACCTGATTCCGGTGTCGGCCCAGACTGCCGGCACCGTCACCGTCGTCGGCGCCGACGACACCCAGCGCGTCAAGACCGGGCAGGAACTGGTCCGGCTTGACGATGCCGACGCCCGGCTGGCCGTCGCCCGCGCCGAAGCCGAACTGGCGCAGACCGTCCGCCAGACCCGCACCCTGATCACCGGCCAGACCCGTCTGGAAGCCGTCGTGGCCGAGCGCCGGGCACTGGTGGCCAAGGCAGCCGGGGATCTCAAGCGCCGCGAGGCCGCCAGCGCCGACCAGTCCATTGCCCTCGAAGACCTGCAACACGCCCGCGATGCCTACAGCCAGGCACAGGCCGCCCTGCAAACCGCCGAAGCCGAATTGCAGGCCCAGCGCGAGCTGGTGATGAATGATGCGGTTGCCAAGCATCCGCAGGTTGCCCGCGCCGCAGCCCAGCTGCGCGAAGCCGCCCTGATGCTGGAGCGCACCCGCATCGTGGCGCCCATCGACGGGCAGATCGCCAAGCGCAGCGCCCAGATCGGCATGCGGGTACAGACCGGTGCGCCGTTGATGGCACTGGTGCCGTTGCAGACCATGTGGGTGGATGCCAACTTCAAGGAAAGCCAGCTCAAGGACATCCGCATCGGCCAGCCGGTGACTGTCCACGCCGACGTGTACGGCAACGATGTCAGCTATCGCGGCCAGGTTGCCGGGCTGTCAGCGGGTACGGGCAGCGTGTTTTCGCTGCTGCCGCCGCAAAACGCCACCGGCAACTGGATCAAGGTGGTGCAGCGGGTGCCGGTGCGGATCACGCTGGATGCCCGCGACCTTGCCGCCCACCCCTTGCGGCTGGGTCTGTCGATGCACGTCAGCGTCGATACGCGCAGCCAGGACGGCCCGCTGGTGACCGATGCGCCGGTCGGCAAGCCGGTCTTGCAGACCGGGGTGTATGACGGCCAGCTGGAGCGGGCCAACCGCATGGTGGCCGACATCATCGCGGCCAACAGCGCACGGTAAGGTGCCACGATGACGCACCCTCCGCTTTATGGCGCCCGCCGGTTCTGGGTGACGCTGGCCCTGTCGCTGGCCGTGTTCATGCAGGTGCTGGACACGACCATTGCCAACGTGGCCATCCCTACCATCGCCGGCAACCTTGGTGCCTCGTCCAGCCAGGGCACCTGGGTGATCACCTCGTTTGCCGTAGCCAACGCCATCTGCATTCCGATCACCGGCTGGCTGGCCAAGCGGCTGGGCGAAGTCAGGCTGTTCCTGCTGTCCACGGCCGGTTTCGTGGTGACCTCGTGGCTGTGCGGCATGGCACCGAGCCTTGAGACACTGATCCTGTTCCGCGTCATGCAAGGCGCGCTGGCCGGGCCGATGATTCCCCTGTCGCAAAGCCTGCTACTGGCAGCCTACCCCAACGACAAGAAGGGCATGGCGCTGGCCCTGTGGTCGATGACGGTGGTGGTGGCGCCGATCTTCGGACCGATCCTGGGCGGCTGGATTTCCGACAACTGGCACTGGAGCTGGATTTTCTTCATCAACGTGCCGGTCGGCCTGCTGGCACTCTTTCTGAGCTGGAAAGAACTGCGCCACCGTGAAACCGGGCTGGTCCCCAGACCGATCGACCGCATCGGCCTTGTCCTGCTGGTCATCGGGGTGGGTGCACTGCAACTGATGCTGGACCGTGGCAAGGAGCTGGACTGGTTTGAATCGCAGGAGATCATCCTGCTGACGGCAGTCGCCGTGGTGGCACTGGCGTATCTGGTGGTGTGGGAGCGGCACAGCGAACACCCGGTCATCGACATCTCGCTGTTCCGCCACCGCAATTTTTCGGTCGGCGTGCTGTGCCTGAGCATCGGCTTCATGCTGTATTTCGGTACGGTGGTACTGATGCCGCTGCTGCTGCAAACACAGATGGCCTACACCGCCACGCAGGCCGGTCTGGCCATGGCGCCGATCGGCATCCTGCCGGTGCTCCTGTCTCCGGTCATCGGCAAGGTGGCCCACCGGGCCGACCTGCGCTGGATCATCACGGCCAGTTTCCTGATCTTCGCCCTGTGCTTTTACTGGCGCACGACGTTCAATCCGGACATGCAGTTCAGCTGGGTAGTGTGGCCGCAGTTCGTGCAAGGGGCCTCCGTGGCCGGTTTTTTCATGCCCTTGACCATGATCGCCCTGGCCGGGCTGCGCGCCGACCAGATCGCCAGTGCCTCCAGCCTGTCGAATTTCCTGCGCACGCTGGCAGGCTCCATCGGCACGTCGGTCCTGACCACGCAGTGGGAACGGCGCGAGGCAGTGCATCACGTGGCGCTGTCCTCCGACATCCAGCCCTACTCCCACGCCACCCAGCAGGCGATGACGCAAATGCAGGATGCCGGCATGAACAGCCTGCAATCGTCGGCCTATCTGGCGCAGGAGATTACCCGGCAGGGGTTTTTCATCGGAGCCAACGAGATTTTCTGGCTGGCTTCCATCCTTTTCGTGCTGCTGGCCGGGCTGGTCTGGCTGGCCAGACCACCGTTCAAACCCGCTGGCAGCGGGGGTCCTGCCGTGGATGCCGGCCACTGAACGCAAAACAGGTCAGTGAACCGGGCTGTCTCTTTATAGGACTATTGAATTAACGTACCATTCATAGATATTTACACGAATGGTATATGTTGATGACCCTCAGGAAGCAGCTTTTGATGGCATTTACGGCAAGCATTTCCTTGCTGCTGGGTGCCGTGGTTTTTGCCTTGTTGTCGCTGGCGCAAGTGAACCAGCAGTTTTACCAGCTGACCCACCGCGAACAGGTCCTGTTCGAGCATCTGTCTTCTGCCTACGCACAGGGCCTGCAAGCCGGACAGGCCTTGCGCAACATCCTGCTTGATCCGGCCAACCAGCGCGGGCATGACAACCTGAAAAAAGCCCAGCAGGACCTGGCGACCCTGCTGGACGGAGCCGAGCAACTGGCCGACCCCGCCATGCAGCCGGTGATTGCCGGCCTCAAGACCAGCAATGCCCGGCGCAATGAAGTCATCGCCAACATCCTCACGCAGGTCAACACCGACATCGAACAGGCCAAGGCGATCCAGAACCAGCAGGAAACACCGATCTGGCGCGAGATGAAAGACGTCCTGCTGGAACAGCGTGCCAAGACCCAGGAAATCGCCCAGGCCAAGGAAAACGAGGTCGCCCTCATCATTACCCGGTCGCAGCAGATTGCCTCGGCGCTGGCCTTGCTGGCCGTACTGACGGCCATCGGATCAGTGTGGTGGATGCTGCGCTGCCTGCGCCGCAGCCTCGGGGCCGACCCGCAGCAGGTGGCCGACATTGCCCACCATGTCGCCGCCGGCCGGCTTGACATTGCCATTCCGGCCGCCGAATCCAGCAGTGCCATGGCTGCCATGAAGCTGATGCAGCAAGGGCTGGCCGGAATGGCGCAGGACATCCGCACGAATTCATCCAGCCTGTCGAGCTATGTTTCCGATCTGCGCAACCGCAGCGAAGACCTGTTCGGCCGCATTTCACAGCAGGGCGAAGTCATGGCCAGCATGGCCGGCTCGGTGGAGGAAATGTCGGTGTCAGTCAACCATATTGCCGACTCCGGCCAGAGCATCATGCAGCGGGTCAGCGAGGGCAGCCAGCGTTCGGCCGAGGGCATCGTGGTGGTCGATCAGGCCATCGAGGGCATGAATCTGGTCGAGCAGCGCACTCGCGGCATCGCTTCGGCCCTGGGTGAGCTGCACGCCGAGTCGGAAAAAATCCGCAGCATCGTGAACGTGATCCAGGAAGTGGCCGAACAGACCAACCTGCTGGCGCTCAATGCGGCCATCGAAGCGGCCCGCGCCGGAGAAAGCGGCCGCGGCTTTGCCGTGGTGGCCGACGAGGTACGCAAGCTGGCCGAGCGCACGGCACAGTCGACCGTAGAAATCGAGTCGCTGATGACGCGCATCCAGTCCGGCATCGATGACGCCGACCGGCTGATGAGCGAGGGCACGGCGGCCGTGCAGCAGGAACGGCAACTGATCATTGAAGCCGGCACGGTCATCCGGGCGCTGGATGCCTCCAACAGCCAGGTACGCGAAGAAGTGACGCTGATCGTGCAGGCCATCAACGAGCAAGGAGCGGCCAGCGAAGAGGTGTCGGCCAGCATCGAGGCCGTGGCCCAGCTGTCGGAAAAATACCGGACTGAACTCGACAGCAGCCTGGCGGCACTCAACGACACGGCCAGACTGGCCGAAACCATGAAGTCGGTGACGGACCGCTTCCGGATCTGACACCGGTTGCGGCCACAGACAAAAACGCTCCGCCGGTCATCCCGGCGAAGCGTTTTGCATGGCTTTCCAGCCGGTGGCCGGCCAGAGACCGCATGCAAGGAGGTGGATCAGCCCTTGCTGGTCACGCGGGCAGCGCCGTCCAGCAGTTCTTTCCGGGCGTCTTCCATGTCACCCCAGCCGGTGATCTTGACCCACTTGCCCTTTTCCAGATCCTTGTAGTGCTCGAAGAAGTGCACCATCTGGTCACGCAGGAGCTGCGGCAGGTCTTCCAGCTTCTGGATGTCCTTGTACATCGGGCAGATCTTTTCGACCGGCACGGCCACGAGCTTGGCGTCGATGCCGGCTTCGTCTTCCATCTTGATCATGCCGAGGGCACGGCAGCGCACCACCACGCCCGGCTGGAGCACGAACGGGGTCACCACCAGCACGTCAACCGGATCACCATCGTCCGACAGGGTCTGCGGCACGAAACCGTAGTTGGCCGGGTACATCATCGAGGTGCCCATGAAGCGGTCAACGAAGATCGCGCCCGAGTCCTTGTCAAACTCGAACTTGATCGGTGCAGCGTTGGCCGAGATTTCGATCACGACGTTGAAATCGTTCGGCAGATCCTTGCCGGCCGGGATACGGTCCAGATTCATCGGGGGCTCCTTGCGGGAATATCGTTTCGTTGGAATGGGGGCACATGCCCCGTTATCAAAAGCGCGGCAATTATAACGGTCAGGCAGCGCTGGCACTATAATTGCCGGCTACGTTGACTGCACAGAAGCCACATCATGCTCGACAAGCTGATCATCGAATTCGACAAAGGGCTGCGTACCGTGTTTGCTCCGGCCCAGACCCTGCGCCCGCATCCGGACACCGGACTGGAAGAAGCCGGACTGAGTGACCTGGAAAAACGCCATGCCCTCGGCCTGATGCGCGTCAACCACTGCGGCGAAGTCTGCGCGCAGGCGCTCTACCAGGGACAGGCACTGACCGCCCGTGACCCCGCTACCCGCGAGGCCCTCAAGGAAGCGGCCTGGGAAGAAACCGAACACCTGGCCTGGACCGAAAAGCGCATTGCCGAGCTGGGCGGCCGCAAGAGCCTGCTCAATCCGCTGTGGTATGGCGGTTCGCTCGCCATGGGCATCACTGCCGGTCTGCTGGGCGACCGCTGGAACCTCGCCTTTCTGGAAGAAACCGAGTATCAGGTCGAAGCCCACCTGAACGAACATCTGGCTACGCTGCCGGAACAGGATGCCAAAAGCCGCGCCATCGTCACCCAGATGCGCGACGACGAGCACCGGCATGCCGAAACCGCCCATGCACTGGGCGCAGCGGCCATGCCGGCTCCGGTCAAGGGCCTGATGCACCTGACTTCACAGCTGATGAAAAAAACCAGCTACCACATCTGATCCCGGCGCCTGCACGCCGGCAACCGGAAAGCACGCGACATGGATACCGTCCGCAAGACCGACGCCGAGTGGCAGGCGCAGCTGACGCCCGAGCAGTATTACGTCACCCGCCAGGCGGGGACCGAGCGTCCGTTCAGCGGTCCCTTTTACCGGCACACCGAACGTGGACGCTACCGCTGCGTCTGCTGCGGTGCCCTGCTGTTTGCCTCGTCCAGCAAGTTTGACGCCGGCTGCGGCTGGCCGAGCTTTTGGGAAGAGGCCGAGCCCGGTGCCATCAGGCGCCTGCGCGACACCAACCACGGCATGATCCGCACCGAAGTCCGCTGCGTACGCTGCGATGCCCACCTCGGGCACGTCTTTGAGGATGGCCCGCCACCGACCGGCGAGCGTTTCTGCATCAACTCGGCTGCCTTGGTGTTCGAAGCGGCTGATCCGGCACCGTAAGGCCGTCATCCGGCTGGTCACCCAGCCGTACCAGATCGTCCAGCATCCTGGCCAGTTGCGGCGGCAGGTAGCGGCTGCGCAAAGTCACCAGATTGAGCATGCGCGACAGGGGCTGCGCCAGCTGCAAACGGCATATCTGTCCCGAAGCCAGCAACGCGGCAGCCGCATCAGCCGACACCAGTGCCAGCCCCAGCCCCGCCGCCACGGCCTGGATCACGCCGGCACTGGCGTTGAGCTCAAAGCCGACCTGCCACTGCGTCAGGCGTGATGCAATCAGCTGCTCGAACTGCGCCCGGCTGCTGGAACCGGGTTCGCGGATTACCCAGGTCTGCCGTTCCAGCGCCGTCACCGGCAATGCTTCGCACTGCGCCAGCGGGTGCCCGGCCGGTGCAATCAGCCATAGTTCGTCACGCCGCCACGGCCGCACGGTCAGCGCCGGGTCCAGGCATTCGCCTTCTATCAGTACCACATCAAGCGTCAGCTGCTGAAGGCCGGCCACCAGTTGCGCGCTGTTGAGCACGCTGGCGGCCAGCCGCAGGTCCGGATACGTCTCGCGCAGTCTTGCCACCACTTTGGGCAGCAGATAACTGCCGATGGTGCTGCTGGCACCCAGCCGCAAAGTGGCCGGCAATTTTTCGGGCGCGCGGAACAGGGCCTCGATTTCCCGTGCCCGCAACAGCAGTTCGTCTGCCATCGGCAGCAGGGAAGCCCCATTGGCATTCAGCCGCAGATGCGGATGCTGACGGTCAAACAACTGGACACCCAGCTGTTTTTCCAGCTCTTGCAGCGACTGGCTGACTGCTGCCCGTGTCAGCGCCAGCTCTTCGGCCGCCTGTCCGAGGTTGCAGTGCCGGGCTACGGCCATGAAGACATTCAGTTGCCGCAGGGTCAGCCGGTTCATATGGTTTTTCTTTATGTTGTTTAAACAATATTCAGATATTTTTGATGTCCGTCCAGGGGTACAGTCATGTCATTGATGGCTTGCGGTCCAGTCTTCCGCACCGGCCTCACCGACAGGAGAAACAACATGACTGCACAACCTACCCTGCGCGAGCGGCTGGCCAAGGTGCCGACCCCGATGGGAGGTCTGGCACTCGGCATTGCCAGTCTGGGATGGGCGTGGGAAAACCTGATGCCGGCCCACGGGCTGTTCCAGCTTGCCGGAGCCGGAGTGGCAGCCATCCTGCTGCTGCTGCTGCTGGCCAAGTTCATGCATCACCCCCGGCTATTATGGGTGGACTTGCAGAATCCGGTTGCCGGCAGTGTCATGCCGACCATGGCCATGGCCCTGATGGTGATTGCCAAGGCCGTGTCACTGTTCAGCCTGCCGGTTGCCGAAGCGGTCTGGCTTTTTGCCATTGCCCTGCACCTTGTGTTTCTGGCCATTTTTTCCTACCACCGCTTCCGGGCTTTCCGGCTGCACCACATGGTGCCCAGCTGGTTCGTGCCGCCGGTCGGGATCATCGTGGCTGCCGTCACCTTTCCTGGCGGACCGTGGCTGTGGCTGGCACAGCTGATCTGCTGGTTCGGCATCATCTGCTATCTCGTCATGCTGCCGGTCATGCTGTACCGCCTGGTGTTTTCGGCTGAAGTACCGGATGCAGCCAAGCCGACCATTGCCATTCTGGCTGCACCTGCCAGCCTGTCGCTGGCCGGTTACCTGACAGTGTTTGCCACGCCTTCGCCGTTGATGGTGGGGTTGCTGGCCGGCATTGCCGTCCTGATGACGGCCATCATTTACCTCTTTTTCCTGCGCCTGCTGCGCCTGCCGTTTTCGCCCGGTTATTCGGCCTTCACTTTCCCGATGGTGATCGGCGCCACCGCACTCTACAAACTGTCGGTCCTGATCGGCAACTGGGGATTCGCCGCCCGCTATGCAGAGCAGGTGCACGCGCTGGCAACCTTCGAACTGATCGTTGCGGCACTGGTCATTGCCTACGTCAGCCTGCACTATCTCTACAACTATCTGGTGCGTGTCATTCAGGCAGACGCCACGACCGCTTAAGTTAAATACCACTCCGTTCAAGATGGTATTTTTTATACTTTAAAATCAATATTCTATTTTATTTTTTGTCTTGTCTCGTCCTTACGAGACCTGTTGAAACTGATACAAAGTGGCATACTGACTGGCATACCAGCAAGGCCTTGTTGCAGAAGTCCTGCCGAGCTACTTGGGTAGTGCGAGGTAGACTGGTCCCATGAACCCGCACAAGCTCCGCTATCGCACCCCCCACTGGCCTGAATACAACCGCAGCCTGCAGAACCGCGGTAATCTGACGGTGTGGCTGTCACCCCACATGACCTGGCTGGGTGGACGTACCGGGGCTAACGGGTGACCAGCGGTTTACACCGATGCCGTGATTCAAACGGTGCTGACACTGAAGTTGTTGTTCAAGCTCGCCTTGCGGCAAGCGCGCGGGCTGGAGTGGCCGGTACCCTGTTTCAGCACCGTCAGCCGGCGGCAGGCCACCCTGACCGTCACTATTCCGGTGCGGCGGCAGACTGAACCCTTGCATCCGCTGGTCGACAGCACAGGGCTCAATATCTGTGGCGAAGGCGAATGGAAGGTCAAAAAGCATGGCACCGAATACCGCCGGACCTGGCGCAAGGTCCATCTGGCCATTGATGCTGAGACGCTGGATGTCCGGGCAGTGGAGATGACCGGCCACCGACAGGGAGACACCACACAAGCGGAAGAACTGTTGTCGCAGCTGGACCCGGCAGAGCTGCTGGCGAGCGTCAGCGGT
>NZ_AUHR01000011.1 GCF_000423285.1 Laribacter hongkongensis DSM 14985
TACGTTCCGATGCATTACTCACCCGTTCGCCACTCGTCAGCAGACCGAAGTCCCTGTTACCGTTCGACTTGCATGTGTAAAGCATGCCGCCAGCGTTCAATCTGAGCCAGGATCAAACTCTTTCGTTCAATCTCAGCTAAGTACTTGGCTTGCTCAAAGAAACGACAAGAAAATGTTTTTCCTTGCGTCTATTTGAAGTGCGAGCCTGTGGGTTTCCACAAGCGCTCACACTTATCGGTTGTTCGTTTGTTAAAGAGCTTTCCGGACCAGCCGGCGCTGCGTCGTGCAGCGAGGTGGCGAACTATACCCACCTCACCACAACTCGTCAATACGGCATCAGGAAGTTTTTTCAAAAACCAGGAAAAAATCCGTTAACAAACTGAATCAAAGGCAACAAATTTTTCCCGCCAACCGGACTGGCAGAAGCAGAAACCGCACGCGCCGGCTGACAGGGTGATCAACCAGCCGGATATCAGCTACGGTAATCCGCGTTGATCTTCACATAGTCATACGAATAATCGCAGGTCCAGACCGTTGCACTGGCCTCGCCCCGGTGCAGGCAGACCCGGATGGTGATATCGCTCTCCTTCATGACCCGCTGACCATCCTCTTCACGATAGTCCGGATGCCGCCCGCCCTGCGCCGCCACCAGCACTTCGTTCAGATAGAGCTCCAGCGTCGAGGTATCGAGATCCTCCACGCCGGCGTAACCGATCGCCGCCAGCAAGCGGCCCAGATTGGGGTCTGATGCAAAAAACGCGGTTTTGACCAGCGGCGAATGCGCAATCGCAAACGCGATCTGCTTGCACTCGGAACGGTTGCGCCCGCCTTCGACCACCACCGACATGAACTTGGTCGCACCTTCGCCGTCACGGGCCATGGCCTGCGCCAGCTCGACCGCCACCTCCATGATGGCGGCCTGCAACAGCCGGGCGTCTCCGCTCTCCATGTCGCTGATCTCGGCCATGCCGGCCTGCCCGCTCGCCATCAGGATGAAGCTGTCGTTGGTCGAGGTGTCCCCGTCCACCGTCACGCAGTTGAACGAATGCTCGGTCACCTCGGCCAGCATCTGCTGCAATACCGGCTGCGCAACTTTCGCATCCGTAGCCACAAAGCCGAGCATGGTCGCCATGTTCGGGTGAATCATGCCCGAGCCCTTGGTCATGCCGGTCACGCTGACCTTGACGCCATTGATCACGACCTGACGCGACACGGCCTTGGGCACGGTATCGGTCGTCATGATGGCCGCGGCAGCATCCAGCCAGTCGGCCGGCTGACGCCGGGGCAGACCGGCAATGATGCGCTCGACCGGCAAAGGCTCCAGAATCACGCCGGTCGAAAACGGCAGCACCTGCTCCGGTGCAATGCCAAGCTCCTCGGCCAGCGCAGCACAGGTCAGGCGCGCATGCTCACGGCCGCTGGCTCCGGTCCCGGCATTGGCATTGCCGGTATTGACCACCAGCGCCCGGATGCCCTTTCCGGCGGCCAGGTGTTCCCGGCACAGCACCACCGGTGCGGCACAAAAGCGGTTCTGGGTAAACACGCCCGCCACGGTGCTGCCGGGTGCCAGCTCCATCACCAGCAGGTCACGGCGATTGGCGTAGCGCACACCCGCCTCGGCCACGCCTAGCGTGACACCGGCAACCGGCAACAGACGGGAACGATCGGGGACAGATAGATTGACAGGCATGAGCCACTCCACACGCATTCAGACATGACGCAGGATTGTAGCCCGGTCACCGCGCATTGCGTGCGGCATCAATCATCGGTATCGCGCAATACCGCCAGCACATCCTCGCCATAACGAGCCAGCTTGCTGTCCCCCAGACCATAAATCTGCCGCAGCCCGTCTTCGCATTCCGGCCGCTGCTCGACCAGCTCGCGCAGGGTGCGGTCAGAAAACACCGCGTAGGCCGGCACGTTGTGGGCATCGGCGGTTTCCTTGCGCCAGCGGCGCAGGGCCTGCCAAAGCCGTTCTTCCCGTTCGGTACGCAGCCAGCGCTCGGCCTCGCCGCCCATCCGCGACACTTTCTTGTCGTCGCGTACCGGCTTGAGCCAGACCTGCTCCTCGCCACGCAGCACGGCACGGCAGCGGTCAGTCAGGCGCAGCACCTGATAGTGGGTGACGTCGACCTGCAGATAACCCTGCGCCACCAGTTGCCGCACCAGCGAACGCCAGCCGCGCTGCGACAGCTCGCGCCCGATGCCGAACGTGCTCAGATGCTGGTGTCCCCGACTGGTCACCGTTTCGCTTTCGCGCCCCAGCAGGATGTCGATGACGTGATTGGCAGCAGCCCGCTGGCTGACACGATAGACACACGACAGCAGTTTCTGCACCTGCACGGTCATGTCCTGCGTCACCGGCGGGTGCAGGCAGTTGTCGCACTTGCCGCATGGCGCCATGGTTTCGCCAAAATGCGCCAGCAACAACTGGCGCCGGCAGCCGGCGGTTTCGCAATACGCCAGCATGGCATCGAGCTTGGACAGTTCGACCCGGCGCCGGACTTCATCCTGGTCGCCATCAAAGATCATCTGCTGCAACTGCACCATGTCGGTCAGGCCATAGCACAGCCAGCTGGAAGCCGGCTGGCCGTCGCGCCCGGCCCGGCCGGACTCCTGGTAGAAATTTTCCGGGCTCTTGGGCAGGTCCAGGTGCGCCACAAAACGCACGTCGGGCTTGTCGATACCCATGCCGAAAGCAATGGTCGCCACCATGACCACGCCCTCTTCCCGGATAAAGCGCGTCTGCGTGGCCTCGCGGGTACGCGCATCAAAACCGGCATGGTAAGCCATGGCATCAATGCCGTTTTCGCGCAGGAAAGCCGCCGTATCTTCCACCCGCTTGCGCGACAGGCAGTAGACGATGCCGCTGTGGCCGGCGTGCTCCTGGCGGATGAAACGCAGCAGCTGCTGCTTGGCCTGGTGCTTTTCGACCACGGCATAGCTGATGTTCGGCCGGTCAAAACTGGACAGGAACACCCGGGCATCCGCCAGCCCCAGATAGTGCAGGATCTCCTCCCGCGTATCCGGGTCGGCAGTGGCCGTCAGCGCCAGCCGCGGCACGGTGGCAAAGCGTTCAGCCAGCACGCCGAGTTGCCGGTATTCGGGGCGGAAATCATGCCCCCACTGGCTGACGCAGTGTGCTTCGTCGATGGCAAAAAGGCCGATCGGCAACGAAGCCAGCCAGTCGAGAAAGCGCCCGGACAGCAGGCGTTCCGGCGCCACGTACAGCAGTTTCAGCTCACCTGCCTGCACGCGGCGGGCCACTGCCCGCGCCGCATCGGCGTCCTGGGTCGAGTTGAGGAAGGCGGCCGGCACGCCCAGTTCGGACAGCGTGGCCACCTGGTCCTGCATCAGCGCAATCAGCGGGCTGACCACTACGGTCAGGCCCGGGCGCAGCAGGGCCGGAATCTGGAAGCACAGCGACTTGCCGCCACCGGTCGGCATCAGGACCAGTGCGTGGCCGCCACTGGCGACGTGGGTGATGATGTCGGCCTGGGGACCGCGAAAATCCGGGTAGCCAAAAACAGTGTTCAGCAGATGGCGCGCTTCGGCCAGCAGGGAGTCGGGAGATTTCACCCGGCCATTCTACGGAATTCGGGCGACAAGGTCGCGCCGGCAGTCGCCGTGTGCCACACTTGCGCCATTTGAAAAGCGACGGATTTCAGGAGGAAAACGTGATCCGCACTCTTGCCCTGGCCACGGTGGTCAGCCTGTTCGCTGCTGGCTGCGCCAGCCAGACCGCCCCGGGCGGCAAAGCCCCCGGTACCCGCCCCGGCCCGCAGGATGCCGAGTGGAAAAACCTCGGCGTCACCCCCAACGGGAACGTGATGAACGAAATCGACATGCTGTCGGTGAAGAAAAGCGGACAACAGGTCACCTTTCGTGACCGCAAGACCATCTTCAACCTGAAAAAAGAGAATTTCGGCGACACGCCGCGCCACAAGCAGTCAGTCAACAGCTGGCAGATCGACTGCCAGGCACGTACCTACCGGCTGACCGCCATGCAGCTCTTCGACGAAAACGGCCGGCAGATCGGCAGCTACTCGTATAATGACCGACAGATAAAACCCGCAGCAATCATTCCCAACTCGGCCAGCTGGCAGCAGATGCAGGTCGTTTGCAAATAACGAAAGGGCAGCGATGACGGCCATCCGGCGTGTGGTATTCAACCAGAAAGGCGGGGTCGGCAAGTCCACCCTGACTGCCAACCTCGCCGCCATCGCCGCCCGGCACGGCCAGCGCGTCCTGGTCATCGACCTTGACCCGCAGGGCAACCTGAGCCACTACCTGCTCGGTGATGCCCTGCCGGACACCCAGGCCGAACACTCGCTGCTGCACTGGTTCGACCAGACCCTGAGCTTCAGCCTGTTTCCCAGACCGACCGATAGCTTCCTGCACGCCACGCCGTTTCCGCAGCTCACACTGATGGCCTCCCATCCGGGCCTGGGTGAACTCGCGCCCAAGCTGGAAGCGCGCTACAAGATGTTCAAGCTGCGCGACCTCTTGGCCGAGCTGTCCGACCGTTTTGACGAAATCTGGATCGACACGCCACCGGCTCTCAATTTCTTCAGCCGTTCCGCCCTGATCGCCTGCGACCGCTGCCTGATACCGTTCGATTGCGACAGCTTCGCCCGTCAGGCGCTTTACCAGCTGATGGACAACGTGGCGGAAATCCGCGCCGACCACAATCCGGACCTGCGGGTCGAAGGCATCGTGGTCAACCAGTTCCAGCCGCGCTCCAGCCTGCCGGTACGCCAGGTGACCGAGCTGGAAGCCGAAGGCCTGCCGATCTGTCGCCAGCGGATCTCCAGCTCGGTCCGCATCCGTGAATCGCACGAAGCCTGCAAGCCGCTGATCCATCTGGACGCCCGCCACAAGCTCACCGGCGAGTTTGCAGCCCTGTACCAGGAACTCAGCGGGTGCACGGTCCAGCAGAGCAGCTGAGTCACGCGCCGGATACCGGCACAGGACCAGAAAACCTGTCCGCACATCCGGCAGACTTCCCGGCGACCCGCCCAGGCTGTCACGCTCGCCCCGGTCCTGATCACCCGGCCCCAGCCCGGGTTTTTTTCATGCCCGTCACCCGCCAGGCCAGTCAGCCATGGCGAAATACTCCAGCCATCCACGATAGCGTGGTCATCCTGACTGTCTTTTCACTCAATATAAGTATATTTGTCTTTTGTGAAATTATTTAATACATTCCCGCCACGCTACCGGGCTCCTCGCTGGAACCACGCCCGGAGCCTCCCATGAGGGCACAGACCCTCAGGACCGCCAGCCGCACAGCCCCTGACCGGGCTGTTGTCACATTCAGTTCAGGGAAACATCATGAAGCTCATTACCCGCCTGCTCGCCGGCATTGCCGGCGGCCTGCTCGCCGGCCTGTATGCGCCAGAATTCGTCATCCAGCTGCTGGCTACCTTCAAGGGGCTGTTCGGCCAGTTCATCGGCTACACCATTCCCCTGCTGATCCTGTTTTACGTCCTGTCCGGCATCGCCAACCTGGAACGCGGCGCCGGCAAGCTGCTGGGCGCCACGGTCGGCATTTCCTACGCCTCGACCATCTGCGCCGGCTTCCTGGCGTTTTTTGCTGCCAGTTCCATCGTGCCGCACGTCCTGACCGCCGGTTCGGCGCCGGACAAGGTCGCCGCCATTGCACCGTTCTTCAAGTTTGAAGTGGCACCACTGCTGAGCGTGACCACCGCACTGGTCACCGCATTCGTGTTCGGCATCGGCATTGCCGTTACCCGTGCCGACAAGCTCAAGGGCGTAGTCGACCAGGGACGCGACATCATCGAACTGGTACTGGGCAAGATCATCATCCCGTTCCTGCCGCTTTACATTGCCTCGGTGTTTGCCGGCATGGCCGCGCAGGGCACGGTGTTCCAGACCTTCAAGACCTTCGGCCTGGTGCTGGCCATCGCCATCAGCATGCAATGGCTGTGGCTGGCGGTGCTGTTCGGCCTGTCGGCGCTGACCACCGGCCGCAATCCGCTGAAAATGATCGCCACCATGATGCCGGCCTACTTCACCGCGCTGGGCACCATGTCGTCGGCCGCCACCATTCCGGTGACGATGCGCCAGACCCGCCAGCTCGGCGTGTCCGAAAGCATCACCGGCTTTGTCGTACCGCTGGGCGCCACCATCCATATGTGCGGCAGCATCATTTCGATCGTGACCGGTTCCACGGCCGTGATGTTCCTGATGCCGGACCTGATGACGCCGACCTGGTCGAGCATGGTGCCGTTCATCCTGGTGCTGGGCATCACCATGGTGGCCGCCCCGGGCGTACCGGGTGGCGCCGTGATGGCAGCACTGGGCCTGCTGACCTCGATGCTCGGCTTCGGCGAAACCGCCGCCGCGCTGATGATCGCCCTGCACATCGCCCAGGACAGCTTCGGTACCGCCTGCAACATCACCGGCGACGGTGCGATTGCCACCCTGGTCGACCGCATTGCCGGCCGCCGGCGCGCCGCCACCGCGGCCGACGAAGGGCTGGACGCATTGCCCGCCAGCGAAGTGGCCGCGGAATCAGCCCAGGCCTGACCGGCACACCATCCAACAGCCCCGCACCACGCGGGGCTTTTTCATGCCCGGAGAAACTGCTCGCGCCCGGACAGCCAGCGCGCCAGATGCCGCTCGACCATGTCCGGGTGCTGTTCCAGCAACACCGGCGCCCAGTGTTTGGCCGACTCCAGCAGCTCGGCATCGCGCTCAGGATCGGCAAAACGCAGCAGCGGCGCGCCGCTCTGGCGGGCACCGAGGAATTCGCCCGGCCCGCGGATGTGCAGGTCCTGGCGGGCAATCTCGAAGCCGTCGGTATGCTGGTAAATCACCTTGAGGCGCGCCTTGGCGATCTCGGACAGCGGCTCTTCGAACAGCAGCACGCAGCGGCTGGCATGCTCGCCGCGGCCGACCCGGCCGCGCAGCTGGTGCAATTGTGCCAGCCCCATGCGTTCGGCGTGCTCGATCACCATCAGGGTGGCATTCGGCACGTCCACGCCGACTTCGATCACCGTGGTCGCCACCAGCAGCTGCACCACGTTCTGCTGGAAGGCCGCCATGACTGCCGCTTTTTCATCCGGCTTCAGGCGGCCATGCACCAGTCCAACCACGATGCCGGGCAAGGATTCGGCCAGCTCTTCAAACGTCGCTACGGCATTTTGCAGCTCCAGCGTTTCACTTTCCTCGATCAGCGGGCAGACCCAGTAGGCCTGCCGGCCGGCATCGATCTCCTTCCGGATGGCGGCCATGACGTCATGACGCCGGGAGGTGGAAATCAGCTTGGTCTGGATCGGCGTGCGCCCCGGCGGCAGTTCGTCGATCACCGACACGTCGAGGTCGGCAAAATAGCTCATGGCCAGCGTGCGCGGGATCGGCGTGGCCGACATGGTGAGCTGGTGCGGCTCGCCACCCTTCTGCGTCAGCGCCAGCCGCTGGCCGACTCCGAAACGGTGCTGCTCGTCGATCAGCACCAGCCCCAGCCGGGCAAAGCTCACACCGTCCTGAAACAGGGCGTGCGTACCGATGGCCAGCTGCGCCTCGCCCGAGGCCATGGCCTCGATAGCGGCCTGCTTGTCCTTTTTTTTCAGGCTGCCCGACAGCCAGACCACCTTGATGCCGAGCGGTGCCAGCCAGCCGGCCAGCTTGCGATGATGCTGCTCGGCGAGGATTTCGGTCGGTGCCATCAGCGCTGCCTGCCAGCCGGCCTCGATGGCGATCAGTGCCGCCAGGGCCGCCACCACGGTCTTGCCGCTGCCCACGTCGCCCTGCAGCAGGCGGTGCATCGGGTGTGACTGCGCCAGATCGTGGCTGATTTCACCCATGACCCGCGCCTGTGCCCGCGTCAGTTCGAACGGCAGGGCTTGCAACAAGGCCCTGGTCAGCAGGCCGTTCCCCTTCAGGACCGGGGCAGCAAAAGCCCGGCGCGCCCGGTAGGCCAGCCGCATGGAGAGCTGCTGCGCCAGCAGTTCGTCAAACTTGAGCCGCTGCCATGCCGGCAGGGCGCCGTCGGCCAGCATCGACACCGGCATCCGGGCGGGTGGCTGGTGCAGGATGCGCACGGCATCGGCAAAGGGGACCAGCCCCAGTTCGTGCCGCATCGGTTCCGGCAGGGTGTCATCCAGCCGCTCGTCCCGCAGGGCTCCGGCAATCAGTCGCCGCAGCATCGGCTGCGTGACGCCCTGTACGGCGGGGTAAACCGGGGTCAGATGGTCGGCCAGCGGGGTATCCGGCGTGACGTCCCGGATTTTAGGATGCACCATTTCGTCGCCGAAATAGCCGTGATGCACTTCGCCCATGGCACGGACACGTTGCCCGACGGCCAGCTGCTTGAGATGGGTGGGATAAAAGTGCAGGAAACGCAGGATCAGCTGGCCTGATTCGTCCGCCAGCGTCGCCACCAGCTGCTTGCGCGGCTTGTACTGGACTTGCTGGGCGGTGATTTCGCCCTCCACCATCACCGGTTCACCGTAACGCGCGGCGCGTACCGGTGTCAGCTGCGTTTCGTCCTCGTAGCGCAGCGGCAGGTGCAGGACCAGGTCAAAACGCCGGACAAGGCCGAGGCGGGCCAGCTTCTTGAGTGTGGCGGGCGGGGCGGCAATCGGGAGACTCATGTCCGGGATGGTAGCAAATCACCTGCCGGACACCGAAACGGCAAACAACAAAAAAGCCACCCGAAGGTGACTTTTTGCGTAGCCATAAAGCAGATTAACGCTTGGAGAACTGCTTGCGGCGACGGGCCTTGTGCAGACCGACTTTTTTACGTTCCACTTCGCGGGCGTCGCGGGTAACGAAGCCGGCGTTGGACAGTGCCGGCTTGAGCTCGGCGGAAAAGTCGATCAGGGCACGGGTGATGCCGTGGCGCACTGCACCGGCCTGGCCGGTTTCGCCACCACCGGTCACGTTGACCAGGATGTCGAAGGATTCAGTGTGCTCGGTCAGTACCAGCGGCTGGCGGATCACCATGCGGCCGGTTTCACGGGCAAAGTATTCGTCAACCGGCTTGCCGTTGACGGTGATCTTGCCGGAGCCCTTGATCATGAACACGCGGGCCACAGCGCTCTTGCGGCGGCCGGTGCCGTAGTAGTATTTGCCGTTCATTCGTGTGCCTCAGTAATCAGATTTCCAGCGCTTTCGGCTGCTGGGCAGTGTGCGGGTGCTCGGCACCGGCGTACACCTTGAGTTTCTTGATCATGGCGTAGCCCAGCGGGCCCTTCGGCAGCATGCCCTTGACGGCCTTTTCCAGCACGCGTTCCGGGAACTCGTTCTGCAGCTCGGTGAAGGTACGCTCGTAGATACCGCCCGGGTAGCCCGAGTGACGGTAGTACTTCTTGTCCAGTGCCTTGTTGCCGGTCACACGCAGCTTGTCGGCGTTGACGACTACGATGTAGTCGCCGGTATCGACGTGCGGAGTGTATTCCGGCTTGTGCTTGCCACGCAGGCGACGAGCGATCTCGGCAGCCAGGCGGCCGAGCACCTTGTCGGTCGCGTCGACCACGAACCAGTCGCGCTTGACCTCATGTGGCTTGGCAGAGAAGGTCTTCATGGATCTCTTCCAGTCGAAATTCTTGAAAGCTGCCAATTCTATACACCGCCCCCCCGGCTGTCAAACCTCGTACACAGGGTAGCCACCGGGGTTTTGCCCGGAAAAACGCGGGTTTGCGCGACTCTCCGAGTACGGACCAGGCCAGAGCCGACGGCCATCCGGCCGTGAAAAAATGCCATGTGAAAGGCCAAAAAAAAGCGCAACCGGAAAGTCCGATTGCGCGTAATTCCACCTAAAAAAGGAGGATGGAGGAGACAACACCAAAACGCTGCATCGCTGAGCGTCGTGATGTACGGCAATTATGGAAACCGCTTAATCATTTGGCAAGAATTTTTTGTGCAGTGCAGTATTTCGGGTAAGCAGGCTGTCGCACAACCGGCTCAGATCCTCCGTACCTCCTGCACGCCATTCACGTCCCCCACCCGGGCCAGCACACGCTGGATATCGGCCACCTGCCGCACTTCGATGGTGAAGCACATGCGCGCATGCGCATCGCGGCTTTGCGTATGAACGGCAGTGACATTGAGCTTTTCCCGCGACAGCACGTCGGAAATGTCGCGCAACAGGCCGCTGCGGTCGCGCGCCATCACTTCGATGTCGATGGCGAACATGCTGCCTTCCTGCAAGCCCCAGTCCACCGAGATCAGCCGTTCCGGCGCCTCGGCCGACAGCCGCTTGAGCGTGACGCAATTGGCCCGGTGAATCGACACGCCGCGGCCACGGGTCACGAACCCCACCACCGGATCAGGCGGCGCCGGCTTACAGCACTTGGCCAGCACCGTCATCAGGTTATCCACACCTTCGATCAGGATGCCGCTGGCGTCATGCCCCGCACGGCTCTTGTGGACGATGTCTTCCGGCTCCAGTTCCGGTGGCGGCTCGGGCGGCAACAGAGCCAGCAGCGCATGATGCACTGCACGCATGCCCAGTTCGCCATGACCGATGGCCGCGTACATGTCCTCGATCCGGGCATGGCCGAGTTTTTCTGCCACCTGCTCCAGATTGGGCTGCTGCCCCGGCGGCAGTTTGGCCAGTTCCTTTTCAAAGGCTACCCGGCCGGCATCAATCGCCACATGGGCGTTCTGCTGCCGGATGTACTGGCGGATCTTGGTGATGGCCCGGTGCGACTTGACCCAGCCCTCGTGCAGCCAGTTGATGCTGGGGCCACCCTCCTTCACGGTCATGATCTCGATCCGCTGTCCGTTTTCCAGCGGTGTCGACAGCGGCACGATGGTCCCGTCGATCTTGGCGCCACGGCAGCGGTGCCCCAGGTCGGAGTGCAGGGCGTAAGCAAAGTCGATGGGGGTCGCGCCCTGCGGCAGCGACACGACCCGCCCCTGAGGGGTCAGCACGTAGATGGTGTCGGAAAACAGTGCCGTCTGGAACGCGCTGGCCAGCCCCTGCCGGTCGCTGACCTCTTCACGCCAGTCGAGCAGTTGCCGCAGCCAGGCGATCTTTTCCTCGTACTCGCCGTCACCGCGCCCGCCCTCCTTGTAGCGCCAGTGCGCAGCCACCCCGAATTCGGCATGCTCGTGCATGTCGAACGTACGGATCTGCACCTCCAGCACCTTGTCCTGCGGCCCGATCACAGCCGTGTGCAGGCTCTTGTAATCATTGGCCTTCGGGTGGGCGATATAGTCGTCAAACTCGCCCGGAATCGGCTGCCACAGGCTGTGCACCATACCGAGCACGGCATAGCAGTCGGACACCTTGTCGACCAGCACGCGCACGGCACGGATATCGTAAAGCTCGGAAAAATCCAGATGCTTCTTGCGCATCTTTTTCCAGATCGAATAGATATGCTTGGCACGCCCGGCCACGTCAGCCCGCACTCTGGCCTGCGCCAGCTCGCTGCGCAGGGTGAACAGTACGTCCTCGATGAACTGCAGGCGTTCCACCCGCCGCTCGTCGAGCAATTTGGCGATCTTCTTGTAGTTGTCCGGCTCCAGATGGCGGAATGCCAGATCTTCCAGCTCCCACTTGATCTGCCACACCCCCAGCCGGTTGGCCAGCGGCGCAAAGATTTCCTGGGTTTCCCGCGCGATGCGCCGGCGCACCTGTTCGTCCGGCACCTTGGCCAGCCAGTGCATGGTCTGGGTGCGCCAGGCCAGCTTGATCAGCACGATGCGGATGTCGGCCACCATGGCCAGCAACATCTTGCGCATGGCTTCGGCCTGCTGGGCCCGGGCTTCGGACGTTACGGCATCGCTCTGGCCGGCAAACTCGGCAATCCGCCCCAGACGGGCCACGCCCTCGACCAGATCGGCCACTTCCTTGCCCATCTTTTCGGTCAGCCAGGCATGGGCATCGTCCCGGCACAGCGGCAGCCCGGCCAGCAAAGTGGCAGCGGTGGTAACAGAGGGCAGGTTCAGGTCGGCAATGATGGCGGCGGCATGGACCGCGTGGCTGAACATTTCCTCGTCGGTATGCCCCAGCTTGCGGCCGGCGTACTGCTCGCGCGCCAGCGAAAAAGCCCTCTCCAGTTGCGCGAGGTCTTCGGCCGGCAACCCGGCCCGCGCCCCGGCCAGCCAAGCATTCGGATCAGCCGCATCAGCAAGGGAATCGGCAAGGGGACGAGCTACAGAAACCATGATGTGGACGTTTCGCTTTGGGTAATGCTCATTGAGCCAACAAATGGGGGCGATAGCAACAGGCTACAAGAGCCCGAAACGGCTCAAAGACCGGACAGCAGGCGCCTGACCGGTGCCGGCAACCCCAGTTCATCCCGTTCCTGCGCCGTAAACCAGCCGCAGCCGGGTACGCTACCCAGAGGCTGCGCCCGCACCGGCACCGGGGTGGCGATCAGGCGAAAGTGGGTAAAGACGTGTTCGACCTCCGGCAGGGCCGGCCCGATGTCCCGTACGGCAAATCCGAGCGCGGAAGCGGCTTCATCGACAGCGTCACTGGAGGCCAGCTCGGGCAGACTCCACAGCCCGCCCCAGATGCCCTGCTCGGGGCGACGGGTCAGCAGCACCCGCCCCTGCTCATCCTGCGCCAATAACCAGCAGGCATCCCGGACTGGGATAGTTTTTTTCGGACGAGGGGTCGGCAGCTCCCGGCAACGGCCATCACGGTACGCCACGCAGTCGAGAGACAACGGACAGACGCCACAGCCCGGCTTGCTGCGGGTACAGACCAGGCTGCCCAGATCCATCTGCCCCTGGGTATACGCTGCCATGTCCCCGGAGCCGGGTGGCAACAACAGGGTAGCGAGCTGCCACAGCCGCGCCTCGACCTTTTTGTCGCCCGGCCAGCCTTCAATGCCGGCCCAGCGTGTCAGCACCCGTTTGACGTTTCCGTCGAGGATCGCTACCCGGGCACCGGCGGCAAAAGCGGCAATCGCTGCGGCCGTCGAGCGGCCGATGCCAGGCAGACGCTCCAGTTCGGCCGGATCAACGGGAAACACCCCGCCCAGCGTATCCTCGACCAGCCGGGCGGCACGATGCAGGTTGCGGGCCCGTGTGTAGTAACCCAGACCGCTCCACAACGCCAGCACGTCATCCAGCGGAGCCGCTGCCAGCGTGGCAACATCGGGAAAACGGGCAATGAAGCGTTCGTAGAAGCCGAGCACGGTGCTGACCTGCGTCTGTTGCAGCATGATTTCCGACACCCAGACCCGGTACGGGTCCGGCGATTGCCAGGGCAGGTGATGACGGCCATGCTGGCGTTGCCAGGCAATCAGGCGAAGCGAAAACGAAGCGGAAGACGACATGCACGACACTGCCATGACCCGGACAGGTCACGGACAGACTCTCCGACAAAAACCGGGGATGCTACGCCAAGCCTGTCGGCCGATAAAGCCAAGCGCGGCAGTTTGGGCTAGAATCCGCCCACGGCGCCTGTGTGACAGAGCGCCGTTTTTTGTGTCGACCGTAATCTGAAAGCGTGCCATGTTAGTCAACCGTTTTTTTGCCCCCTGCCCGCGTGGACTGGAAGCCGTTCTGGCAGACGAACTTGTCACCCTGGGTGCTGCCGATGTCGAGCCGGTGGATGGCGGCGTCGGCTTTGGCGGCAACCTTGAGCTGATGATGCGGGTCAACCTGCACTCGCGCATCGCCAGCCGCGTGCTGTGGCGCATCGGCGGTGGCCGTTACCGCGACGAGCGCGACATTTACCGGCTGGCGCGCGGCATCGACTGGCCGCTGCTGTTCAGCGTCGGGCGCACGTTCAAGGTCAAGACCGATGCGGTCAAAAGCCCGGTACGCAGCATTGATTACGTGTCGCTGACCGTCAAGGATGCCATCTGCGACGTCTTCCGCGAACGCCGCGGACAACGCCCGAACATCGACACCCAGGCACCGGACATGCGCGTGCACGTGTTCCTGTCCGGCAACGAAGTTACTTTCTACCTCGACACCTCGGGCGAGCCGCTGTTCAAGCGCGGCTGGCGCATTGCCACCGGCGCGGCACCGCTGCGGGAAAACCTGGCCGCCGGCATCCTGCGGCTGGCGCACTGGACTCCGGACACCCCGCTGCTGGATCCGATGTGCGGCAGCGGCACCTTTCTGGTCGAAGCGGCCATGATGGCCTTGGACCATGCGCCAGGCCTGTCGCGCCGCTTTGCCTTCGAGGCACTGGAAAGCTTCCAGCCCGCTACGTGGCAACGCCTACAAGCCGAAGCCAAGGCACGCCGGCAACCGGCGCGCAATCTGCCGCTCTGGGGCGTGGACCGCGATCCCGAAGCCCTGCAGGCTGCCCGCCAGAACCTGGCCCATGCCGGCTTGGAAGCCGCCATCCACCTGACCCAGGCGGATTTCCTGCGTACCCCGGCGCCAGCGCCCTCCGGCATCATCGTCAGCAACCCGCCCTATGGTGTGCGTCTGGACGAACTCGACATGCTGGCGGCGTTTTATCCGCAGCTGGGCGACTGGCTCAAGCGCGAAATGGCCGGCTGGACTGCCTACGTACTGACCGCCGACCTGCGGCTGGCCAAGATGGTGCGACTGTCGCCCAGCAAGCGTACCCCGCTGCGCAACGGCGCCCTCGACTGCCGCCTGTTTGAAATCCGTGTGGTGCCCGGCAGCAACCGGCGCGACAAGGCTGCGGACTGAGAACCGGGGCCTCGGTGGGCCGCACCCGGGTCCGGCGCCAAGGAGCGACAAAGAGCCTGCGGTCATGTCGCAGAGTTTATGAAGCGCAAACCGGATGACGATGGCGGCAGGAGTGCCTTTTCCCGCGCGCTCCTGCTGACGGCTTTCTTTCGGCCGTTCAGACCCAGCAGGATCCAGCCCGCGCGCGTTCAAAGTACGAAAGACAGGACCCCAGCGCGCGGGATGGCCCCGGTTCCCCAGCCTCGCCCCAGCCATGGTGCCCCCGCATGGACTGTTCCAGAGGCGGCTAGGCAAGCTCCCGCCTCACTCCCGAGCCTGTCCTGGCTCCTTGAAACCGATGCCGGCCGAAGATCCAGGACGCGGCAGATCAGGCTTGTCGTGTAACAAAGCGTCGGTGCTCCCGGATAGCAGATACCTCCGACGTGACCAAGAGGCCGGTGTTGTAGCGCAAATTCGCCGTCCGGCTCCAGACCTGAGGCATCGGGTGCCGCCATCTGACAGCGCAAGACGACTGGCATGGCATAATCCCGGCCACGCTCAGCCAACCCGTACCAAGACCGTGGAACCCTCGTTTATCTCCGCTACCATCCTGCTCATCCTGATCACGGATCCACTGGGCAACATTCCGTTGTTCATTGCTTCCATGCGGCAGGTAGAGCCCGAGCGGCGCCGTCACATCATCGTGCGCGAATGTGCAATTGCCTTGGTGGTCCTGCTGATTTTCCTGTTTTTCGGCCAGTCGTTCCTGCGGGTATTGCACCTGACGGACGAGTCCATCAAGATCGCCGGCGGCGTGGTGCTGTTCCTGATCGCCATCAAGATGATTTTCCCCAGCCCTGGCGGACTGTTTGGCGCGGCGGACAACCCCAGCCCCGAACCCTTCATCGTGCCGATTGCCATCCCGCTCATCGCCGGCCCATCTGCCATGGCCACGGTCATGCTGATGGCCACGAATGACCCGACCCGGATGATCGAATGGTCACTCGCCGTGGCCATCAGCATCTTGGTCACACTCGCCGTGTTCCTGTTTTCCGACCGACTGCAGAAATGGCTGGGTAAACAAGCCATTACAGCCATGGAACGCCTGATGGGGCTGGTTTTGACAGCAGTATCCATCGAGATGTTGTTGTCGGGATTTGCTGCTTACATGCGTAATTTGAGCTAACGCTGATACAAAAAGCCAGCATTTTTGCCTGTTTTTGAGAAGGAAAAGGCTGTCCGAGCTGGTAACCTATCTATCCAGCCAAGCCTGACAATCAGCTTCGGCCCCTTGTTCGCAGCACACCAAGTCGACAATGTGGACTGTCCCGGGGTCAGTAGACAAACTCCTGCCTCACGCCGAGGCCCGCTCAAAGGCCTCGGGGCTGATGCCGCCTAGGTGCGTGTGGCGGCGGGTTCGATTGTAAAAAGCTTCGATGTAATCGAATACGAATACATCTGACTTGGCCAGGTCGCGGGTTTTGTAAATCCGTTTGCGGATACGCTCCTTCTTCAAGCTGCTGGAGAAGGACTCTGCCACGGCATTATCCTGGCAGTTGCCACGTCGACTCATGCTGGGTTCAAGGTTGCGGGAGAGGCAGAAACGGCGCCAGTCATCACTGCCATATTGCGAGCCCTGATCTGAATGGACCAGCACGCGACCAGCAGGTTTGCTGCCGCCACAGTGCCATCAGCAGAGCGTCCAGCGCCAATTCGCGGATCAATGCCGATTTCATTGACCAGCCCACCACCTTGCGTGAGAACAAGCCGATCACCACCGCCAGATAAAGCCAGCCCTGCCAGATACGGATGTAAGTCATGTCCGTCACCCAGGTCTGGTCAGGCTGTGACGTCGTGAACTCGCAATTCAGGTAGTTGCGACGTTCCCCCGTTTTCAGTAGCAGCGGGCTTTAGAGTCCGAGCTTAATTTACCTGATTTCTCAGCGAGAGATTCGGCATAGGCTGCTGGCGTCAAACCACCCAGTGCCCTCTTCGGCCTTTCGTTGTTGTATTCCCTACGCCAGGCTTCGATAACGACCTGGGCATGGCGCAGGCTGGTGAACCAGTGTTCATTCAGGCACTCGTCCCGGAAACGCCCGTTGAACGATTCGATACAGGCGTTCTGATTGGGCTTACCCGGTTCGATGAGAAAGAGTTGCACACCACGGGCGTGTGCCCAGCTCAACATCGCACGGCTGCAGAATTCCTTGCCGTTATCAGTCCGGATGGCTTTGTGGGTAATCCCCCCGGAAATTAAAGGGATTCAGAAGTAGAATTTTCTCGCATAGAGGGAGTTCTACCCGATGAAGACATCACGGTTTTCAGACAGCCAGATCATTGCAGTGCTGAAGCAGGCGGAGGGCGGCAAACCGGTGCCTGAGCTCTGCCGGGAACACGGCATCAGTTCAGCGACGTTCTACAAATGGCGCGCCAAATTCGGCGGCATGGACGCGTCGCTTATGGCGCGGCTCAAGGAACTGGAAGCCGAGAACGTCCGGCTGAAGAAGATGTATGCCGAAGAGCGCCTGAAGGCCGAGATCGTCAAGGAAGCCCTCGAAAAAAGTGGTGAAGCCATCTCGTCGGCGCGAGATGGCACATCGGGCAGTGCAGCGCCGAGGCACGAGCATCCGTGTGGCGTGCAGGGCGTTTGGCATCAGCGAAACCTGCTATCGCTATCAGGTGAAATGCTCAGCCGAGAATGCCGGGATTGCTGACCACTTGGTCCGGTTGACCCACAACCAGCGCAACTGGGGTTTCGGCTTGTGTTTCTTGTACCTACGTAACGTTAAAGGCTTTCCATGAAACCACAAGCGGGTGTACCGGATCTATCGCGAGCTTGAGTTGAATCTGCGCATCAAACCGCGCAAACGGATCGTGCGCGAGAAACCGGAACCCCTGACGGTGCCCGACGCGATGAATCAGTGCTGGTCAATGGACTTCATGCATGACCAGCTGGCTGATGGACGTCGTTTCCGGCTGCTCAACATCATTGATGATTTCAACCGGGAAGCGCTGGCGATGGACATTGACCTGTCTTTACCGGCGGAGCGGGTGGTGCGTGCACTGGACCAGGTGATCGAGTGGCGGGGCAAACCGACGGCCATTCGCAGTGACAACGGCCCGGAATACGTGGGCAAGACGCTGACCGAGTGGGCGCAGAGAAATGGAGTCCGGCTCGACCCTATCCAGCCAGGCAAGCCGCAGCAGAACGCGTATGTCGAACGTTTCAACCGCACCGTGCGCTACGACTGGCTTGGCCACTATCTGTTCGAGTCGATTGCCGAGGTCCAGGACTACGCCACGAACTGGCTCTGGCTCTACAATCACGAACGCCCAAACATGGCTTTGGGCGGTATCACCCCCAAACAGCGGCTGGCCATGGTCGCATAGCTCTACTTCTGACTCCCGTTAAAAACGGGGGGATTACCCCCGGACTCCCTGGCAAAGTACCGCGCGGCTTTTTTTGGAATATCCCGCTCTTCTTCTGTGCGACGCAGTTGCGCCTTCAGGCGAAGGATTTCTCTCCCGGCCTCGATCAGCCCGGCAGCCTGTCTCTCCGGGTTGTCCGGGCTGACTGCTTTCACCCATTTGTACAGGCTGTGGCTGGAAACCCCAAGCCGGGCGGAAACCTCGGCAACAGAGTAACCGCGCTCAGTGACCTGCTTGACGGCCTCTTCTTTGAATTCAGGGGTGAAACGCTGTGTGCTCATGGACATCCTCCTATGCTCAACTCATAGGGCAGGATTGCCTACAAGAGCCGGGGCAGTCCAATGAAGAAATGGCATAAATAGCGCCTATAATTGTTCAAAAAACGCGTTTGCAATCGTCCGGGGTGGACACTTACCCCGCCAATCCGAGAGCCTGTACCTCGGATTCTTGCTCCAAATACACCCAGTCGACAATCTCATCGCTCGGCGTATAGCCACTGACGAGCTTTTTCATTGCCAAGCGAATGACGCCGACATCATTCACATTGAGCGCTACTTCCAAGGCTTTCAGTTTGCCCTCCAACTCTGACCAAGGAATGAACTCTTCGTGGGCTTTCACGATCCGAGAATGAGATGTAGGCTTAGGATTGTCGCCGATGAGCAATTCCTCATAGAGCTTTTCACCGGGGCGCAGGCCGGTGATTTCAATCTCAATATCGCCGTCTGGGTTTTGCTCATCTTTGATGGTCAATCCCGAGAGTTCGATCATGCGCCGCGCCAAGTCCATGATTTTGACCGGCTGGCCCATATCAAGGACAAACACATCACCGCCCTTGGCCATTGCACCAGCCTGGATCACAAGCTGAGAGGCTTCAGGGATCGTCATGAAATAGCGGGTGATCTCGGAATGGGTCAACGTGATGGGGCCACCGTCACGGATTTGCTGGCGAAACTTGGGCACCACCGAACCTGACGAGCCCAACACATTACCAAAGCGGACCATGCTGAATTTGGTACTTGGGCTTGTTGAAGCAAGTGCCTGCAGCACTATTTCCGCCAATCGCTTGCTGGCACCCATGATGTTGGTCGGACGCACTGCTTTGTCGGTGCTGATTAGGACGAAGTCAGAAACGTCGTTTTCGGCAGCAGCTTTAGCTGTACGCATGGTGCCGAGCACGTTGTTCTTGATACCCTCGGCAGGGTTGTGCTCGACTAAGGGTACATGCTTGTAGGCAGCGGCGTGATAGACCGTGTCAGGATGCCAAGTCGACATGATTTCGTGCATCCGCTCGTCGTCCTGTACTGAGGCCAGTAAGGGCACCAAGACGATATCACGACCAGAGAGCTTTTCTTCGAGCTCTTGGTGAATGTTATAGAGAGCGAATTCACTCTGCTCAATTAGCAGCAGCTTGCTTGGTCCAACAGCAAGGATCTGACGGCACAATTCGCTTCCGATCGAACCACCAGCGCCGGTCACCATGACAACCTTGCTGCGCACATTCATGGCCAGCAGGACGTGATTGGGCCTGACAGGCTCTCGGCCGAGCAGGTCGTCAATGTCGAGTTCACGCAGATCCGAGACGCTTACCTTGCCTTGAGCCAAGTCGGTGACGCTAGGCAAGGTGCGTACGGCCACGCGTGTTGTGCGAATCTGGCTCAGAATTTCGTTGCGTCGCTTGCGACTCAGACTGGGCATGGCCAGCAACACATCGCTGATGGCTAATGTCGGAGCCAGGTTGACGAGATCTGATGGATTATAGATGGGCTGGCCATTTAATACATGACCATGGAGGCGATCATCGTCGTCGAGAAACCCAACGACTTGCATCTCATGGCTATTAGCCATAGCACCAACTAGCTGACGTCCAGTTGAGCCCGCACCGTAAATAAGAACCTTGGAGCGAGAGGCTTTTTTCAGGATATTCAGGTACTGGTCACCTAACCAGACACGAGCCAAAGCTCGTGTAACACCGACGAGCAGTAGCAGCAATATGGGCTGGATGATACCTACAGTGCGGGGAACCTCAGTTACCCCGATGGCGGTGAAGATAGACGCATACAGCAAACCGTAAATGCCCACGGCACGAGACACCACCAATAAAGCCGGCCAGCCGCTGTAACGGAAGATAGCCCGGTAAAGTCCTGACACGATAAAGATAGGCAGCGCAATACCAATGGAAGCACCAACGGCCCACAAGGCAGTACCAGACAACGCGACAAACTCGCCGAGTCGCAGGTAGTAGGCCAGCCATACCGTCAGGATGCAGAGCCCCAAATCAACGGACAAGACGATGAAGCGCTTCGCCGCTCTAGGCAATGCCAAGATAGGCAGGGCCAGTTTAATCAGAGGTTTTGTCATGGCGTGGAGTCTCTTGAGTCCTGAGCCCTGAAAATAATCTATTATTTTTTTCAATGTGACACTCCATGTCTTGCCAGAACCTTCAATGCCGTTATCCATAAAATCTTCAGATCGAACAGTAGCGACCGTCGCTGCAGATATTCCAAGTCCAATTGAATTTTCCGAGGAATCGGCAGTTCATCTCTTCCGTTGATTTGTGCCCACCCAGTCAGGCCTGGCGCCAGTTCGTGCACGCCCTTTTCAGTGCGTAAGGCAATTAGATCTTCTTGGTTAAACAGCGCAGGTCGTGGGCCCACAAAGCTCATATCGCCTTTCAGAATACTCCACAACTGGGGCAACTCGTCCAAACTGGATTTACGCAGAAAGGAGCCAATCGGGGTCAGCCATTGGCTCGGGTTCTGCAGCAGGTGCGTAGCCACCGCAGGGGTATCAATACGCATGCTGCGGAACTTGGGCATTTTGAAGATACGATTGTAGCGACCGACCCGGTCGCTCCAGTAAAGAGCGGGCCCTGGGGAAGTCAGCCGAACGGCCACCGCCACAGCTACAATTGGCAGCGCCAAAAATACGGTGACCACCAACACCAGCACCAAGTCAAACAAACGCTTCATCGCTTAAAACTTTCAGCAGCACGCCGCAGCTCTTCATCCACTGACACAGGAGGAGTCCAATCCAATAGTTGAATAGTTTTGGCAATATCCAGTTGCAATGAACCGCACAGACGCTGATATATGCTTGGCTTATTTAATACGATCGCCCCCAGCTTCAACAATACAAGCGGCAGGTAAAATAGTCGTGCCGAATGCCCCATCGCAGCCCCCATGCGCTTGAAAAGTTGTGCCGTAGAAAGGTCTTCGCCATCACTTACCAGGAAAGTCTGGTTCGCCGCTGCAGGGTGATTCAAGCACGTCACGATCAAGTCCACCAAATTATCCAGAGCGACCAAGCTACGGCGGTTTTCGGTCGCAGCAGCCAGTGGTATCGGTAAACCACATGCCAGCCAGCGCATAATGGACTCGAAGTTCGCCTTCACCCCTGGCCCATACACCAAAGGCGGCCGAATAATCACCACTTCCATACCAGTGCTTGCCGAAATTTCTCGGAGCAATTTTTCTGCCTCGCACTTCGATATTCCATATGGATCTTCCGGTTTGGGCACATCATCTGCAGTAAAAGGTCTCCCCGGTTCAGTGAATTCGCCGTTCACCTTGATAGAGCTTATAAATACAAAGCGACTCACTCTGGCAGATGCTGCTTGGCGAGCAAGATTGACAGTCGCCTCAACATTGACGCGACGAAACTCAGCTAATGGGTCCGTGCTCTTATCATTCATAATATGGACACGGGCAGCCAAATGTACGACCTGATCCACCTCTCTGAGGGCAACTGCCCAGTCGGTTTCAGACGAGAGGCTGCCCACCACAATTTCTCTGTTGCGGTCTTGTGCCATAGTCTGCTTTCTAACAGCGCAGCGCACCGATAGCCGAGCCTTGCTCAGCCTTTCACACAGTGCAGAACCGACAAATCCATTCGCTCCGGTTATGAGGACAGCCATTTCTCAGTCGTCTTTTCGCCAAACAGTTCGATTTACGTAATCGGTATAGCTCAAGATTATGCGCAAGATTTTCTTGGAAACCGACTGTGCTTCGTAGTCCTCTACAGGTGCCATCACCCTTGCGTTTCGTTCATGCTGTGCAATGATTACACGCACTGCATCAAGTACCCGATCCTTTCTTAAACCTGCCATGATCAGAGTGCCAACATCCATTCCTTCCGGGCGCTCGTGTGCATTCCGAATAGTCACTGCGGGCAAGTTAAGCAAAGAACCTTCTTCAGTGATGGTCCCACTATCTGAAACGACGCAGAGCGCCTCCATTTGAAGTTTGACGTAATCACAGAAGCTGAATGGCTTAAGGAACTGGATACGGCTGTCCAGATAAACGCCGTTAAGCGCATCCAGACGCTTCTGAGTTCGCGGATGAGTCGACACGATGACCGGGAGCTGGTATTGCGCCGCCAAGGAATTAAGCGTCTCCACCATATCGGTGAGGTTCTTAGGAGTATCAACGTTTTCTTCACGGTGAGCACTCACAATAAAATACCGCCCAAGTTCAAGCCCCATACGCGCCAGAACATCCGATGCTTGGATCTTAGGCATGTAATAATCAAGCACTTCGCGCATGTGCGAACCAGTCTTAATGATGGTTTCCGGGCGAACGCCTTCTGCAATCAGGTAGCGACGCGCATGCTCTGTCAGTACCAAGTTGATATCGCTGAGGTGGTCCAATACCTTGCGGTTCAGCTCTTCGGGAACGCGCTGATCGAAGCAGCGGTTGCCGGCCTCCATGTGAAATACGGGTATCTTCCGACGCTTGGCCGAAATAACCGCCAAGCAAGAATTGGTGTCGCCGTAAAGCAAGACAGCATCAGGCTTTTCCTGCTCCATGACCTCGTCTGATTTTTCAATGACGCGTGAGATGGTCTGAGCAGCATTACTTCCGACGGCTTCCAAGAAATGATCTGGCCTGCGGATAGCCAGCTCTTCGAAAAAGAGCTGATTGAGTTCGTAGTCATAGTTTTGCCCGGTATGAACTAACACATGCTGGGTGTGTAGATCCAACTCGGCAATTACCCTACTCATTTTGATCAGTTCAGGGCGTGTTCCAACTATTGTCATGACCTTAAGCATTTAATTCTTCCTTAATAAAATCCAGTCCCAACAGCAACTGCTTGATCTCCTGAACATTAAGACGCTGAGTATTATGCGATGTGTAGTCATCCAACAGGGAGATATCCTGATCGCCTTCACTGAAGTACTTTGTGTAATTGAGGTCTCGATTGTCAGCAGGGATACAATAGTAATTGCCCATTTCCTTGGCATGGGCCATCTCCTCGCGGGAAATGAGTGATTCGTAAAGCTTCTCCCCATGGCGAGTACCGATAGTTTTGATCGCAGCATCACTACCAAAAAGCTCTTTGAGAGCCTGCGCTAAATCAGCAACAGTCGAGGCAGGAGCCTTTTGTACAAAAATATCACCTTGCTGTCCATACTGAAATGCATACAACACCAAGTCCACCGAGTCTTCTAACGACATGAGGAAGCGGGTCATATTCGGATCAGTCACAGTGATTGGATTACCAGACTTAATCTGCGATACAAACAGAGGAATCACAGACCCCCGCGAGGCCATAACATTGCCATATCGAGTCGCACAAAACACTGTTTCGCAAGGTCCTTGTGCACGAGCAGAGGCAACCATGACCTTTTCCGCCATGGCCTTGGAAATCCCCATGGCGTTAATCGGATAGACCGCCTTGTCGGTACTGAGCACAACCACCCGTTGCACCCCGAACTCCGTGGCAGTCTTCAGCACGTTTTCCGTTCCGATCACATTGGTTTTTACCGCCTCCATTGGATAGAACTCACAGGACGGTACCTGCTTCAGCGCTGCCGCATGAAAAACATAATCGACACCTTTCATGGCAGCACGAAGGCTTTCTGGATCACGTACGTCACCGATATAGAACCGCAGCTTCTCATTATTGAGCGCGATACGAAGGTCTTCCTGCTTTTTCTCATCTCGACTGAATACCCGAATCTCACGAACTCCAGTATTCAGAAAGCGATTGAGCACGGTATGGCCAAAAGAGCCGGTTCCTCCGGTGATCATCAAAACACTTTCATCAAACATACGATTTCCCCATAAATATATGGTCCTGATACATCGCCTCAATTAGTTCAGGCCAAGCCGGTGCGCGATATCCAGTTGCTATCGAGAACTTATCGGTATTCAGGCTGCGATTGATCCGGAACGTTTCATCGATTACGATACTGATATCCTTCTGATAAATGCGAGCCACAATCTGTAATAGACTTAGTTTATCGATTGGGTTTGCCCCCACGTGATATAGCCCGCTCAACGATTGGTTGGGAATAACAATATCTCGTACCACGCGTGCGAATTCCACTGAAGGCAACCCTGAAAAAATGGCATGCCGGAATCCCTTGCATTGATTTTGAGCAAGAAACCATTCTAGCAAACCGAAGCGAGTGCCATGCTCGTGTCCGATGGTGGAAGTACGCAATGTGACCACGTTACCCGTGACTACTTCTCCGAGTGCCTTTGTCTTGCCATAGACATCAGTCGCATCGGTAGCATCTTGCTCCTTGTATTCACCAACGTTTCCCGAAAATACGCAATCTGTGCTTACATGGATCAGTCGTGCCTTGGCAATCTCGCATAATTGCGCAAGTCTATGAGGCAACAATGCATTCATCGCCAATGCTGGGATGGGGGCATTCCCTTCGGGAAGATGCTTGGTTAAACCAGCGCAGTTGATCACGATTTCTGGATGTGTCTGGCCAAAGAGATGCTCTAGGTGATCGTAATTAGTAAGATCAATGCCTCCTACAATTGGGCCGGGTGCGGTCCCCTCGAACACCTTTGCGCGCATGGATCCAATAACTTGCCAGTCTGAGCGTTGAGCAAGGACATGAAACATAGTTCGACCAATCATGCCGCTAGATCCGAGAACCAGTATTTTCATTATTTCGCTTTCATTGCTTTTGTTAAATGGCCAATCAACTTGTCCACCAATTGCTCGTGATCGAAATGCTGCTGATAATAGCGTCGACCGTTTTCTCCAAGACGATCGCGGTCCACGGCTGGCATTGAATGCAGCTTTAGAATTGCCCCCACCAAAGCCGCGCCATCCTCGGCAGGCACCGAAATTCCAGCATCAGCTTCCTGTATCAATCTCGCACCTTCACCATTCATTGAAGCAATGATGGGGCGACCAACAGCCATATACGCTTGGATCTTGTTGGGCACCGTAGCCGCAAAAATTGGCTGATCAGCAAGAGTGACGAGAAGGACATCTGCACGAGACAGTAGATTGGGCATAGCCTCAACCGGGAATCTCCCAGCCAAGAACAGATTGTTCAGTCCAAGTTCAACTATCCGGGCACGCATCCATTCAAGCTCACTCCCCGCTCCGAGCACTACAAAGCGGATATCACCATGATCCCGAAGTCGCTCTGCTGCCTCGGCGATGATACGTACCGCCTGTGCTGCGCCGACATTGCCAGCAAAGACAACGCAAAAGCCCTTATCCAAAGCGGGCACGTCTGGCTTGAGTCCGCTGTCAGGATGACAGAACGAAACATCTACCGAGTTGGGATAGTAAATAATCTCAGCAGATGGCGAGAACCTCTCTATAGAGCCCTTGAACGGCCGCGACGATACCAAGATCAAATCTGAGCGACGATAGATCCACTTCACCAACAACTCGACCATGCGAATGACGAAAGGATTGCGGACGTAACCAGTCGCTGCGAGGCTTTCCGGCCACAAGTCTTGGACGTAGACTACCACAGGGATACGTTTGATCCACCCGATGAAAAGCGCTGGAAGAGCCTGTAAAAGTGGGGATGGAGCATATATGAAGATGACGTCGCTCTTGGTATTTCGAAGTTGCCACCCCCCTAGGATCGTACCCGAGAATATGAACGACAGGTAATTGAGAAACAGGCGGAAGCCGCTTCTGAATCCACGAGGAAACAGAGGGACCCTGAAAATATTGGCGCCTTGCCAGAATTCGTACATGCTGCCAGCGGCCCGGTATCCGGGGTAAATCCTTCCTTCTGGATAATTAGGTTTACCGGTCAAGACATCTACAGCGATGCCACGCTTGACAAGTGATTGAACCAGCTCATTGATTCGGAAGCTTTCCGGCCAGAAATACTGAGATACGATCAGAATACGCATACCTGCACACCAGTTATTTGACTGACCCCAAACGAGAAATCAGGAGTCCGAGAATGAAAAAAGCAAGGATTTCCAGATAGAGCTGACGCATTCCGATATTGAACATGATCTCGGCCAAAAGCAGATATCCGGCTGCCATTGTGGTATCCAGCAGAAGAAGAGCCGAAAGTACATGGCGGCGCTGCTTCCAGACCAAGAGTTTCGTCATAGCTATCAATGCGATCAGAAGCGGAATCGGCTTTGTTGCACAAATCACCTGAAGGCGAAGCTTTCCCTTTCCCCAGACGCAGTTACCCCACGCGTACCGTAACTAACCTACCCAACTGCGTGAAGCGGTTGAGGAGTGCCGCGCGAATCTGCACCTCGGCCACCTGACGTTCAAACGTCTGCGCCTTGGTGTCCACACCATCCTCCTTCCACTGTCAACCATTCTTGCGAACCGGGATAATGGCTTCGGCGTGGCGTGCCGCAATGGCCGCGTGACAGGCGTTGGTGTCGTACGCGCCGTCAGCGCTGATGCTCGCAATCAGCTCGTGAGATGGGATCTGGTTGCGCAACTCTGGCAACATCAGGGCGTCACCCACGCCGTTGCCAGTCACTTCGATCGCGCGAATCTCCAACGTGTCTGCATCGATTCCCAGATGGACTTTGCGCCACTGCCGCCGGTATTCGGCACCGTGTTTCTTGCGCCTCCATTCACCCTCACCAAGAAACTGGATACCCGTACTGTCGATCAGCAGCTGAAGCCCTCGTCCGTGTTGCTGAGCCATAATTTTGACGGCAATCGAATGCTGGCGACGGCTGAGCGTGCTGAAATTCGGCACTTGCCAGTCCAACCCTGCCAGTTTGATCAGGCTTTCAATCAAGCCGATGGTCTGCCTCAACGCCAAACCGAACAGGCATTTGATGGACAGGCAGAACTGGATGGCTGCATCGCTGAAGGTTGTGTAGCAGCTGGGCTTGCTGGAAGGTTCGGCCTGCCATTGCAAGTTGGTGTCCAGCCAGATCTGAAGGGAACCACGCGCCTTGAGCACGGAATCATAGTTGGCCCAGTTGGTCGTCTTGTAGCGGGCCGGTGCGGGTTTGCTCATGCCCAAATGCTCCCCACCAAGGTCAGCGTGAGGGAGTTGTGCAACAAAACCACGTAAGACTGCACGATTTACCTCAATCACGCTCGAGGGACGCGACGAATGTGCCTGCATCGACAATTTGCAATGCCGGTTCTTCTATACGCATAAATCGCTTAACGGCTCGAGCAATCGAGACAGCAGAGTTTGGATCGAACGTCTCATCAGGATTCAGTATGTCCCTGACATAGTCGAGCTCCCCCGCCAAGACCGCCAATCCAGCATTCCTCGCCTCGATCAAGGGCAAACCGAAAGACTCTAAGGTCGACGGGTAGATCAGCGCACCGGAGCACTTGTAAAGATCGGCCACCCGGGACGTCGGCAACACCCCTTTGTTGTCGATGCGCAAGTGATAAAATTGCTTTTGGATATCAATCCATTCGCATAAATCGGAAAATTCCGCTATATCGATAGTCAGTGCAAGTGAAGGTCGGCACCCCTCCTGCGCCAACAGAATCCAGGCTTCGATTAGTCGGCGATGGTTCTTGTGGCACTCCCCGGATGCGACGTACATAAAGTCGTAGACGTCAGACGTCTCATTGGTACTATCCGCTTTAGCCTGACAGGATTGGGATTCGTTACTCACGAAGGGCTGAATCCTTAAGCAAAGTCCGGGCTTCATTTTTATGGTCGAAAGATGGCGTACCAATGAGTCCTTCATGCTGGGCGTTTGCACAACGAATTCATCCACTGTTCCAGCACGCATCCTGAACCAGGCACGCTCAACCGTCAGGCGCATGCGATCCTTGATCGGCAGGCGCCCCAGTGAAACATCCTCAATCAGGTACCGGTTCTGCACGAACACAACGACACGCCCAACCACATTGAACAGGGGGGGAAGATTGCCGAAGCACAGGACTACATCGCCAGGTCTGGCCAAGGCTCGGAGCCAGCGTTCCGCAAGCAACCGACTTAGAATCGAGGGCTTCACCCTGATAACAGTAGTGCTGGCAAGCTTAGTCGATAACAAAGGCATGCGCGCATCCAACAAGGCCGTCGTGCCGGGCTTCAACGGTAACTTCAGCAGGGCATTCAGCAGCGTTCGACCTCCTCCCTGGTGAACGTTGGTAGCATGGATCAAGAGCCTTTGCCCCAGTTTGTCTTCAGAACTTTTCATAAGCCACACCAAGTGTGTAGATTCCTATTTCCGCAGGATCCGCTTCATCTGCCTGAGGGGGAACTGTCCCCATCGGCGCAGTCCCGGGATATTCACGCAGGTCAAATACAACCCCAGCACGAGAACGCCAAAGCTTCTTTTGCTCTGCCAAGCCCCAGACAGCGTGGCGTAATTGAGGAAGCCCTTCATGAGCAATGCCGAACGGGAAAAGTCATCCATCAGGAACAGATTGGCGGCACGCATCACCGTGTCGCGGCGGACCAACTTCTGGTAGTTGTCGAGATCGGTAGGGCTCACATGCACGCGGACATGGTATTGCTCAAGATAATGGTCCATCACACGGAAGAAGTCGGCCCGTGCAGTCTGGAGACGCACCTTGGCAGAGTATTGGGCATCGCTCACCCGATACTTCATGAGCTTGCCGGGCAGCAATCCCAGTCCAGACCGACGGGCGATCCGCAACCAAATATCCAAGTCAGCCGACGATCCAAACAGCTCTCCACGCCAGCCTTGGATGTCATTCTTGTAGACCGAGGTCCGGACCATGGCACTGGGGCAGATAAGGAAATTCGAGTGGCGCAGCAGCGCACTGAACAGTTCAGGGAAGGTAACAGTCCGCGCGCCGTGCGTTCTCAGCTCGGCCGGGAAGCTGATGGCGCCACACTCGCGGCCCCGCCCGTCAACCACCATGGCCTCGGTAAGCACACCACCAGCCTCGGGATGGCGCTCCAAGAATTCCACCTGCTGCGCGACCATCTGCGCTGTATACAGATCATCAGCGTGGTATATCGCGGTGTAAAAGCCACTGGCGAGTGCGATGCAGCGGTTGAAGTTCCCTTCCGCACCGATGTTCGTGGCGTTCTGGTGAATCGTGATACGGGGATCATCAAAGCGACAGGCCACCTCGACAGTGTTGTCGGTGGAGGCATTGTCGACCACCAGAATTTCAAGCCGAAGGTAGCTTTGCCCGACGATAGAGGCCAGCGTCTGCGCCAGCGTTGCTTCCGAGTTGTAGGTCGGAATGCAGATCGAGACCAGCGGAGCAATGTTCTCAGACATCGCATTCCCGAACCAAGTTCTCCAGCGAATCGACAAAGGGCCTCGCACTTTCACTCTCCAGGAACTGGCGACCAGCCTCCCGCATCGCATTGATGCGGGACTGCGGAAGCTCGCGCACCTGCGCCCACATGTCATGCCACGACCTGTATTTCCTGCAATCGATATAGACATCCTCTGGCACGTAGCGCTCGATATCCGGCGCGCCAAGATAGAGCGGAATGGTTCCTGCGTACAGGCAATCGAACAGCTTTTCCGTGATATAGCCGTTCATCGCCATGTTTTCGAAGCAGAGGCAGAACTTGTAGCGCTGCAGCATTTCAAATTTGGAGGCGCAAGCCCCCTTGTAGATCGACATCAAGATGCGACGGTTGCGCCAATAGGGCAGCCACAGAGCCTCCCGCGACCACCAGCGCTCCCACCCCCGGCCATACAAGTCCACGACGCCAGCTGACGCAAGTGCCGCCATCGCCTCTATTCGCGTGCTGTATTGCTCCGCGCGAAACGACTGCGGCTTGTGACTACCGTTAATGACCACGATCCTGTGGGCCCGGTCACGCTGGCTCCAGCAGGACTCCAGCACCTTGTCATAGGGTAGTGGCCAGTACAGCCGCCTGAGTTTGTCACGCTGCACGCCAGCCATGTCATAGCCATCGCCATCGACATTGTGTACATAGACCCGCTCGAAGGCGTCTGTCAGTTCAGGCAGCATCCGGTAGAGATGCGGCGCGACGACGGGAGGCTCCATGATCACGAAGGCTTTGAGCTTGGCCCGGCCCTCCGAAGCAATCTGACGGAAGTTGTCAGGAATACCAAGCGATATATACGCGCTGGCTCCTTCTGCCCCTGCGTCTACGGTCGACAGCTGATCCGCTGTATGGATGGACTTGCCCCTGCCGCGCAGGTCTTCCCGTAGCCGATGGAACGGCAGCAACTGGTCGTCGCGATTGAGCAGCGGATCGCTAAGGTCAAAAAGCCTGTCCTGATTGAAGACAGGATAGGAGGGATCGATATAGATGTTACCGCTGGGACGATTCATGGTAGCTTCTTCAGGTCTGGTCGGGGCCGAGCGATCTCAGGCCAGCATCCCGCGCACGGCCTCAAGGACCCCCTCCAGCGAGGTGAGTTCCGGCCGGTAGCCCAAGCGGCTGGCGCGGCGGTTTAGCGAGTAATAGCAGGGCTTGAGACCGGTGGCGTTGATTTCCGTCCGGGTGGGCGATACTTCATAACGCAGGCCGAATGCCTCCTGCAAGGCCTGCAGCAATTCCGCTTTCTCGATCGGCGCCTTGCTGTAGCAGTCGATGACATCGTTAACCGGCGGCGCGGCCAGGACCGCATCGATCAGGGCGCAGAAATCCCGGGCATGGAGATAGTCGCGCACGGTCCTGTCAGCGGACGTCATGAGCACCGTCCGGTCCCGGATCGCCCGGATGGCATCCGTGACCAGAAAGCGCGCGGACAGGTCCTGGGTCTCGCTGATGTAATTGAAAATTCGGATGTCCATGATCGGCAGCCCAGAATGGGCGCGGTGCCTGCATTCCGCATAGGCCTTGGCCATGCCGTACCAGTCCTTTTTTTCCAAGGCGTTGAGAGGAAAGATGGCGGAACTTTCCTCTTCCGCGGGCGTCTCGAAACGGCTGCCATAGGCGGCGCCGCTGCTCATGAACACGTAGCGGCAGCAAGGATGGCGCTGCAGGTAATCCAGCGCGAGGCTGTCGAACCGATGCGTCAACTCCAGGATGTCCGGGCCCATGGACAAGGCCTTGGCAGGATCGCCGACGCCGACGAAATTGATCGCCGCGAAGTATGCGTCGTCCGCGCCAAAATCCTGATAGGACCTCACCCGGACCTGGCCGGCGATGCCTCGCTGCTCAAGCCAAGCAAGCATCTCCTGGGGGCGGCGGACAAATAGGTGGAGTTCGATGCCGGCCTGCCGGCCGTGCCAGAGGATGAGGTCCCCTGCAATTCGGCTCGAAGCCCCCAGGATGGCGATGCGCCTCATCGGGAAGGCTTCATGAACTGCCCGATGCTCTCGGTGACGGCTCTCGCGTCCAGCCCATGCTCCTGCAACAGGTAGTCATAGGTTCCGCAGGCCTTCGAGTAGCGGTCCCGGACGCCAATCCGCAACACCCGGGTGGGTGCATGCTCGGCGACCAGTTCGGTGACGAGGGAGCCGAAGCCCGCATGGATCGAGTGCTCCTCAAGGCATACGATCATCCGGGCCTGGCGGGCGATTTCGACGACCCGGGCCTCGTCAATCGGCTTGATAAAGGGTGCGCTCCAAACCGCCGCTTCGGGATAAGCGCGCTCGGCGATGTCGATGGCTGTGCGCACCATGGAACCCGTGGCGAGAAAGACCAGTTCCGGCCCGCCTTGGCGAACCTGCAACACGTCGCCAATATTGGCCGTAACCGGGCCGGCGTGAACATCGCCCCGATCCGCCTTGCCGATCCGCAGGTAGGTGGTGGTTGTGGCTTGGGCGCTCAACTCGAGACAGAGGGTCAGCTCGTGGCGATCGGCCGGGGAATACACATAAAGATTGGCCAGTGCACGGGTGGCGGCGATGTCCTCGGTCGATTGGTGGCTGGTTCCCAGATGGCTGTAGACAAAGCCGGCGCCGTCGCCGATCAGGACGACGGGCAGGCTGTCGTGAGCAAGGTCGATCTTGATCTGCTCCAATACCCGGATCGGCACGAAGGCACTCAAGCCATAGACATAGGGCCTGAAGCCGGCACGGGCCAGCCCAGCAGCGACGCCAATCATGTTCTGTTCGGCGATGCCGGCATTGATGTACTGATTCGGGCAAGCCTTGCGGAACTCGTCGAATAGCGCATACCCATGGTCACCGGTCAGCAGCAAAACGCGCGAGTCGGCCCGTGCGATATCGGCCAGCGTCTTCGAAAAGGCAGCTCTCATCGCGTCTCTTCCGCCAGACATGCCAGGGCCTGCTGATAGGTCTCAGCCGTCAGCCGCGTGTAATGCCACCTGTTGTCGTTCTCCATGAACGGCACGCCCTTTCCCTTGACCGTTCGCGCGATGATTGCCTTGGGCGCTGAGCTCCCGCTGCATTCCAAGGCCGTGATGGCCTTATCGAGGGCATGCTCGTCATGGCCGTCAACCGTGACCGTCTCGAAGCCGAAGGCCTCGAATTTTCGCGCCAAGGGGTCGAGTGCCAGCACCTCGCTGGTTCTGCCCATGGCCTGGAAGCCATTCTCGTCCACGATCACCATGAAATCCTTCAGGGCATGATGGGCAGCGAAAAGCGCGCCTTCCCAGACAGCTCCCTCATTGACTTCCCCATCCCCGACGACGACGAAAGTTTTCTGGCCGCTGTTGCGGCGTTTGGCAGCCAGGGCTAGGCCGACTCCGACCGAAAAGCCATGCCCGAGGGAGCCCGACGTCACCTCCAAGCCTGGAATCCGGGAATCGGACAACCCCTTGAGCGAACTGCCATCAGAGAAATATCCCTGTATCGCCTCATCATTCAGCCACCCCAGCTCGCGCATGCATGCGTACTGAGCCATAACGCCATGGCCCTTGCTCAGCACGAGATAATCGCGACCCGCGGCCTCGGGATCGTTACCCGGATAGCGAAGACGCCCGCGGTAAAGCACCGCCATGATTTCGATGATGGAAAAAGCGCAGCCAATATGCACGGTGGCTCCGGAAAATGCCATCTGGAGCACGGTGCGGCGCAATTGCCGCGGGTCAAAACGGAAAGTGCCAGAATTCACCGCTCCACCTTAAAAAGCAACGCCGAGGAAGGCTTCGATCCGGCTCGCGGAATAATCGAGCATCTCCTCGCTCAGGCTGGGCTGCACTCCAATCCAGAATGTCTTGTTCATGACGACGTCGGTGTTGGTTAGCTCGCCGCTGATTCGGAAATTACGCCCCTGCATGTAGGGTTGTCGCATCAGGTTGCCGGCGAACAACAAGCGGGTGCCCACATGGAACTGATTCAAGTAGTCGAGCAAGTCGCCCCGCGTGGTCGGTGCATTGTCGCGCAGGGTAATGGGGAAACCGAACCAGGAGGGCTCGGACCTAGCTGTCGCCTCGGGCAGGATCACGAACTCTTCGCACGATGCGAGGCGGTTTTTCAGGAAAGCGAAATTGTCCTTGCGGCGCCGAATGAAACCATCGGCCTTGGCTAGCTGCGCCAAGCCGCACGCGGCTTGCATATCCGTGATTTTCAGGTTGTAGCCAAGGTGGGAGTAGGTGTACTTGTGGTCGTACCCTTCCGGCAGGTCCCCCAGCTTCCAGCAGAACCGACGCCCGCAGGTGTTGTCCTTGCCGGGCGGGCAATAGCAGTCCCTGCCCCAGTCGCGGAAACTTTCAGCGATCTGCCGCAGTTCGCTGTTATTGGTGAACACTGCCCCGCCCTCGCCCATCGTGATGTGATGCGCAGGATAAAAGCTCAAGGTACCGATGTCGCCGAATGTGCCCACCATGCAGCCGTCGTAGGTGGATCCCAGCGCATCGCAGCAATCCTCGATCAGCCAGAGATTATACTTTTTGCAGAGGGCCGTAACCGCGTAGAGGTTGTAGGGGTTGCCCAGGGTATGGGCCAACATGATGGCCTTGGTCCTGGGGCTGATGGCCGCTTCGATCTTTTCCGGGTCGATGTTGTAGGTGCCGAGTTCTACGTCGACAAATACGGGAACCGCCCCAAACTGCAGGATGGGATTCACCGTCGTGGGGAAGCCGGCTGCCACGCCGATGACCTCATCGCCCGGCTTGATGGCACGGTTGCCCAGTTTGGAGCTGGTCAGGGTGCTGAAGGCCACCAGATTGGCAGATGACCCCGAATTGACGGTGAGGAGGTGCTTCACCCCGATAAACTTGGCCAACTTTTGCTCGAATTCATCATTGAAGCGCCCGGTCGTCAGCCAGCCATCAAGGGACGCCTCAACCATCAGTTTCAACTCTTCTGCGCCAATCGCCTTGCCCGATGGGGGCACGGTGCTGGTTCCCGGCTTGAACTGTTGCTGGGCCAAGGCGATCTCAGCGTACTGCTCAACCAGTTGGGCGATCTGGGCGCGGATGGCGCTTGTCTGTTCGTTCTGCATTATGAAATTTGGGTCAGTTTTTGATAGGCGGTGATCTGTTGCTCGGTCAGCGTGCGGACATTCGTTCCCGCTTGCCGCTGCCGAGACCAGTCGACCACCAAGTTTAATGCATCGTTCAACCTAAGCTGGGGGTACCAACCCAGCATGTCCCGCGCTTTGGAAATATCAAGTTTGAGATGGGCCGCTTCATGCTGCTGCTCGCCCTCTTCCACATGCCATTGGTTATCCTCCCCCCAGCGTGTGGCCATTTGTTCGACGATCCAGCGCACCGGTCTGGTATCTTCGCCATTCGGTCCGAAGTTCCAGCCTCCAGCGTAGACAGGGCCCTCGCGAACGAGCTTTTCAGCCAGCATCAGATAGCCCCGCAGGGGCTCCAGCACATGCTGCCAAGGCCTCACAGCGCGGGGATTGCGGATGCATACGGATTTGCCCTGCTCGAAGGCAGCCACGATATCGGGAATCAAACGATCCTTAGCCCAGTCTCCTCCACCGATGACATTCCCGGCACGGGCAGAGGCTAGCGCGACACCATGCCGGGCATAGTCACGGGCATTGAAAAACGAAGACTGATAGGCCGAGCTCACCAACTCCGCGCAAGCCTTGCTGTTGCTGTAGGGATCATATCCCCCCATGGTGTCGTTCTCGCGATATCCCCAGACCCACTCGTGGTTTTCATAGCACTTGTCAGTCGTGATAATGACCACGGCCTTCACGGTGGGTGTGACGCGTGCCGCCTCAAGCAAATGAACCGTGCCCATCACATTGGTTGCATAGGTCTCTACCGGATTTTGGTAGGAATACCGTACCAAGGGCTGGGCGGCCATGTGGATAACGATTTCCGGCCTAGCTGCCTGCATGGAACGGGTTAGAGCATCCAAGTCGCGGACGTCTCCTTGGATCGATGCCATCCCTTCGGCGACTCCAGCTCGCTCGAAAAGGCTTGGGCTCGTCGGCGGCTTCAAGGCATAGCCGGTCAGCCCGGCGCCAAGGCTTTGCAGCCACAGCGACAACCAGCTACCCTTGAAGCCGGTGTGCCCCGTAATGAATACGTCCCTGCCACGCCAGAAATCTGGTGTCATGACCAGACCCTCCAAGGAGCTTTACCGCTCGTCCAAAGTTCTTCTAGGTGATTTTTGTCCCGCAGGGTATCCATTGGCTGCCAAAAACCTTCATGGCGCCATACGTTAAGCTGTTCTTCCCGCGCCAATCGCTCCAGCGGGCTCTGCTCCCATATCGTTTGATCGTTGTCGATGTAGTCGATAACTTTGGGCGAAAGCACGAAAAACCCGGCATTGATCCACGCACCGTCGCCATGCGGCTTCTCCTGAAACCGGCGTACGCGGTGACCTTCTAGCTCAACGGTACCGAACCGTCCCGGCGGTTGCGTTGCAGTCAATGTCGCAAGCAGTCCTTCATGACGGTGATGTGCGATTAGTGCGCTGATATCAATGTCACCCACACCATCGCCATAGGTGAAACAAAACGCATCATCATTGTCGAGATAAGCCCTGACACGCTTCAAGCGACCACCTGTCATCGTCGATTCACCCGTATCAACCAGTGTCACTCGCCATGGCTCGGAGTTGTTGTTGTGCACCTGCACCTGGTTTTTTTCAAGGTCGAAAGTAACATCCGACATGTGCAGAAAATAATTGGCAAAGTATTCCTTAATCACGTAGCCCTTATAGCCACAGCATACGACAAAATCATTCACACCATGGGCTGAATACGTTTTAAGGATATGCCAGAGGATTGGCTTTCCGCCCACCTCGACCATGGGCTTGGGCTTGGTGCTCGATTCTTCTGCGATTCGAGTACCAAGGCCGCCTGCCAGAATCACTGCTTTCATCTTGTCGGATCCGTAAGTTAGTAAACGCGGCACGGCTTGGCCAGCAGCTCGTTGATCTTCAGGAACTCATTATTCCGCCTAATCTGGTCTGCGTTGCGGTAAGGCGCAAATGGGCTGATTGCAAGCACTGCGTTGATGCTACCCGCAACGTTCAGCAAGAATGAAGACGGCTCCGCAATAATGTGGTCATAGCGACAATATTTAAGGAGACACTCTCCCGGAAGCAGGCGATACGCCTTCGGCAGATAATCGGCGACAAACCGCACCGAACACCCCAATCTGGAAAACCCGTCAGCCAGCAGGATACGTTCCTCGGCCACCAAGGGAAGATAGGATTTGTGTTCCTTAATCCAGAGCGTGACCTCCTGCAACCCGTGCTCTTGCATCAGCATTTCCACTGCCGCCAGATGCGGCTGCAGATACTTGGTAATATTCGAGTGGTTGTTGTCCCCTGGCTCGGGTTCATCGCCAGCCAATAACAACATGACGTTCCTGTTCGTGCCATCCAGCTCCCGGCTCAATTCAGCGAGCATGCTCTCAACAGCCTTCGAGGAGAAATCATTGAAATCCAGATACTGGAAATCCTTCTGGGAAGCGAAGTTCAGTAAGGAATAGACGGGGAAGTCTCCGATCTCGATTTTGTAGAGCTCCCGCCCAAGAATCCGCTTCGCCAGATTTTTGAAGCCTGACTTCAAAGGGTTTGTTTGAGGAAACAGCATGCTCACGAAATCGCTCGGAGAATGGTAAATGTGATTGACTTTGGCAAAACGTTTTAAGGCTAGGGCGACCGGATTGGTCAAGCAGTTCCCGAAATACACGGTTCCCCGGGGATGCTGTTTGATCAGGGGCGCCAAGGCTTGGCGGACGGCCGGCAGCAGATCATTTTTCTCACCACCCCAGAAGCGGGCAGAATCGATCTCAATGACGTTTTCGGATGCGATGTTCAGACCGTCGAGCAAGGCCTTCGACACCCGGAGATACTCATCTATATCCTTGCATGCAGGATCCAAGGCATAAATGAGGTAAACACTTTCACTCTGCCCGGCAAGAAAGGACGCCATCAGGGCATTTAACGGGCAATCTATGACGAAGCATATACGGGGTATTTTGACTGCCATTGCGCTTCTTTCCTGTCCTTTGCTTGCCATCATACAAGAGTGCTTCCAACATCAAAAAAATGCACATGGCCACCCATCAGCTGGTTGATTTGGTCCTGGAACCTATACAGTTCTGTATGAATACCGCCCTCAACTTCTGAAAACTCAACGATATGCTTTAACGGCATAAAACATTTGACGCCCCCTCTGTAGGCAACATTCCAGAGCAAACTGGATGCATCCAGCGCCAAAATATATTCGAAATGCAAATAGCGCAACAGGCCCTCCGCGGGAAGGGATGAAGCTTCAGCAAAATCGATATAGTTGAGGGCGTCATAAGCAACGATCCCTTTGCCTTCTAGTGTGTCAATCAACTCGGTGAGTTTTCCGCTACTGCTGCCGAGGCTTGGGTGGGATTTCAGAAAGAGCGCAGAGGAAATATCTCTCGGCAACTGATCTAGGTAGGCCAGAATTGCGCGTAGATTAAACTCGATATAGGCATCTCCGTACTGGTCTGCTTCATCGGGATGCCCCGCAACGCCCGAGGATGGCCCTTTCAAGAGTACAAGCACATTGCGTTTGCTGCTTTTCATCAGCGCGCTGAGCCGGCCTAAAGACGATGAGAAGGCATTCGATTCAAAATCCCGGTAGTCTAGGTTTTTCACAACCGATGGATGCACGTCATTTGTCAAAGTGATCTGCGGTGTGCTGTTCGGAAACTGAAAACTCAATACCCGATCGCCAATGGCGATTTTCAGCCGTTCAGAAAATCGATTTCCACGAAATGCAATGCGGTTCCTCGCCACTACCGAACCCATTCCTTCATCGATCAGGATCGACTTCACATGGTGTTTATTGGCAATTAGCAGCGATGAAACCATTGACGATATATAAGTACGGCTCGGATCTAGGGAGTGCAGCTTCCTTACTGACCTAGCAAACATAATCTGTCGCACAATCCGTCCAAACAATGTCTTGCTGGGGTTTAGATATGGGTGCGGAACAGATATCACCTCTTTCGATAAAAACGTGACACCAGAGAGAATGAAGTCGAAAAGCGCTACATAGTCAGCCTTGCGCCAAGTGATTTCCTTGCATTCATAAATGCAGTGAATTGCACGGCCTTTCGCCATGATCGCAACGGCATAAGCCGTGCTGATAGTGTCTATTATGAATACGGTATTCTGATAGTCAACTGTAGGTAGAAATGAACTTCGACCTTGTGACAGTACCTTGTTCTTAGATTTCACGGGAAGGGTAGTTCGGGTTGTTGTGGCCGAAGGCGACTGCCATTTCGCTGCTGTCGTTATGAATGATTTCAAATGCCTCAAGGTTCTGCTCCAGGCAGGCTAGCAATACCTGATCCGCTGTTTGGCCGTAATCGCGGCCTGAAATATCGATATCGCGCGGCAGCTTGCCAAATACAATTAATGCGGCCACATCGCTCATGTTGCGAGCGGCCTGGATCAGCTCAGTAACTGTCAGGCATTTCTCAATGACCAATTCTTCCAGGTCGAAGAAAAATACGCCGACTTCGGATCTGTAACGCTCGATTGCGGGCGATATCCATCGATTGCCCGGACCCGCGCCGGGCGTTGGAGAGCGCAAGTCCATTACCGCGACCGCCATGCGGTCGGGTGCAGACCGGTAAAGACCGTCTATGAGTGCATCGTCAGGCGACACAACCAGAAGCCTGGCTGTCCCTGCAGCATGATGGATGTAGTCAACTGTTTTCCGGTTGGCCCCGTACACCAGAAGGCGCTGCGACGGGTGCTGATCAATGAGTGTCCGTATGGCATCGGCCGTGCCGGCACTGATATTCGTGTGGGTATCGACAGAGGTCATCCGCCGAACAATGCTGGCCCGCATCCGCTCGATATACCGGTTCAGCGCAGTCAAATAGGCTAACCTGAGTTTCTTTTTCCGGGCCGCAGAAGCCACGGGCGTTAATAGCCGCCATGCCCAACGAAAGATGACAGTATGAAGCCGGTTCGCAAGGAATGGGAATAGCATTGCCGGGCTTTTCAGCAGCAACAGTGCTGTATCGGATCCGGGGATTGGATTCCAGTCAGTCAGTACCCGCCGAACATGATGCCCTCTGCCTGCCGCCGCCAGGGTAACGACATTAAGAAAGAACGCGTTGAAGACGCTTGCCGCGGGCCAAATGTCGGCGTCCAGTTTGGCTGACCAATGCAATCTTGTGCCGACTACGTTGAATGCCCCCATATCGACAATATAAGGTTTTCCTTCATCAAAAAGGACATTCCATGGGTGAGGATCGTCAACGGTCATGCCATGTAGGCACAGTGCCTTTTCTGCACGCAATACCAGCTGTGCGGCATCGGCGAACATCGTGGGCGACCATTCGGACGGGACCAGGACCGGCCGGATTCTTTTTTGAACAAGAAAGACATATTCGTCTTGTCTGCCGCGAACGATTCTTGGCGGAAGGATGGCCTGTGCTGTGACAAGCGTATCCAGCACATCCGTATCGATGAGGCGGCGCACGGCTTCATCGTCGCTTCTTTTGATCGCACGAATTGCCCGTGACCGCGACAGGACCGTGTAGCCGTATCGGTCCCGGCGATCGGGATAGACCCGACCCAGCAATTCTATCAAAGGTACCTTAGCGACCAACCGGCGGGGCCTTTTGCATGACAATAACCATAGAAAGATAGCAGCCGGACTCGCCCATCAGGTGCGCATTGTCCCTGAAGTCAAAGCTTTTTTTCATGAGGAAATCATGTCGCGCGAAGGCGTCAAGGATGCGGGGCAAAGGATGCGCGTACGTCACATCACAAAACGTGTTTTCTTTGTGCTGATTAACGGAGGGAGCTTCCCTCGGGCCAAACAAGGCCGCGACCAGGGCTCGCAGCGTGCGGTAGACATACTTCAACTTTCTGACAAAACCGATTTCGCCTGAACCAATGGCATGCAGCACTCTCCCCGCTACTCGCCTAGGGTTGTAATCCTTCACTGAAAATTGCTGCAGGAAAATATATCGCGAGGGCATCGCAGCCAATCCTTTTATCAGGTCGTCCAGATTATTGTCGGAAATCAGATGCAACAGCCGAAAGCAGACCAAGGCTTCTGCAGCGGGGTGATCCAAGGCCATGCTTGAAGCGTCAGCCTGAATCAATTTAACCCGCCCTGCCAAGCCGCTGGCCTCCACCTTCTTACCGGCCTCATTGAGCATATCTGGGGAAATGTCTATGCCCAACACTTGCAGGCCGTGCTTGGCGTAGATATCCATAAATCGCCCCGTACCCACAGGGCAATCGGCAATTTTATCGACGACCTGAAACGTGCGCAGGCAATGGTCAACGACGTCATTCTCCCAAGCCCAATATCGGTCGTTCTGCCGAAGCGATTCGTATTGAGCCGCCACTTCCCGCGTGTAGAATTTCTCGCCGGGACTGCGTTCACGGACTCTTTCTTCGTTCACCAAGTGATCACTCATAGATTCCCATCCTGTTTGCGGGAGGGCTGGATACGCGCTCTCGCCGCTTTAATGTCTCCGACGTACTTTCTTGCACCGGCGCAAATCGCCATTCGGCGCTACTGGCGACCATGTCCGTTCCCTGTCAATTCCGAATAAAGCTTCACATAGCGTGCGCTTACCACATCGAGGGCGAACTCCCTTTCGACCTTCTGGCGGCAATGGATCCCCAGGCCGGACTGCTCCAGTGTCCACGCAATCCCCTGGGCCAGATCCCCGGTATCGAAGGGCTCGGCCAGGTAGCCCGAGTGCTGGTGTTCGATCAGGTCGGGAATGCCGCCCGTGCGGAATGCCACAGCGGGTGTCCCGCAGGCCATGGCCTCCATGATGGTGTTGGGCAGGTTTTCCTGTCTGGAGGGAACCACCATGACATCCGCTGCGGCATACAGCACCGATAGCGCGATATCGTCTGTCAGCGTGCCCATGAAGCGCACCTCGATATTCAGGTCCGGCAGGTCGAGCTGCTGTGAGCCAAACACCACCAGCATGCATTCCTTTCCGGCCACCTGTCGCGGCAGGGCAGCCATGGCCTGGCGCAGTAGTTCGAATCCCTTGTTTTCGTCGCTGGTGGCGCCCATCGCTCCGAACAGGATCAGGTGCTTGTCCTCGGGCAGGTTCAGAATGCGGCAGCATGCCACGCGACCCAGCGGCTTGAAGACATCGGTATCGATGCCGTTGGGAATCACTTCCACGCGACGCCCGGCAAACAGGCTGCTGCTGCGGGCGCATGCCGCCAGCCAGTTGCTCGGCGTGACGACGACCATGTCTACATCCCTCCACGCCCGCAATTTCCGCTGCCAGTTCAGGCGCGTCAGATCGGCCTCGCGCCGGGAACCCAGTTGCGGGCAGCGGCCGCAAGCCTCTCGGTAGCGTCGACACCCCGCCGGCAGATGGCAGCCCCCGGTGAAGGCCCAAGAATCATGCAGGGTCCAGACGATGGGGCGGCGCGCCTGCCGTAGAAATGGGATATTGACGAAGCCGTGGACGACCCAGTGCAAATGGAGCACATCCGCTTCCGCAACGGCCTGCCTGACCCGCTGCGCGACGGGAACATAGGCGGTGGAGAAGGGCTGCCTGCGGCCCCGCTTCCGGTACAGCTTCATGGGCAGCATGTCCGCCAGCGGCCGCAGCAGCGCGATCAGCTTCTCGATGCGACTGCTTCCGCAAACGATGGCAGGATCGGCACGCTTGTTGTACTGGGTAACGAAGCGCGACGCGACCCCGCTTCGCACGAGCCCTTGGTGCAGGCGATAGGCCGAACGGGCAGCGCCGCCCCCGCCGTCGAAGGTGTTGAGCATCGCGATTTTCATGCGCTGACCACGCGCCCGCGCCAGAAGCGCCGGAGGGACTGCCGGCGAAAGCCGTCCCAGCTGAATGCATTGGTCAGCGGCACTCGCGGCAGCCCATGCAAATGGGCCCGGTGTGCGCGGAAAATATTGCCCCAGCGGGTCGTGGTGGCGGTCTTGAAACCCAGCTTACGAGCCAGGTCAAACTCCCGGGTTCCGACCTCGTCGCGGCTACCGAAGGGGTAGCAAAAGTGCGTGACGGGCACGCCGATGCGAGCTTCGATCCGCTCCCGGCTATTGCGCATTTCGGCACAGGCCTGTTCCGCAGACAGTTCAGCCAGAACCGGATGGGTCACGGTATGCGCACCGATGGTCACAAGGGGATCCAGTGCCAGCGTGCAAAGATCATCCCAACTCAAGGCTTCCGCTACACACATTTGCCGCCAGTCGAAATCCGCTAGTCCGAGCATTGCATTAACCTCCCCTTCCAGCCCGTCACTTGACAGTGCCATAATCGACTGCCGCAGAAAAACAAAGGCATCTAGCTTCTCTTGGGTTGTACGGCAGGGCAACACACGCCCTTCAGCCAATGTGATATGGTCATGACCCTGCAGCAACCCTTCCACGGCATACCACCAAAGGACCGCTTCACCGTCTGGAAACGACGTGGTGACGTAGATGGCAAAGGGGATATTGAGGCGCTTGAGCAGGGGATAGGCCACAGTGAAATTGTCCCGGTAGCCATCATCGAACGTCAACGCCAGAAGCTTTTCCCCCGAGCCGACCATTAATTGTTCACTCAAATAGTCCAAACTTACGAAGGTATAGCCCCGCTGTTGGGCATCCCGAATGAAACCCTCGAGAAACCTTGGCGAGACAGCCATATCCCCATTGGGGGAAAAATCGCTTTCACGTTCCGGTTGCACGCGATGAAGCATTAGCACGGTTCCGATACCGAACAGCATGATTGTCATTAAATTTTCAACGGTTAATGAATTCGAACTGAAAGCGACCAGTTACAGGACGCTACGCCCTCCATCCATAACGATGTTCTGCCCATTCATATAGGCCGAGGCATCCGAGCAGAGAAATTGTACCGCAGCCCGGTAGTCATCCGTATCGGCCATCCGCCCAAGTGGAATCAGAGAGGTTAGCCTCTGGACAAATTCATCGCCTTGGCCGTTATAGACGCCACCGGGCGATAGGGCATTGCAGCGCACGCCCTTGTCAGCCCAGTAGGTAGCCAGATAACGGGTCAATCCGATCAGCCCTGCCTTGATCACCGAATAGGTCACCGGCTTCACGGGTTGCAGCTCATCGGGCAGGCCATTCTTGCGATAGAGCCGCTGGTCGGGGGCAAAGACCGAGAGATCGGAAGCGATGTTCAGGATGACGCCGCCCTTTCCGTCCCGCGACATCGCGCTGCCAAAGACTTGGCTGCACAGGAACGCGCCAGTCAGGCCGACAGCCACCTGTAGATTCCATTGGTCTAGGAGAAAGTGTTCAAGGCGCGAAGTCTCAACCACTCCTTGGTCGCCTTTGACCTTGGGGTCGATGGCTGCGTTATTCAGCAGAATATCCACACGCAAACCACGTCCGGACAGCATTTCCGCGACAACGCTTATAGCTGCCGGGTCGGTCACGTCCATCACTGCGATCAGGATTCTCGCGCGATCGTGGTGCTCACTCAAATGTTGCGCTGCGGCGTCAAGCGCGGTGGCGCTCATGTCGGTTAGCACAACCATCGCGCCGCTATCCAGCAGCGCTGCCGCATGCTCTACGCCCAGTAAGCCGGCGGCACCGGTGATCAGGGCTGTCTTGCCAGTGAGATCAAATTTCTTCAATCGATCGGTCATGTATCTATCCAGGCAATCAAAGTATCGCAACGCCCAAAGGTAGCAAGTTGGGCAGCATAGGCTTCATTCAACAGGGGCGAGTCTAGGAAAGACCACGTAGCGTGGCCACCGGGGCGACCTTCTGACAACCACATCAGATGGTTGGACAAGGGATAGCGTTGAAATTGGCTAATGGAGAAATGTTCCCTCTTAATTCCTGCTTTTTCGAGCAGACGCGCTATGGTACCGGGGTTATACAAGAACAGATGGGGACTCCAGTACGTAAATTCCGAAAACGCCTTGTTCCTGTAGAGGGTTAGCAGTGCATCATCGGCATTGGGCACCTCGATCAGGATGCGGCCGCCCGGTGTGCTCTTGGTCAGTAATTCACGAAGAAAGGGCACAGGATCCGGAATGTGCTCAAGCACATGAAAGAGCGAGATGACGTCCTGGCTGGCGTCCGGCACCTCACCCAGCGAGGCAACCGTTTTGACGCCTGCTTCAGTCAACACGCCACGCCAGCGCGACTGCGGCTCCACACCTGTTGCCTGCCTGCAGTGTTCGCGCGCCATCAGTAGGACGCCGCCGGCGCCGCAACCCACATCAAGGAAGTTCTGATTGGCGATCACGGGGCGCAACTGCCTGAAACGTCGCTCGTCATCCTGACGGCAGTCGTTCAGAAAAGCCTGCCAATCATGTTCCGCATGGTTTTCATCGGTATAGTCCGTGTCATAAAAAGACTCATGCACATGCGAGAAACTGCCTAGGAACACCAGTCCGCACGAAACACAACGGAGGATAGGAATTTCGGGGCGATCCCGAACCTTTCCGGAAACGGTCTCGATCGCCTCACTGCCACAAAGGTGACACTTCATCGTATTTTTCCTTACGAGCGGACCTGGCCGCCATCAGTTACAAAGATGCTTCCGGTAGTAAAACCCGCCGCTGGCGAAGCCAGCCAGAGTGCCAAGTTGGCGACGTCTTGCGGAGATCCGAATTTTGCCAGCGACACATCGCGTTTCAAGATATCCTCAACGGCTTTGATGTCTTCATTAAGTTTACGGTTCCAGACGGATTCTTCGAACAGGATGTTACCAGGAGCGATTGCGTTGATCCGAACGCCCAGTTCGCCCAAGGGGCGTGCCGAACCGCGGACATAGGCGTTCAGTGCGGCCTTGGCAGCCGAGTATGTGACGGGAGCGCCCGGCACAACTTCTTGGCCGCAGATTGACGAAATGCATACAATAACTCCCTGTGTCTCGGCTAATGCCTGCCGGCAAGTTTCGATCATTGTGGTTGCGCTCCACAGGTTCAATTCAAATACCCGTTGCCATTCATCGTAACTTTCCTGCCCGGGGGGTACGGAGCGTCCACCTCCAACATTGCACACTAGTATGTCCAGCCTGCCGAAAGCCTTAAGTACCTTCTCAAGGGTGGCTTGCGCCTGCGCAGGTTTACTGGCGTCACCCGCAACCGCAATTGCATTGTTGTGGCGTATATCTGAGACCGTCTGCTCAAGCTGGATCGGATCACGCCCGTTGAATGCTACTTTGCTTTGCTCAGCGAGAAAGGACTCGGCGATTGCACGACCGATGCCGCGCGATGAACCAGTAACCAGTACGCTCTTGTTTGCTAGATTCAGTTGCATTTTGCTCAGCCGCCAGAGCCCCAAGCCTCGATCTGCCGCATATACGTCTTCAGAGTTTCAGAATGGCGCTCGTCGCTCGCACGAGCAGTCTGCATGATGTAGTTGCCTTGGTAACCATGGGCACGCAGCAATGCAAAAACGGTTGGGAAATCCGCGTTGCCCGTGGCAAGTGGTACGGTAGTGCCGCCCAATACGCGATCCTTTACATGAACATTCAAGATGCGGGAGCCATAAGCATCAAACTCTTCGGCCGGATTGAAGCCCAAGGCGGCGCTGTTGCCGATGTCGTAGTTGATGCCAAACCGATCCGGATCGAGGCGACCGATGAAACGCGCAAGCTCGCGGGGAGAGAAATCACTCTCGAACAGAACCTGAACACCAAGTTCAGACAAAAGGGCAGACTGCGCCTGCAGGTACTCCACCAGCGTATTTTCCTGTACCGCGCTGTCAAGCCGGCCATTGTCGACCAGCGGCACGACAATCATCTTTATGCCAACCGCAGCGCAAGCACGAACAATGGCCACGAAGTCGGTCTCCAAGGACGCCCTAGCTTGTCCCTCTGCTTTCCAGAATGGCGCTTGCATGAAACAATCGCCGGTCAGGGAAGGTAAGGTTAGGTCGAATTGCTTGCAGAGACCTCTTATTTCCTCTTGGCCTTCAGGAGTCATCAGCGGGTTTTCATGCAGTCGATTCTGATCGATAGTCCATTCCATCAAGTGTAGCCCGAGCTGACTGGCTGCATGGAACTCCTGCTGCCACCATGGCCAGGGAAATGCTTGGATTTTTCCATCGATCAGCGGCGACAAACGCCCCTGCATGAATCCAATTCGTTGGCTGATTGTATTCATTTGTGCTCACCTTGGGCATTATGGTTGCATGGTAATTTGAAATACACATGGCCCCCTTGAAATTACTCGATCAGCAACTTTTCAGCAACAAACTCCCAGAATGGCTTGTCTGTCGTACCGGGCTTCTTCAAATAACTCTCACGATAGCGGGCATAACGCACCGGGTCGACTCGGGGAATCACCCAGGTTTTTTCGTCGGACACATCCCATACCGCACATCCCAAGGCATCTTGAAAATCCTTGAGCAGTTGTTTGTTCCAGTCCGGAAGATCTCTATGCCAAAGGATGATTGCGGGCTTATTGAACCAAGCGACCATGCCCAACGACAGGCTTGGTTCAGCAATTACACAAACACTCTGGGCAACCAGTTCGGGGGTCTGTTGATGAAAAACAGGATATGGAGAAAAGAATGCGTCTAGTTGACCGGGCTGTGTCCTAGGATGCGCAGCAACCACACAGGGCATCCCCAACTGCCGTTGCAGATGTACCAGGCACCTAAGGTTCGACGAGAAGAACTCGGATGTGCCAATTTTGAATGACATCTGATACGCCACCAGCTCTGGATGCAAAGGCCCCATCGAATCCAGATAGACGATGTGCTTCTCTCCCGTCGCGATTCCGCGATTTTCTACTTTCAACAGAGCGTCAGCATCTAAATTATGAATATGGAATATTGCTGTCTTCTTTCCGATGAGTCCTTGGTCAAGCCCCAAAGTGCTTACGCCAGCAAACACATAGTCTAGCCTGTGGCGATTAGCTAGGGTTATCACGGTTCCGACGACTGTCTTTACTTCATACACCATGAAGCCTGCCAGACTCCGCGCAAATGCTGTAACACTAAAGTGGGCCGAGAACAGATTTCTTAGCTTGTCCCAACTCGTACTCCAACGATCGAAAGGAGAGTGTCCATTTGTGATTGTGGCAATTCTCGCAGACGCGTTGAAGACAGCTTTCCGCAGCCGTCGATACGGCCACGCTTGCTCAAGAGACATGCCTGCTAACCCAAGAATCACATCATCTGAAGACAAAGCACCTAAAGCACACTGCAGGCATTCGTAGCTTTCGAATGTTTTGATTTCGATGTTGGGTCTCTTAGCGCTGTCATCACGGGGATACCTTGGGACACATAGCGGACCTACATCCCATACTTCAACGTTGAAACCTTTTTCCTTCAGGGTTTTCACGCCAAATCGATTGGCGTCGTGTTCTGAAAAAGGTTTTTCTATCAGAAAAATGAATCGCAAACTCGGTAACCTCTAAGCTGACCTTGGCATGAGTTGTCGTCACGAGCCATGTTGGACTTCGCGAAATTTAGAGCGGTGAGTACCTTTGATTACCACTCGCTCCGTCTTTCATCCATAACGGTATTCTGAGTGTTCATATATTCCGATACATCGGAACAGAAAAGCTGTATTGCAGAACTATACTCATCCCACTGGCCATGCGCCCATCTCAATTAGCAATCTCAATCGTTGGATAAATTCCTCGCCTTCAAGCTAGTCCAAAGGCTTGGTTACACAAGAAAGCAGCATGATCTCCTTCGAAAACCGTATCCACAGGTTTCAGCACTCTAAAAATTTCTTTAACCATCCTCTCTGGATAGTAGAAATGTTCGATACTGACTTTGAATATACGACATCGAAGAAATTGTCATCATAAGGAATGCAGTCATTCTCAATGACGGAAATTTTCAGTGTTGCATCAGGACAGTAACTTTCCGCAGCTCTCGACTGATCAACGCCAAAGCCAACGGCACCACATTGAATAAAGCCACTTAGAAATTCGCCACGGCCACAGCCGACATCCAGCAGCTTGTCGCCCGGTTTCAGATCGAACCGCTCAAAAAGATAGCGCGCTAATTTCTCTGGGTACGTTGTCAGCGGCCGATCCTGTTCGCTACATACGACATCCGCATAACCACGTTTTTCTGTCATGTTTTAAGAACTTCAACTAATTCCAACAAAATGCCTTCGGGTCCCTTGGCATAAATAACCCTCGCGTAGCCATTCGGCGAGCACTGGGGAGATGCGGGAAAGCTGACACCCTCCTGCATGAGCTGAGAAACGAGCTGGTCCAGATTGTCCACCGTCAGGGCAATGTGGGTAAACCCGGTTGAATAGGGGGTACCTTCCCAACCTGGTTTGTCGGGATGGGAGTGGAAGCGCAGCAATTCGAGCAAGTGCCCGTCGGGCGCCGCCATCTTGACCGTGGTCACACGCACACCCGTCAGGCCCATCATCGCATCCAGATGAGAACCGGTCTCCTCCATCTGCTTTGTCACCTTGAAGCCCAGCACGTCACACCAGAAGTGCAGTGCACGGTCTAGGTCCGCCACAACCAAGCCGGTATGCCGAATCGCACGGATCATTCTGTGGCCACTTCCGCGATTGCCTCACCCAGCACTTCCACGCCTTCCAGCAAGGCATCGTCCGCAATGGTCAGGGGCGGACCGATCTTGATCGACTCGCGCCCGGTGTGCACCACCAGCAGTCCCTTCTGCATACAGCGCTCCGCGACCCGGCTAGTGAAGGCGCCATCGGGGGCGCCGGTTTCAGGATGGCGGAATAGGACGGCTGCAACCAAGCCCTTGCCGAGCAGGGTGGAGATGCGGTCTAGGAAGCGCTGCTGCAGGGCACCTAGGCCCTTGAACAGCAGCTCACCCTTGCGGGCGGCTTCGCCGGGCAGGTCACGTTGCTCCAGTTCATCGATGACGGCCAGACCGGCCGCGCACACCAGAGGGTTGGCGGAGTGGGTGCTACTCATGTTGCCGATTTCCGGTAGGTCCATAATCTCGGCCCTACCCACCACGCCAGAGAGAGGCACACCACCGCCCATACCCTTGCCGCAGGCAAACAGGTCCGGCGTCACCTCGTAATGCTGGAAGCCGAAGCGACGGCCAGTGCGGCCGAAACCCGCCTGCATTTCGTCGAAGGCAAGCAGGATATCATGCTTGCGGCATACCTTTTCGATGGCCTGGACAAATTCCTTGGGGTAGAACACAGCGCCCCAGCCTTGGAAGGTTTCAAGCATGAAACCGCACACGTCCTGCGCCAGATCGACGCCCTTGGCTGCCAGTTTTTCTAGGCCCGCCTCGAGGAAAGCTTGCGGACTCGAACCGTTGAGCACCCAAGGGTAGGGGAAGGGGATGTGGTGAATGTCAGCATCCTGAAAGCCGATCCAATCCCGCTGCGCCAGGTTGCTGCTCATCATTTGCGCACCCATGGTGCGTCCATGCCAGTTACCTTCCACACAGACGATGCCGCGGCGGCGCTTGCCCTGCTTCTGCCCATGCATGCGCATGAGCTTCAGGGCAGCCTCGGTAGCCTCGGTCCCGGCCGACAGCAGGAAAGCCTTTTCAAAAGGCTTGCCAGCGAAGGCAATCAGCCTTTGCAGGTAATCGTCACGGATGCGGTTTGGATAGGCATAGCAGCTGTAGATGGGCGCTTCCATCGTGGCCTGCATGGCAGCCGTCACCCGGGGATTTGAATGGCCCACATTGGCAACGAAGATCGTGGAGGTGAAATCAATCCAGCGATTGCCGGCAATATCGAACACACTGGCGTCCACGGCCCTCTCCCAGATCAGGGGGAACTGCCCATGCATGGAACGAGATTCATAGCGGTCTAGGTTATCGAGGATCTGCTCGGTTCCCGGCGCTGGAATTGCCGTCTTGATGGTGCGATGTGCAGTACTCACCAAGGGCACTTGTTGAGGACTACGGGAAAATTCATGTCCAGCCATGTCTGACCTCAGGCAAAAAGTTGGTGAGCGATTTCAGGATTGCGATCCAGCAGGAATTCAAGGTGGACGAAGTCCTCTTCGGTGTCGACCTCCACCACGGCCGGCGTAATGAACGGCATGACCCAGTCACCGTGAATCAATCCGTGGCTTCTGACGAAACTTGACAACAGTACATCGACATAGCCATTGGCCTGGTAGGTGACAGGGAACTGCTGACGAGCGTTATTGGCCGCATCGAGCGCGGTATTGTCGGCACCCAGCCGCTTCAACTGGCCTGCCGTAGCGATTTCGAAAGTCTTGTAGGCTGACTCGGACATTTCATGCACTGAGCGCAGTGCGGTTGCCTGAGACTCCCTACGGAATGCCTCGATGGCTTGGTCAATCAGTTCTGGCGTGCGGTAGGGGGTAGTCGGTCGCATGTGAACCAGGAATTCCGGCTCACCTCCATGGATGGCAAACCAGTCCAGAGCGTGGAGCACGAAGTCGAAATCCGTCGAGCGGTCGCCCGCGATTTCCGCAGGACGCAGGAACGGCGCCTCGGCGCCGAGCTTGATGGCGAGATCGGCATATTCCTGGGAATCCGTCGAGACGATAACGCGGTCGATCAGCCGTGACTTCAGACAGGCCTTGATCGACCATTCGATCAAGGGATGCCCTCCCAGACTCTTGATATTCTTGTGCGGCACCCCCTTGGAGCCGGAGCGGGCGGGGATCAGGGCGACAACATTGCTCATTGAGATTTCACTTTTTTGCAAAATATTGACTCTCCACCAGCCCACAGATGATGTGTCCGATAGTGATGTGACACTCTTGGATGCGCGCAGTTTCGTCCGACGGCATTCTCAGGCACTCACAAATGTCGGCCAGTTTCCCTCCAGTGCGACCGGTAAGGGAGAAGCAGCTGATTCCCAGCGCGGCCGCTTTTTCCGCTGCAGCCAGGATGTTGGGGCTGTTGCCACTCGTGCTGATGCCCACGAAGACATCACCCGCCTTGGCTACCGCTTCCAGTTCCCGCGCGAAAACCTGGTCGTAGCCATAGTCGTTGCCGATCGCACTGATTGCAGAATTGTTCGTTCCCAGTGCCAGCGACGCCAGAGGTGCACGGTTGAACTTGAACCTGGAGACAAATTCCGCAGACAGGTGCTGGGCATCGGCAAAACTGCCACCGTTGCCAGCAAAAATGATCTTGCCGCCGCCTCGCAGGGAGCTTATGCACCTGACGACCAGCGCCTCAATCTGGGCAAGGAGCTTTTCATCATTCAGCAGTGCCTGCTTGACCGCGATGGATGCCGACAACTCGGCATGGATGCTTTCAATGCCCTGCATCAAAAAACCCCTTCCAGCCGCTCCATGGCAACCCAGAATCCCTCACCACCGTTCTTGTGCCCCTGCCAGATCTCTGGAATGAAGGAGGCGGTCGGGCATCCCTTTTTCAGAATGGCACCAAGGTGGGTGAAATCTAGATCGCCTTCTCCGACTTGCAGGCCCTCACCATTGAGGCCCTTGGCATCCCCGAGGTGCAGGTGCGCTGTAAACGGTGCGATTTTTTCGCTGAAGTCGTAAATGTCGTATCCCAGATAATTGCAGGTCAAGGCACTGTGCGACACATCGAAGCACATGCGCAACCCCAGCTTGCCACACCAGTGGACAATTTCTTCAATTTTCACAAACAGGTTCTGATAGCGCTGGCCACCAAAATGCCAAGGGAAAGGTGCCATGGTCTGCGGAATCAGCTCGACGCCTTCCAAGTCAAGCTCGGCCAAGCTGCTGGCAAAACGCTCGTAGTAGCTCGTGATCACGCTGGCAGGCAGCGGCTCGTCCATGGTGAAGCCGCCGATATTGGCGACGATCAGGGGCCGGCGGGTCTTCGGAAAGAAACGCTTGAGATCCCGGGTGATATCGATTACGCGCTGGGTCTCCCGCAGGGATTCCTTGCGGTAGGCCTCATCCGGTGTGGCCAGGTCCATCAGGCGGCTGCCGGCAAAGAGTTCCGGCGCATGCACCACGAAGTCTTCTGCATAGGTGCCCTGGAGGAAACCCGCCGGATCGATATCCATGTCCGAATAGGACAGGTGGAACTCCCAGAGGTCCGGCTTGATCATGGCCGCGTATTCCGCGAAATCATGGTAGCGGACCGGTACACCCCACGGCCGGCTGCAACGGTAGGCGCGGGGAGACACCCGCGTCTCCAACAGGTCCGACGGATAGAAGAAATCTTCCTCTCCCATATCCCGCTGCAGCGTCCTCCCCAGCAGTTCCTCATACCTTTGCGGCGACAGTCCCTGCCCCGGGCTACGCACCTTGATATGTTCCGGCGTGAGCACGGTGCCCTTGGGCAGGGCGATGGACGCCACCAGGCTCTTGCTCAGGTTTTCGCGGTTGATCATTTCCCCCTGGGACATGACTCTGTCCCGGCCGTCACCAAGGGCCAGCTCGATTTCCCTGATACCCTCGATCAGACGCTTGAGTTCCGCATGAGTCAGGCTCGCCGCATGGTCCGGTCCCTCCATCGATCGGTCCAAGGTGAAATGGCGTTCGATGATAACGGCACCCAATGCCACGGCGGCAAGGGAGACATGGATGCCGCGCTCATGCCCCGAGTAGCCCACCAAGGGGTGGATCTTGCGAAGTGGCTCCATCCATTTCAGGTTGATGTCATGCAGGGGCGCCGGATAGGTGCTGTTGCAATGCAGCAGCGCAAACTGCGCGTTGCGCTTGACAAGATAGGCGACTGTGGTCTTCACCTCCTGCGGCGTACTCATCCCCGTGGACAGGATCAGCGGCTTGCCGGTCTTCGCTAGGTAGTCCAGTAGGGGCAGGTTCGTGAGGTCGGCCGATGCCACCTTGTAGGCTGGGACGCCAAACGATTCGAGCACATCCACGCTACGCGCATCCCACGGCGTGCAGAGATAGACGGCGCCCTTCGTGCGGCAGTAGTCGGCCAGCTGACGATGCTCGTCCACCGTGAGTTCGAACCTGCGCAGCAAGTCGAGCACGTATTCGGTGCCCAGATCCTCGCCGTCCTTGCGCAAGGTGCGCTGGCGATAGACCTGGTCCAAGTGCCGCATCTGGAACTTGACTGCATCCGCGCCCGCATCGAGGGCGAGATCGATAAGCTCGATCGCGCGTTCTAGGCTGCCGTTGTGATTGTTGCCGATTTCGGCGATGACGTAGGTGCGGCCGGTGCCGATCTCGCATTGCCCGATTTTCATTTTCATACGCTCTCGATTGCCATGTGATTTCTGTGCTCGCGCACGGTCCACGCGCGCAAGCCTTCCTGCTCGAAGCGGAAGGGGCGCACCTGCAGCTTCGACGCTTCCAGGTGCTGGATCAATTCGTGTTTCCTGAATGGCGGCACATAGAAGAGGAAGAATCCTCCCCCGCCCGCGCCAAGCAGTTTGCCGCCGAGGGCGCCGTGGCCCCGGGCTTCCTCGTAGATCCGATCGAGGCGGCCGGTGGAAATCTTGCTGCTGAACTGGCGCTTGAACTGCCAGGCTTCATGCAGGGAATGCCCGAAATCAAGCAGCTTGCCACGCAGCAATTGATTGCGGATCTGGTAGGACAGCTCGACGTTGGTGTTGACATGCCGGCGAATGGAATGGTCCGCCATCTGACGCCGTTGATCCTCGTGGATGCCCCCCGAGTCGTGCGTGGTGCCGGTGTCGCACAGGATCAGGCTTTCCTCGAGTTCAAGCAGGATATCGGGGTGGATGCGGAGCGGGTGGACAATATTCTGCTCCATCTTGAATTCGATGAAGTTGAAGCCACCGAAAACAGTCGCATACTGATCCTGCCAGCCCCCTGCCACGCCCAGATGCAGCCGCTCGGCCTGGAACGCGAGCTCGGCCAGCTCGTGCAGATCCCATTGATCGAGCCTGAACTGGTTGAAGCATCCCAGGATGGCCGCCGACACCACCGCCGAACCTCCGAGGCCCGAGTTCATTGGAAAATCCGAGTGCAGGTAGAGATCGAAGCCAAAGTCCGGCTGCACGGTCCACAGCAGGGCCTTGATCAATCCGAAACGGTCATCCTTTTCCAGCGCGTGCTTGAGGCTATCGGCATGCAGCGTATCCTTGAGATCCAGAGAATGAATGGTGATTTTCTCGTCGTCCCGGATGCGCAGGGTGGCATGGCTGTAGAGCGAGATGGTGGTGTTGATCACGGCTCCATCCTGGCCGGAAAAGAAATGGGTCAGATCCGAGCCGCCGCCGCCGAAGCTGATCCGAACCGGCGATCTGGCGCGGGCAAAGACTGCCTCCTCGGCCCGCACCGGCAAGTGATCGCGGCTGACCACCCCCACCAAGCGGCGATCAGCGTCAAGCAGGGGAATGACACGAATGCGGTGGTCAAGCTTTTTGAGCAATGCCTCGCGCGGGGTCGCGGGATCTTCAAAGAAGAACTCGGCATTGATACAGGTGGAGATCCGGTCATCCAGCGTGCGGCCATTCAGCAGTTCGCGCCGGATGTCCCCATCGGTGGCCAGGCCGGTGACGCGCCCGAACATATCCACCGCCATGACAATGCCATGATGGTTGAGCTCGATGTGGGACAGCGCTTCCCGCAGCGTCGCGTTCTCGGCAATCAGGAATTTGTCTATTTGCATAACGTGCCCTTGCGGCCTGCTTCGATCCAGCGACAGAATCGCTGATAGTCTTCGGGGATGCCAATGTCGATGAAATCAGGTTCGATGGCGACGGCCCGCAATTCACCACGCTGGACCAATTCCGGAAATGTCTGTCTCTCCAGGGAAAACTTGGACCCGTCCCAATTATCGAATATGCCGGCGCGCAATCGGCAAAGCCCTGCATTGATCCAGCCTGGCGCGCCCATGGCATTCTTCTCTGTGAACGCTGCGACCCGGTGGCTGTCGTCGAATTGCACCTGTCCATAGCGGCTGGAATCATCCAGCCGGATCACCGCTATCGCAGGCGCACGCGACGCGGTCAGCTCCCGAATGCCCGAGCCGAGCCAAGTATCGGCATTGGTGACGAGAAAGTCGCCATTGAGGCCCAGTTCCCGAACCGCATACGCAACGGCCCCTCCGGTGTCCATCGGCGCGGGTTCGACCAAGCTCATGACCTCACAATCCTTGAGCAGCCCGTTCTTGACCGTGCCCAGAAAGCCCGTGATTTGATCGGCTTGGTGGTGCAGGAGAAATACGAAAGAACGGACTCCTTGGGCAACCCAGTTTTCAAGCTGCAGCTCGAGAAAGGGCACTTCTCCTACCGGAGCCAAGGCCTTGGGTATACCCGGGAGCATGGATTGCAGACGGGTGCCAAAGCCTCCAGCCAGAACAAGTAACTTCAAGTCAGGATCTCCATAATCCGGGATCAGCGAGGAACGACAGAGCCTCGCACAACATTCTGATCTGCACATATCCGGCAGAGGGAAGGGCATCCCTACCCTCTGCCTGCAACAAGAGATTCCTGCCAACCCCGGCAGCGATACCTGCCTCTATGTCGCTGAGCTTGTCGCCAATCAGAATCGAGGCGGCCAAGTCGATCCCAAGTTCGCGCTGGGCCTGGAAGAGCATGCCTGGCCGCGGCTTACGGGATATATGGTCCTGCTTGTATTCTCCCAGCCCGGCAGTCGGATGGTAGGGGGAAAAATACACTCGGTCGATAGGAGCTCGTTCCTCACTGAAGCGAATGCACATCCAGTCCGTAAGTACACGGAACTGCTTTTCGCTGTAGTAGCCACGACCGATGCCCGCCTGATTGGTGACGACCACGACGCGATAACCGTGCGTACGGGCCGCCCGAACGACATCGAAAATGCCGTCCATGAAATGAAACTCCTCATGGCGGTGCACATAGCCGTGGTCGACATTGATCACGCCATCACGGTCAAGGAACAGGGCCGCTTGCATCGTACCTACCAAGCTACCCATCCAACTGGCCGGGCTTTTCAACAATGTCGGCATAGCTTCCGATCCGTTTCAGCTCACCGTTTTGCAATTCGATGATCTGAGTACAATTCTTCAATGTCGTCAGGCGATGGGCGACTATAAGAATGGTCAGATGGTCCCCAAGGCCGTCAATAGCCTGCATGACGGCCTGCTCCGTCTCGTTGTCGAGCGCACTGGTCGCCTCATCGAAGATGATCACATCCGCCTGTTTGTATAGTGCCCGCGCGATACCAATGCGTTGCCGCTGGCCGCCGGAGAGCTTGATGCCCCTTTCTCCGACTTGGGTATCGTACTGAGCGCTCCAAGACTCGATGACACCCGAAATCTGAGCCTGTCCTGCAGCAATCTTGACACGCTCAAGATCGACTTCATCACGCGGCACCCCGAATGCGATGTTTTCTGCAATCGTTGCATCCGACAGAAAGATCGTTTGTGGCACATGCGCAATATGGGATTGCCATGCTCTGCGGTTGACCCCGCTCAAAACCACCTCATCGATAAGAAGACTGCCCTCGGTCGGCTGTAGCAACCCCATCAAGATATCGAGTAAGGTACTTTTCCCGCTCCCTGTGGCACCAATGAATCCAATCCTCCCCCCCTTCGGGAGCGAGAGGCTCAGATTGCTAAGAACCAGAGGAGCTTGAGGAGCGTACTGAAAGGAGACCCTATCGAGTCGGATCGACTGGTTGAACCGGATGTTGACCGGTGTTGACGACGACCCACCGTCCTCGACAAGCGGCTGCTCTAGGAGATCCAAGGCATCGCGCAGAGAATCTCGGTTTCCCAAGATCAATGCCCAACTGGAGTAGGACTGATGCAACAAGGGCAGCACTCTCTGTGCGCCGATCGCCAAAGCGCCTATTACCGGAATCATCGTCACGAAGCCACCCGGCCGGTTGGTGAGTACGTAGGCAATCACCGCGATAATGACCATCCCAAGCGCTTCTATTGCATACCTAGGACCGATACTAATGATCTGGATATTGGCCTGGGCTTTTCTCAGGTTGGTGTCGGCCCGACGATAGGCCATACTATGAATGGATTGCGTACCGTCCAGCAGCACTTCGCGGATGCCCCCCAGACCCTCCTGCAACACTTTCACGACTTCCGTCGATGCGCGACTGATGTGTTCGCTGTCTTGGGCCAGCTGCTTCTTGGTTAGCTGGGTGATCAGCAGGTAGACGGTGCCAAAACTGAGCAGCGAAGAAAAGGCCACCACCGGGTCGACCATCAACAACGTCAGCAGGATGGCCGCCAGAATGAGCTGCGAACTGATGATCACTAGGCTAGCCCCCAAAGTGCCCCCTATGGCCCCGCTGACCTTGCTCAAGATGCCTGAGATGATTTCACTGCTGTTTCTTGAAATGTGCACCGCATAGGGTTGACTCAACGTCCGATGATAGATGCCGGTAGCCAGTTCGTTGACGATACTCAAGCTGATCCGTGCCTGCATCCACACCAGGATGAATCGAACACTACCAGCAAGGACCACTGCCGTCACGAAGACCAAGGTCGTCGGCAAGAGCAGATCCTTGGGATGCACCAAGCCAAAGATGGCGATCAGCGGCTTGGCGAATCGGTGTTCGTAGATAATCTCTGGCGTGGTCAGTGCGCCGAGGAAAGGGATCACCATGCCAATGCTGAACAATTCCGCAAAGGAAGCGATCAGCATCACGCAAAACAGGATCCCGAGCTGAATTCTTCTCTCTCGGGAGATGTGTCTCCACAGGCGTACGAGCAAAACAGGCATTTCCACCAAAAACCCTACTCGTGATAATCCATGGTCTTGTAACCATGGTGCTTGACCAGCTCATCTCGCTCCGCCGCACTTAGATCTGCTCGAACCATTTCAGCAACCAAGCTGTTGAAGCTGGTTTTCGGAGTCCAGCCAATCTTATTCTTAGCCTTTGCCGGGTCACCAAGTAAGGTCTCAACTTCTGTAGGACGGAAATAGCGGGGGTCGACTGCAACGATACATTTTCCCAAGTTATCGAAACCCTTTTCTTCGACTCCGTGACCCTGCCAATTAATTTTAATATCAAGCTCTTGGGCCGCTACATTAACAAAATCACGCACACTATATTGAACTCCGGTAGCGATAACAAAATCTTCCGGCTTTTCCTGTTGGAGCATTAACCATTGCATTTCGACATAGTCTCGCGCATGACCCCAGTCTCGTTTTGCATCAAGGTTACCCAAATACAAACACTCTTGGAGGCCTAGCTTGATCCTGGCGAGTGCTCGAGTGATTTTGCGAGTGACGAAGGTTTCTCCACGTACAGGGCTTTCGTGGTTGAAGAGTATGCCGTTACAAGCATAAAGACCATAAGCCTCGCGGTAGTTTACAACAATCCAGTAGCCATAGAGCTTTGCTACTGCGTACGGGCTACGCGGGTAGAAAGGAGTAGTTTCTTTCTGGGGGGTTTCCTGAACCAGCCCGTAGAGTTCACTGGTGCTGGCTTGGTAGAACCTGGTTTTTTGTTCCAGGCCGAGGATGCGAATGGCTTCTAATAGGCGCAGCACCCCCAGTGCATCGGAGTTGGCCGTGTATTCAGGTTCCTCGAAGCTAACCGCAACATGGCTTTGTGCGGCCAGGTTGTAGATTTCGTCCGGCTGGGTCTGTTGAATGATGCGGATGAGGCTGGAACTATCTGTCATGTCGCCATGATGAAGGAAAAAGCGAACCCCTTTTTCATGGCGATCCTGATAGAGGTGATCGATACGATCTGTATTGAAAAGGCTGGTACGGCGCTTGATTCCGTGTACGATGTAGCCCTTGTTGAGTAGAAATTCGGCCAAGTAGGCGCCGTCTTGGCCGGTGATGCCGGTAACAAGGGCGACTTTGGGTCGTGCTGTCATGGAGTGGTCTTTCAAGTCTGCGGCGTGTTGTTCTGCAGGAAGTCTTGGTAGGCTTTTTCCAAGCCGGCCTCCAAACCCACCAAGGCCTGCCATCCTAGAGCGTTGAGGCGGGTACCGTCCATGAGCTTGCGCGGGGTGCCGTCAGGCTTGCTGGGGTCGAAAACGATGTCTCCCTTGAAGCCGACAACTCCGGCAATAGTTTCGGCTAGCTCTCGGATGGTGGTGTCGTGCCCGCAACCCACGTTGATGTGGCTGAGCATGGGCTGGGTGTGCTGCCTGTAAATGGACAATGGCAGGTCCATGACGTGCACGCAGGCCGCTGCCATGTCGTCCACATAGAGGAATTCGCGCTTGGGGGTGCCCGTCCCCCAGATGGTGACGCCGGGGGCGTAATTGACCTTGGCCTCGTGGAAGCGGAGGATGAGCGCCGGAATGACGTGAGAGTTTTCCGGGTGGTAATTGTCACCGGGACCATAGAGGTTAGTGGGCATGACGCTGCGGTAGTCCACTCCGTGGCTGGCACCGTACTGGCGGTTGTAGCTTTCGCAGAGCTTGATGCCGGCGATCTTGGCAATGGCGTAGGGCTCGTTGGTAGGCTCCAGCGTTCCGGTAAGCAGCACATCCTCGCGCATGGGCTGGGGGGCCAGCTTGGGGTAGATGCAGCTGGAACCTAGGAACAGCAACTTTTGCACGCCATGGCGGAACGCCGCATCGATGACGTTGGCCTGCATCATCAGGTTCTGGTAGATAAATTCGGCTGGGTAGGTGTTGTTGGCGTGGATACCACCCACCTTGGCCGCGGCCAAGTAGACCTGGTCGGGCTTTTCGTCTGCAAAGAAGGTGTTGACAGCGGCTTGGTGGGTAAGGTCGAGTTCTGCATGCGTGCGGGTGACGATGCGATCGGCCGGATGGCCATGGGTCAGCAACTGGCGCACGATGGCCGAACCCACCATGCCACGGTGACCGGCCACGTAAATCTTCGGTGGAATGTTCATGCCTGACTGCGCCCGTAGTGGTCTTCAAAACGGACGATGTCGTCTTCGCCCAGATAGCTGCCCGATTGCACCTCGATGATTTCCAGCGAGATGGTACCGGGGTTTGCTAAGCGGTGCACCTCGCCAAGCGGAATGTAGGTGGACTGATTTTCGGTAAGCAGCAGCTTTTTGTCGCCGCAGGTGATTTCGGCCGTGCCGCTCACGACGACCCAATGCTCAGCACGGTGGTGGTGCTTTTGCAGACTGAGGCAGGCACCGGGCTTGACCTGGATGCGCTTGACCTTGAAACGCCCGCCTTCGTCGATACTGTCGTACCAGCCCCAAGGGCGGTGCACTTTGCGGTGCAGGGTGTGCTCTTTGCGCTGCTGCTGCTGCAGAACGTTGACGATGTGCTTCACATCTTGGCTACGCGAACGGTCGACCACCAGCACGGCGTCGGGAGTTTCCACCACCACCAGGTTTTGAACACCCACCAGGGTCACTAGGCGGCTGGTGCCATGCACCAAGGTGTCGCGGCAGTCGGTGGCCAGCACGTCGCCCACATGGGCGTTGCCCTGTGGGTCTTTGGGCAATACGCTCCACACGGCGCCCCAAGCGCCGAGGTCGCTCCAGCCGGCGTCGAGTGGGGCCATACGGATGGAGAAGCGGCTTCCGGGGCAGCGTTCCATGACGGCGTAGTCGATGGAGTCACTGGGGATGTCGATAAACTCGACCTTGCCAGGCCGAACGAATGTGGCATCTGTACTGCGCTGGGCCCAGGCGGCGCGGGTAGTGGCCGCAATGTCGGGCCGGAAGCTTTCGATCGCCTGGAACCAGACAGACGCCTTGAGCACGAACATGCCAGCGTTCCAGTAATAGCCTCCCTCTGCCAAGTACTGCCTGGAGGTGGCCTCATCGGGTTTTTCGACAAACCGCTCGACCACCAAGGTGGGCGTGGGCGCCATAACAGCTTGAATGTAGCCGTAGCCAGTCTCCGGGCGGTCGGGAGTGACACCAAGGATCACGATAGCGCCCTCTGCCGCCTGGCGTATGGCGTCATGCATGGCACCATTGAATGCCGTATCGTCTATCACGCTCTGGTCTGCTGGGGTGACGACCAGCACGGGGTCGTCACCGTTCTCGACGGCAGCCAGCGCGGCCAAGGTCAACGCAGGTGCGGTGTTTCGGGCCACTGGTTCTAAAAGGACGGCAGCTGGAGATACACCGATTTCACGCAATTGTTCGGTTGCCAGAAACCGATGATCTTCCCCCGTGACAACAAGGAGATCTGCGACCTGAATGTTGTCAGCGCCCAAGTCCGTCAATCGTTTGGCCGCTTGCTGAAACAGGCTGTCGGCCCCCGTCGGACACAGAAACTGCTTGGGGAAACCTGTCCGCGAAAGCGGCCACAGTCGGGTACCAGAGCCACCACAAAGAATAACGGGTTGCACCTTGGTTTTATTGATCATGAAGCAATACTCAATCCTTGAACCTGCTGGAACCGCCATGTGCTGGCACACATGTCGTCCAAAGTGCGCGTAGCGCTCCAGTTCAATACTTCAATGGCCTTGTTTGGGTCCGCGTAGCATGCAGCTACATCACCCACACGACGGGAGACCACTTTGTAAGGCACTTGGCGGCCTGATGCGTTTTCAAACGCTCGGATCATTTCAAGCACACTGTAGCCCTTCCCTGTACCCAAGTTTATGGCATGCCAACCGGTGGTTTGAGACAGGAAGCCCAATGCAGCCGCATGCCCTTCCGCCAAGTCCATGACATGGATGTAATCCCTGATGCCCGTACCATCGGCAGTGGGGTAATCGTCACCAAACACGCTGAGTTTCGCTCGCTGACCAGCAGCCACCTGAGCGATGTAGGGCATGAGGTTGTTGGGCACGCCATGGGGGCTCTCGCCAATGAGGCCACTTTCGTGAGCGCCTACCGGGTTGAAATAGCGCAAACAAGCGATCCGCCAGTTCAAATCCGATGAGGTAACATCGTTCAACATTTCCTCAATGTGGAGCTTGCTGCGCCCATAAGGGTTGGTGGCGCTGGTGGGATGATTCTCATCCAACGGAAGGTACTGGGGTTCGCCGTAAACGGTGGCACTGCTGCTGAACACGAGCATCTCGACTCGGGCCGACTGCATCGCCCGCAGCAAACTGATGGTGCCCTGAATATTGTTGACGTAATAGTTGACCGGTTTTTCAACCGACTCCCCAACAGCCTTTAAACCAGCGAAATGAATAACGGCATCAATGCTGTGCGAAGTGAGCGTATTTCTGAGCAACTCGGTGTCGAGCACATCGCCTCTAACGAAGAGGATTTTCTGCCCAGTAATTTGGAAAAGTTTCTCGATAACGGAACTACTGCTGTTTGACAGGTTGTCATACAGGACTACTTGATGACCCAATTCCGACAGCACTACTGCCGTGTGACTACCAATGTAACCCATTCCGCCCGTGAGCAGCACGTTCATTGGCTTTGCCAGCCCTTTTGGGAACACGCTTCAAATTCAAGTTCAGACTGCAGTACATCAATTTCGGGTTGAAGCGTTTTATGCTCCACCACCTTCCGCCTTAAAAACTCCGCCGTCAGCTTGGATTTCTCCGCCCCCCCTGCCAGGGTGAGCAAATAGGCGTAGTGCAGCTTGTTCTTACTCTGACTGTGGTTTTGCATCTTGACCGAATATTCTTTCACTAGGGCTTGGAAGCAGAAATTGATCGTACCAAGTTCTATCCCCAGATCCTTGGCCAGCGCACACCGACGGACTTGGGGCGTCTGATGCGGACGGCGCGGGACTTCGAACTGGATTTCCTGTTGGAAACCAGCCAATTTCTAAAGTGAGGATACTAGGCTCAAGGAGATTTAGGCATGCTACCGCCATGCCGTTTCACGATCAGCAAGCGCGGTCAGCGAGTCCGGAACAATGAAGTGCAATACAAAAGACGCTACTGCATGTTCGACACATGAACAGAATTGTGCCACTCCGGCATAACTTTGAGAAATATTTTTTGTCAAACAGGCAATAACGAGGCAGATTCGTCAGTTGCGTCTTGCACAGATTGGCCGGTGCAACACGCACTGCCACTGGCTTGCCCAGAATCTCGATCAGCACCATGACCCGACGCTCCCCATCGCCCATGCCTTCAATGTCGGAGAACGGCGCCTCCGTCAGACGAACGATCTCATCCAGCCTGAACAAGCGCTCGGACTACACAAATACCTCCTGAGTTAGCAGCAGTTCGATCAGGCCATCATCAACCCGTACCGGTTCGATCCCGAGGCCGACCAAACGACTGACGCCCTTGGTCGAACGGGCGTTGTTGCATAACCCCTGCCAAGGCTATCCAGGTGAGTGCGGAGCAGACTCACCGCATTTACCCACACAAGCTCCGCTACCGCACCACCAACCGGCCCGAATACAACCGAAGCCTGCAGAACCGGAGCTATCTGACGGTGTGACTCCCTCCCGACACACCTTGGCTGGGCGGACGTACTGGGGTCAACGGACACCTCCCGGCCTAAAGCGGTGCCGCCATTCAAACGGCACTGACACTAAAGGTTTTGTTCAGGCTCGCCTTGCGGCAAACGCACGGCTTGGTATGTAGTCTATTGAAGCTGTCCGGACTCGACTGGCGGCACCCTGTTTCTGCGTCATCATCCGGCGGCAAGGCACCCTGACCGCCACTATTCCGGTGCAGCGTTGGACAGAGCTCTTGCATCTGCTGGTCGACAGCACGAGGCTCAAGATCTGTGGCGAAGGCGAATGGAAGGTCAAAAAGCATGGCTCCGAATACCGCCGGACCTAGAGCAAGGCCCATCAGGCTATCGATACTGAGATGCTGGATGTCCGGGTAGTGGAGATGACCGACCACCAACAGGGAGACGCTGCGCAAGCAGAAGAACTGCTGCCGCAGCTGGACCCGGCAGAGCTGATGACGAGCGTCAGCGGTGACGGTGCTTGCGATACCCAAGGTTTCTGGCGCGGTTCACTCACGGGGCACTGCAGTCATCGCACCACCGCGACGGAACGGCAAGCAATGGAAAGACCGCACTGACTTTGCCCAGGTCCGGAACGCTACCTTGGCGGCGGCCCAGCATTTGGACTGGCGGTATGGAAAAGTGGAGCGGTCACCACCATCGGCGCAGCCTGGTCGAAACCACCATGAGGAGTTTCAAATTGCTGGACGAATGATTGGCCTCTCGCCAGTCGGAGCGACAGGTGGCCGAGGTGCATGTGTGCTGCGTGACCCTGAATACCTTCAACCGGTTCAGCATGCCGGTGACGGTTGCTCACGACTGAAATCCGGCTGAGGGTAAGGGTAGCCTGGCCAGAAACCGGGTTATGTGACAGTGCCGAATTCCCGTACAACGAAAGGAAAGCACGGATACGAAAAAGCCCAACCGAGAAAGGTTGGGCTTTAAAAATGGTGGCCAGGGGCGGAATCGAACCGTCGACACGCGGATTTTCAATCCGCTGCTCTACCAACTGAGCTACCTGGCCGTCTTCGCCGCATTCGCTGCGTCGAGGTGGCGAATTAAACAGGAAACCAGCCCCTGCGTCAACCACCGAGTATCAAAAAAATCCGGCAAACCATGCGACAACACCCGGCACAATTCACAAACCATTCGAACAAAAATCATCAACCAACTGTTTTTTAAACAAAAAACATCAGAACATGAGACAACACGGCGCGGACAGGCAAACAGACAGATATCTGCTCATCTTCACCTTATGTTGCAAAGTTGCGCCCACGGCAAATAAATAGCATAAAATCGGCCCATAACGCCGAAACCCTGTAGCACAAAATGCCAAATATCGAACTGGACAAAACTGATCTGAAGATTCTGGCCGCCTTGCAGAAGAACGGCCGGCTGACGAATGTGGAACTGGCCGAAACCGTGGCCCTGTCTCCATCACCTTGCCTGCGTCGCCTCAAGCAGCTGGAAGAGAGCGGCGTCATCCGCCAGTACGTTGCCCTCCTTGAGCCAAGCCGAATCGGGCTCGGCCTGCAGGCATTCGTGCGGGTCGCACTGGAAAAGCGTGATGCCGAGACTATCGGCGCCTTCGGGCAAGCCGTACAGGGCTGGACCGAAGTCATCGCCTGCTTTGCCATGACTGGTGAAATGGATTTCCTCCTGCACGTTTACTTTGAAGATCTGGAGCATTTTTCACGCTTTGTGCTGAACAACCTCCTGACTCATCCCGGCGTTTCCGACGTCAAGTCGAGCTTTGTGCTGCAGGAGATCAAGCAGACCACAGCCTTGCCGCTATCGCACCTGACGCTGACGCGATAACCTTTTCCTTCCGGGCGCTCGCTCTATAACGAAAGCGAGCGCCTTAAAATTACCCTTGTTCATAAGGAAATACTTATGTATTCGGCATCGCAAGGACATCCACGCGGGCTGTACCTGCTATTTGCTACAGAGATGTGGGAGCGATTTTCCTATTATGGCAATCGCGCACTCCTGGCCCTTTTCATGCTGGGCGCGTTGGCATTTGACAAGCAGATGGCCTCGCACCTGTACGGCAGCTACACCGCACTGGCGTACCTGACACCACTGGTCGGTGGTTACGTGGCGGACCGCTACTGGGGCAACCGGCGTTCGATTCTGGTGGGCGGCCTGCTGATGGCAGCCGGGCAATTCGTGCTCTTCTGGGCCGGCAGCGTCTACTACAACGCGGCACTGGCCGTACCTCTGTTCTATGCCGGCCTGACCCTGCTGGCCATCGGCAACGGCTTCTTCAAGCCCAATATCTCCACCATGGTCGGCGACCTGTACGCGCCGGGCGACCGCCGCCGAGATGCCGCCTATACCATTTTCTACATGGGCATCAATCTGGGATCGTTCCTGGCACCGCTGATCTGCGGCTATCTCGGAGACACCGGTAACCCGGCCGACTTCCGCTGGGGCTTCCTGACGGCCGGCGTTGGCATGCTGCTGTCGGTCATCACGTTCTCGCTGTTCAAGAACCGCTATCTGGTCGGCCCGGACGGCCATGCACTGGGCCTCTCTCCCGCTGCCAGCCGGGCTGCCGGCCAAGGCCAGCACCTTGACCAGCCGCTGACGCGCGTTGACTACCAGCGCATGGCCGTCATCGGCATCCTGAGTCTCTTTGTGGTGTTCTTCTGGTCAGTGTTCGAACAGGCCGGCGTATCCCTCACCTATCTCGCCGAAGAGTCGGTCAACCGCGAACTGTTCGGTTCCGGCTTTATCGTTCCGGCCAGCTGGTTCCAGTCGCTCAACCCGGTTTTCATCCTGATCTTTGCTCCGGTTATGGCCTGGCTGTGGGGACGCCTGGGCCGCTCCGGCCGCGAACCGGCCTCGCCGACCAAGATGGCATGGGGCCTGCTGCTGCTGGCCGGCGGCTTCTGGGTCATCTCGGTCGGCGTGCAGGGCGTGGCTCCGGCCATCAAGATCAGCCTGCTGTGGCTGGTGGCGATGTACTTCATGAACACCATGGGCGAACTGTTCCTGTCCCCGGTGGGCCTGTCGCTGGTCAACAAGCTGTCACCGGCCAAGTTTGCCTCGCTGATGATGGCGGTGTGGTTCGCTGCCAATGCGGCAGCCAACTGGCTGGCCGGTTTCTTCTCCGGCTTCTACCCGGAACCGGGCCAGCCGGCACCGAGCTTTCTGGGCTGGCAGATCGTCACCCTGCACGATTTCTTCATGTTGTTCGTCTGGTTTGCAGCCTGTGGCGGCATCCTGCTGCTGCTACTGACCAAGCCGTTGCAAAAGATGATGAACGGCATCCGCTGAAGCGGATCATCATGCACGCGGGCCGGTAGGCCACCGGCCTCGCCAACACCAGCCGGACACGTCCGGCTGACATGAGCAGACAAAAAAACAGCCCCGGTTAACGGGGCTTTCAAACAAAACGAGACGCGCCCCTTCAACGAAGCCCGCTCAACCAACTTGCCATGACTTTTGTTTGATGTAAATCAAATTCCATCTCGCACTGCGCAAGCCATGCCACCTTCCGCCGCGTCATCCTGACCGCGTCAACCCTTGGCCCAGTCCTTCTGGCCAGCCTCTGCGCCTATTTCACATACGACTTGATGATCTGAAGTATCACGTCCAGATCATGCTGCCGCTGCGCCAGCTCCGGCTCATTGACCACATGGTCAGTCAAGTGTCCTTCCATGACCGCCACCATCAAGCCGTTCACCGCGCCACGGATGGCCGCAATCTGTTGCAGGACGGCGCTGCAATCCTCCCCGCTGACCAGCTGGGCCTCCAGCGCGGCAGTCTGCCCCTGAATCCGCCGGACACGCGCCAACAGCCTGGATTTGTCTCGCAAGGTATGCGCCATTTGCAGGACTCCTGAATCAAAAACATACTGGAGGGTAGCATGCAGATACTAGGGGGTAGTATCATGCCATGCCTTTATCATTATCTTGATGTGCGGCCATGACCGAATTTTCCACCCTTTTGCAGCAAGGCAACGCCTGGCTGTTCGTTCCTGGCGCCATCCTGCTGGGTGCCTTGCACGGACTGGAACCCGGGCACTCGAAAACCATGATGGCTGCATTCATCGTGGCCATCCGCGGCACCCTGACGCAGGCCATCCTGCTCGGACTGGCGGCGACCCTGTCGCATACGGCAGTCGTCTGGGCGATTGCCATGACGGGCCTGTATTTCGGACAGGGCTGGAGCGCGGAAACCACCGAGCCCTACTTCCAGTTGGCCTCCGGTGTGCTGATCATCACCATTGCCCTCTGGATGCTGTGGCGTACCAGGCAACAGCAACACACCGCTCATGCCCACCACCATCATGCTACTGAAGCAAAACCAGTCACCACCGACCATGGCACGGCACGGCTGGAGGTATTCGAAGACGGTGTACCGCCGCGTTTCCGGCTGTTCTTTGAAGATGCACATGACCATGGTTGGCAAGCTGATCAGGTCCGGCTGGAAACCGAGCGCCCCGACGGCAGCCGCCAGCAATTCACGTTTGCCCAGCACGACGGCTTTATCGAATCACACCAGCCGGTGCCGGAGCCACACGAATTCATTGCCCGCTTGTGCCTGCGCCATGAGAAGCACGATCACGATTACGAAATCGGATTTGCCGAGCCCCATCCGCATCACCACGCAGCGACCGTTGCCATGCCGGAGACGGAATACCAGGATGCACACGAGCGGGCTCACGCGGAGGACATTCGCCGGCGCTTTGCCAACCGGGAAGCCACGACCGGCCAGATTGTCCTGTTCGGGCTGACTGGTGGCCTGATTCCCTGCCCGGCTTCAATCACCGTGTTGCTACTCTGCCTGCAACTCAAGAAAGTGGCACTGGGCGCCACGCTGGTACTCGGCTTCAGCGTGGGTCTGGCCCTGACGATCGTGGCGTCCGGTGTTCTCGCAGCGCTGAGCGTGCGCCACCTGGCCGGCCACTGGAGCGGGTTTGGAGAATTTGCCCGCAAGGCACCCTATGTGTCAGGGCTGCTGATCATCCTGACGGGCATGTATGTCGGCTGGCATGGATGGCAGGCACTGGCCTGAAGCGGACGGTCTGGCCGGATAAAACCATGCCGACCCGCAAAGTCAGACCACTTTGCGCAAGCTGCCCGGGGCGACACGGGCAACAACAGGCCTGGTCAGGAATTCGATCAGCACCATGACCCGGCTCTCGCCGTCCGTCATCTGGTAAATGCCTTCGATGCCGGCAAACGGTCCATTGGTCAAACGTACCCGTTCTCCGGTACGGAACAGCGGCTCTGGATGGGTTCTTGCGGCGTCATGGCCCCTGAGGCGCTCGATCAGTCCGTCATCGATCCTTGCGGGCTCCGTTCCGAACCGGACCAGCTGGTTCACGCCCCGGGTCGAGCGGATCGGTGCCCAGCTTTTGTCCGACTGCCCCAGCCCCAGCCGGATAAAGAGATAGCGGGGAAACAGGGCTTCTTCACTCACTACCAGGCGTCCCTGGCGGAGTTTTTCTGTTGCAAGCATGGGGAGGTAGCACTGGTACCCCTGCTGTTGCAGGTTTTGCAAAGCACATTGCTCCTGTCTGGGTTTGGTATGAACCAGATACCAGTGCATTTTTTCCTCCGAAACCGTTTTCAATGTCGACATTCTAGTACCCGGGTTTGCCTTCGTGGCAAACAAGCTGCCCGATTCGTACAGTCCTTGTCTTGAACGCATAAAACCTGGTATGTGTTCCCGCCACAAAAAATCCACCTGCATTACAAACCGCCAGTCGCTACGAGCAAGGGTTAGGCACTCGCAACACTCTCAGGCTCATGGGTTACCACCAGCGCAAACCGCGAAACCAGCCGCTTGAGTTCCCTGGACGTGCTTTCCAGCGCCTCGGAGGCATGCCAGGCACTCTGGACCGCCTCGCGGTTATCCACAATCCGGGCCGCCACCTCACGTACGCAGGCCTCTGCTTCCGCCGCGCCCAGCGCAGCCAGCCGGATGCCGGCATCCAGATCCGGCCAAACCATGTTGCCCACCCCGCCGCCTTCGGGCTCTGACAATGACAACATGCCCTGTCCGAGCCGGTTGACCTCGTCCGCCATCTGCATCAGGGCCTCATTGGCCTGGCATACCTGGTCATGCTGTGTTTCCGAGTGTTCGACCACCAGCCACAGGATGTCTTTCAGCCGCAGGCACTGGGTATCGATCTGGCGCGCCATCAGGCTGATTTCGTCGAGCATGACCTTGAGATGCAGCTGCATCGTGGCAGTCGCCCGGTTCAGCCGCCCGGTTTCCCCGACACCGCCCAGGTTGATTTCACCGGACAGGTTGCCCTGGGCAATGCGGTCAAAGCGGTTGATGGCCTCATTGAGCGGATCGATGATGTTGGCCAGATAAAGACGCCCCACCCGCACCACTGCCAGCAGTGAAATGGCAATGCCCACGATGGCCAGCAGCCGGATCAGGTCATTGCGGGCAATGGCATCCTGTTCTTCCTGCCGGGCAGTTTCGGCCAGCGCCACGCCGAGCATTTCCAGTTGCCGCTCGGCGCGCGCCGACAGCGGCAACAGGCTGTCTCCCAGCAGCTGGTCCAGTTCCCGCCAGTTGCGGCTGGCCAGCGCCTGGTCTGCCGGTTGCAGGCCGGTCTGCTGCAACTGCAGCAGGGTCGTACGCAATTGCTCGGCCTGCACCCTCAGCCCCGGCCCGACCGGCAAGGTCATCAGCTGCTTCAGGTCGGCACTGATTGCTTCTGCACTTTGCTGCAGCTCGCGCCGGCGCTGTCCGGACTCGGAAGGCGGCACGGCCCCGGAAATATCGTAGCGCAGCACGGTCAGCGCCCGATGGGTATCTGCCAGCGCCCGGCTCATTCGGGCCACCACCTCCAGCGGCACGACATGCTGGCGGGTCAGTTGCCTGACGCTCTGGTCCGCCATGTAAAGCCCGCCCACTCCCAGCACTCCGCCTGCCAGCATCGACAGCGCCACAAAAAAAGTGCCCAGATAAAATCCCTTGCGGATACCCAGCCGGGCAACCAGCCGCTGCTGCCAGCTTTGGGATGCAGCCGGTCCGGCCTGGCGGGCTCTGGCAATCGCCTGCCCGGAGGCAGCCTGCCGGACCGACATGTAACCCACGGTGGTGTCATGCTGGCGGATGGGTACGATGCAGGCATCGACCCAGTAATAGGCACCGTCACGGCGGCGGTTCTTGACCGTACCGCGCCACGGCTCACCGGACTTGAGCGTCGCCCACATGTCGGCAAACACTTCGGGCGGCATGTCAGGATGCCGCACGATGTTGTGCGAATGGCCGATCAGTTCTTCACGCTCGAATCCGCTAATGCTGACAAAGGCATCGTTGGCATAACGGATGATGCCGGCCAGGTCGGTTTTGGAGACCAGCATGACGCCGTGCGGCACTGCGACTTCGCGGTCGATGATCGGAAGGTTGCGTTTCATGCTGTCAGTCCCTCCAGCGGTTTGCACCACAATTGTTTGAGAATCAGCGCTGCCGAACGGCAGGTTTCCGGCCGCACATGACCGGTAATATCCTTGCGGACATCCAGTTGCCGCGCCTGCGGCCGCAAAAGAGGCATGCCGCTGGGATCGTACAGGACCCAGACCCCAGGCCGCTCCCCGCTGCGCGCGCCATTGCGGAACACGCCCACCTCGCCGCCATGCAGCCGTACCAGCGTACCCGGCGGATACGGGGAGAGCGTCTTGACGACCAGCCGCACCGCGGCCGGTGAATACAGCACGCCACTGGCCAGATAGAGTTCCCGCAGCACCTCCTGCGGAAACCGGCCTTCGCGGTTGGCGCGGGACGTCACCATGGCCGCGTAGGAGTCGGCCACGGCCAGCAAGGCGCAGGCGGGATGCAGCTGGTCACCATGCAGGCCGTGCGGATAGCCACTGCCGTCGTAGCGTTCGTGATGGTGCAGCATCACGTCCAGCCACATGCCGTCCTGCACGCCCGCCGTGCGTACCAGTCGTGCACCTTCTTCCGGATGCCGGCGGATGAGCTGGCACAGCTCGTCGCTCAGCGGCCCGCTCCATTCATCGAGCTGTGGCTGGACCGGCAGCAGGGCCAGATCCCGCCCCAGCGCTGCACATGCCAGGCTTTTCTGTACCGTTTCCGCCATGCCGGCCTCGCGTGCAGCCAGCACCGCCACCACGGCCCCCAGCACCTGCTGTACATCAATGTATGCAGCCTGCCGCTCCAGGTGACAGGCTGCCAGCAGGGCATCCCGGTCCCGGTCCAGCCCGGACAGCAGCATGTCGGCCAGTTGCGCCAGTTGCTCTGCCAGCCGGGCGCGGGTCACATCCGCCTGTACCTGCAAATGCAGGCGGCGCAGTGCCTGCATCAGCCGGCCACCGATTTCGTAAGCATGAATGTCCGGCCGGCCCGCTGCTCCAGCGGCCTCCGGCACGCGCTCATGCCGTTCCGGCAACCCACCGGCAGGTTCCGCATGAAGAGAAGAAACCATGGCCGCAGTACCGGTCGTCGTGGCGGCAGGCATCCCGTCGTCCTCGTCATGCACGTAGACGCCACGATGCAGCAGCATGTCGACGTGGCGCGGAATGCTGAGCACAAATCCCTGCCGCAACAAAAGGTTGCCCTGGGAGTCGTACAACGACCAGGGCAGGGGCTGGTGAAGCTGGAGCTCGGATTGACGGATTCGTCTCATGACCAGTGGGTGTCCCGAGACCGCGCAAGATGAAGGAAGCCGCTATTCAGCCATAAAAATTATTTGTCATAAATAGACGCCCCACCCCGAAATCATGACAAAAGCATAAAATTTGACCGGAATCATGCCGGAAGAACCTGACCTGCATTCCTCCATCATCACGGTTTCCGGACCCGGACCGGCGCGGCAAGCCAGACAGAGCCCCGCCCGGCCCGGCTGCCAGGCGCCCGCTCCGGCAGGAACATCCACAGCGGCTGCCCGCTGCTACCCGGCTCCCGAGTTGCCGTCCGGGCCATGACAGACCTGCAACACCCCGACCACAGCGTAATGGCTTCCGCTGCCAAAGCCGTCTTTTGAGGCGGACCTCATTCGCCACTGCGAAAGAATCCGCGTACCGCTTCCCCTACAGCCAGCCACGGCACCACCTCGTCTGCACGCCAACGCCCTCATGGCCGGCAACCATGGTCACACCGCAAGCCAGACAAAGCCCCGGCACGGGTCACGCACAACATCAACCCTCTTAAAAAGACTCCCGCCCGAACTGCAAACACCAGAACCACCGGCAGATCGCTGCCGGTACCCTCCCCCTACAAACCGCCGGCTGCCGGCACACCCCATGCAATCCCCCCGGTACATGGGCATCGACCCCGCCCGAAGCCCCGGCTCAGACGAGCGGATAGCCGCGCCGGCAAGGCATCCGGCAGTGCAATCCTGCTCATCATCGCTGCCGGACAACGGCAATCCTCCCGGTCTACAATCCTGCCTTTGCCTTGTTCCGAGCGTTACACCTCATGTCTGTCCGCCGTCTTGCCACGCTGTTGCTGCCCTTGCTGCTGGCAGCATGTGCCACCCAGAAACCCGCTCCGGGTACGCCGGCTCCCGGTACCCCCGCCGAACCCGCCCGCTACACCCGCGCCAGCTTCAACGACCTGCCCGGATGGCAGCAGGACGATCCGCGCCCCGGCTGGCAGGCATGGCTGGTGTCGTGCCGCACGCTGGCCAAGCGTGCCGACTGGAAATCCGCCTGCCAGGCGGCCCAGCGCGTGGACGGCCAGAACCCGCAGGCCATCCGCGACTACTTCGCCCAGCGCTTCACCGTGTGGCAACTGTCCAGCGGCAGCGCCGCCACCGGCCTGATCACCGGCTATTACGAACCGATGCTGACCGGCAGCCGCCAGCGCACAGCACAGTCCACAGTCCCGCTGTACGCTCCGCCACGCGATCTGGTCAGCCGCCCGCCGGAACTGCAAACCGTCAGCAGCACCGGCCCGTTACAGCGCAGCCGGCGTGACGGCAGCCGGCTGGTACCCTATTACACCGCAGCCGACATTGCTGCCGGCAAAGGCCCCAGCCCGGCCGAAGCCCTAGTCTGGGTCAACGACCCGATCGAGGCCATCTTCCTGCAAATCCAGGGTTCCGGCCGCGTACAGCTGGCCGACGGCAGCTTCGTACGGCTAGGCTTTGCCGACCACAACGGCTATCCCTACCAGTCGATCGGCCGCTACCTGATCCAGAAAGGCGAGCTGAAATCCCACCAGGCCTCGATGCAGGGCATCCAGGACTGGGCCCGGCGCAATCCCGAACGTCTGCCCGAGCTGTACGCCGCCAACCCGCGCTACGTGTTCTTCCGCCCGCTGCCGGATACCGGCGAAGGCCCGATCGGCGCCATGGGCCTGCCACTGACCGGCGAAGCCAGCCTCGCCATCGACCCGCGCTACATCCCGCTGGGCACACCCGTATGGCTGTCCACCACCCGCCCCAACAGCAGTGCCCCGCTCAACCGGCTGATGGCGGCCCAGGATACCGGCACCGCCATCAAGGGCGCCGTACGCGCCGACTTCTTCTGGGGCTTTGGCCGCGAAGCCGGAGAAACCGCCGGCCGCATGAAGCAGTCCGGCCGCCTGTGGGTGCTCCTGCCCAACGAAGTCCGGCCACCGGCAGGAATGGACATCCGCTGATTCCATCCCGTTGTCTTATCCTGACGAAACGCGCACCATACGCGCCTGCCCAATCCGGGCAGGCGTTTTTTCTGCCCGTCGACACGATCCATGCTGCCCTTCCGCCTTCTTGCCGGCCTCTTGGCGCTCGCCCTGCTGACCGCCTGCCAGCGCCCGGCCACTCCCGCCGCTCCGGCATCCCCCGTCCGCCAGCTGGTCCCGCAAGACCTCGCCCATGTCCGCCAGGCCACGCTGACCGACAGCCTGCCGCTCTCGGGCCCGCTGGCCGCCCTCAACGCCACCGTGGTCAGCGCCGAAGTCGAAGGCATGGTGCGCCAGGTGTTCGTGCGCGAAGGCGAGCGCGTGGCGGCCGGTACGGTACTGGCAGAAATCGACCCGCAGGATGCCCGCTGGCAGATCGACGAAAAAGCCGCCGAACTGGCAGCGCGCCGTGCCCGGCTGGAGCTGGCCGGCAAAAAGCTCGAACGCCAGCGCCAGCTGGCGCAGGAAGGTTTCATTTCACCGCTGGCACTGGATGAGCTGGAAAACGACTACCGCGTCAGCCAGACGCAGATCGACGCCCAGGCCGCCCTGCTGGCGCGGGCCCGCAAGACGCTGGGCGACACCCGCGTGCGCGCCCCGTTTGCCGGCGTGATCACTGCCCGCCAGATCGACCCCGGCCAGTCGGTCAACCGGCATGCCCCGCTGTTTTCGCTGGCCGACCTGTCGACACTGGAAGTCACGGCCCGCGTGCCGGCCCGCGACATTGCCCGCGTGGCCATCGGCCAGCCGGCCCGGCTGGTGCTGGACGGCGGCCAGCAGCCGTTCACGGCCAGCGTGGTCCGCATCAACCCGGTCGCCGATGCCGCTACCCGCAGCCATGCGGTGTTCCTGCGGGTGGACAACCGCGACGGCCGCCTGCCCGCCGGCCAGTACGCCCGAGGCACCCTGACACTGGCCAGTACCGAAGCCGCCAGCCTGCCGCTGGCCGCCCTCCGTGATGCCGGCGAGGCACCGTGGGTGCTGGCCGTCCGCGGACAGCAGCTGGTCAGGCAGCCGGTCAGGACCGGTCTGCGTGATCCGGTCAGCAAGCTGGTGGCGGTCGAAGGCATCGCTGCCGGTACGCCGGTCGTGCTGTCGGCCACGCTGGGTGTCAAGCCCGGCGACCGCGTCCGGCTGGCACAGTAAGGGACCGGCACCATGTGGATGACCCGTGTCAGTGTCGACAATCCCATTCTGGCCACCATGGTGATGGCCGCGCTGGCCGTGCTCGGACTGTTTTCCTGGCAGCGGCTGGCAGTGGAAGAATTTCCCGACGTGCGCTTTCCGATCGCCGTGGTCAGCACCAGCTATCCCGGTGCTTCGCCAGTGGTGGTGGAAAGCGAAGTCACCCGCCCGATCGAAGAGGCGGTCAACACCATCAGCGGCGTCAAGCACATCCGCTCGTATTCGTTCGAGGGCAATTCGATCGTGGTGGTCGAGTTCGACCTTGCCACCGATCCCACCGTTGCCGTGCAGGACGCGCGCGACCGGGTCGCCACCGTCACCGGTCGCCTGCGCCGGGAAGTCGATCCGCCGACCGTCAGCCGCGCCAATCCCAACGATGACCCGGTAATGACCCTGGCGCTGGCCTCGTCCATGCTGACGCCGGTGGCGCTGTCGACCCTCGCCGACCAGCAGGTGAAAAAGCGCCTGATGCAGGTGGGCGGGGTCGGTGAAGTCAAGCTGGTCGGCCTGAGCCGGCGCGAAGTCCGCATCGACCTTGACCCGGTACGCCTCCAGGCACTGGGACTGGCGGCCAGCGACGTGGTCGAAGCGCTCAACCGCGACAACCTCGACACCCCGGCCGGCCGCGTGCGCGCCAGCGGTCAGGACATCAGCCTGCGGGTCGACAACCGGCTGGGCAATATCAGCGATTTCAATTCACTGGTGGTCGCCAGCCGGGCAGGCCGCAGCATCCTGCTGGCCGATGTCGCCACCGTGCGCGACGGGGCAGAGGAGCGCAGCAGCCTGGCGCTGGTCAACGGCACGCCGGCTCTGGCCATCGAGATCACCGCCGCCCGCGGCGCCAACGTGGTGGCCACCGCCGAGGCAGTCAAGGCAGCACTGGCCTCGATGCAGTCGGCCCTGCCGGCCAGCACCCGCGTGACCGTGCTGCGCAACACCGCCGAACAGGTGCGCCTGAGCCTTGCCAACGTGCGCGCCACCCTGTTCGAGGGTGCGCTGCTGACGGTACTGATCGTGTGGCTGTTCCTCGGTTCGTGGCGCAGCACGGTGATTACCGGGCTGACGCTGCCGATCGCCCTGATCGGCACCCTGTTTGCCCTCAAGCTGGCCGGTTTCACCCTCAACGTCATGACCCTGCTGGCACTGTCGCTGTCGATCGGCCTGCTGATCGACGACGCCATCGTGGTGCGCGAAAACATCGTCCGCCACGCCAACATGGGCAAGAGCCACCGGCAGGCAGCGCTGGACGGCACGCACGAAATCGGGCTGGCGGTACTCGCCACCACGCTGACCGTGGTGGCCGTGTTCCTGCCGATCGGCTTCATGGGCGGCATCATCGGCCAGTTTTTCCAGCAGTTCGGCCTGACCGTGGTGGTGGCCGTGCTGATTTCGCTGTTTGTCAGCTTCACCCTCGACCCGATGCTGTCATCGGTCTGGCCTGATCCGCACCGGCACGGCGACCGTCACAAGGGCGGCGTGTTCGGGCGGGTGCTGGATGCGTTCGAGCGCTCGCTCGACCACGTTACCACGGCCTACATCTGGCTGATCCGCTGGGTTCTGGCCCACCGCAAGACCACGCTGGCACTGGCGCTCGGCCTGCTGCTGGCCAGCTTTGCGCTGGTGCCGGTCATCGGCGCCGAATTCATGCCCAGGACCGATGCCGGCCGGGTGGCCATCAAGCTGCGCACGGCACCGGGCTCCACTTTCGACTACACCGCCGGCAAGACCCGCGCGGTCGAGGCGGCCCTGCGCCAGCTGCCGGAAGTCCGTGACGTCTACACCAACATTGCCGGCAGTTTTGCCGAAGGCCGCAACCAGGCCACCTTGCGCGTCTACCTGTCTCCCAAGGCCGAACGCAACCGCAGCATCTTTGCGCTGATGCCGCTGATGCGCCGGCATGTGGAAAGCATCGGTGGCGTGCAGCTTGACAGCATCAGCGCCGAGGGCGGCCCCGGCGGCGGCGGCAAGCCGGTCCGCATCGGCATCCGTGGCAGCGACTTTGCCACGCTGGAACCGCTGGCCACCCGGCTGGCCGGACAGCTGGGCCGGCTGCCGGGGCTGACCGATGTGGAAACCAGCGTGCAGGACCGCACGCCGGCCTACAACGTGGCGCTCGACCGCGAGGCGGCAGCCGGTCTGGGCATCAACCTGCCCCGGCTGGCCGACACCTTTGCCGTGCTGTTTGCCGGCAAGGTGGCCAGCACATGGGAGGCGCCGGACGGCGAAAACTACGACGTGCGCCTGCAAATCCCCGAGGACGCGCGCACGGCCGACCTGCTGGACCAGCTCACCATTGCCGGCAACCGCAACGAGGCCGGCAGTGCCGCCATGACGCCACTGTCGGCGATCAGCCGCATCGAATCCGGCACCACACCGCAGCGGGTGGAACGTTACGACCAGTCGCGCGAAGTCAGCCTGACGGCCAATCTGGCCGGCAGCGACAGCCGGGCGGTGTTTGCCGAAATCCAGAAAATCCTCGACGCCACGCCGCTGCCGCCGGGCTATGCATTCGACTTCGGCGGCGAAAAGCAGGACATGGCCGAGTCGTTCGGCTATGCGGTGCAGGCGCTGGCCATCGGCGTCATCTTCATCTACATGATCCTGGCCGCCCAGTTCCGCAGCTTCCTGCAACCCTTGGCGATCATGGTGTCGCTGCCGCTGGCCTTCATCGGCGTCTTTGTGGCGCTGCTGCTGTGGCACAGCACGCTGAACCTGTTTTCGGTGATCGGCATCATCATGCTGATGGGGCTGGCGGCCAAGAACGGCATCCTGCTGATCGACTTCATCAACCACGCCCGCGCCGCCGGCATGGACAAGGCCGCGGCAATTGTCGAAGCCGGCCAGGTGCGGCTGCGGCCGATCCTGATGACCAGCTTTGCCATGATCTTCGGCATGCTGCCGCTGGCGCTGGCACTGGGTGAAGGCAGCGAGGCCCGCGCGCCGATGGCGCACGCGATCATCGGCGGCCTGGTGACGTCAACCTTGCTGACATTAGTGGTGGCGCCGGTGGTGTACTGGTACCTGGACGCGCTGGGCGAGTGGACGATGCGGCGCCTGCGTCGGACACACGGCGGCAATACCGTATAATCCCGTCATTTTCCGCCCTCCGCTTCTGGCCCCACGCATGACGACTGCCCTCAAGAACGACACCTTCCTGCGCGCCCTGCTGCGTCAACCGACTGACTACACCCCGGTGTGGATGATGCGCCAGGCCGGCCGCTACCTGCCGGAATACCGCGCCACCCGCGCCCGCGCCGGCAATTTCCTTGCCCTGTGCAAGTCGCCGGAACTGGCGTGCGAAGTGACCCTGCAACCGCTGGAACGCTTCCCGCTGGACGCCGCCATCCTGTTCTCCGACATCCTGACCGTGCCGGATGCCATGGGGCTGGGGCTGTATTTTGCCGAGGGCGAAGGCCCGAAATTCGAGCGTCCGCTGCGTGACGAGGCCGACATCCGCCGCCTGTGCAAGCCGGACGTCGGCACCGAACTGAAATACGTCACCGATGCCGTATCCACCATCCGCAAGGCACTGGACGGCCGCGTGCCGCTGATCGGATTCTCCGGCAGCCCGTGGACGCTGGCCTGTTACATGGTGGAAGGCGGCAGCTCCAGCGACTTCCGCACCATCAAGACCATGGCCTACAGCCGGCCGGACCTGCTGCACCACATCCTGTCGGTGACGGCCGACACCGTGATCGACTACCTGAACGCCCAGATCGCTGCCGGCGCGCAGGCAGTGCAGATTTTCGACACCTGGGGCGGTGCCCTGTCGCATGCGGCCTACCGCGAATTCTCGCTGGCCTACATGCAGCGCATCATTGCCGGCCTCAACCGCGAGGCCGAAGGCCGTCGCGTGCCGGTCATCGTGTTCACCAAGGGCGGCGGCCAGTGGCTGGAAGCCATGGCCGACACCGGCGCCGATGCACTGGGACTGGACTGGACCACCGACATCGGCGACGCCCGCCGTCGCGTCGGCGACCGCGTGGCCCTGCAAGGCAACTTCGACCCGGTGGCCCTGCACGCGCCGGCAGCCGCGATTGAAACCGAAGTCGCCCGCATCCTCGCCGCCTACGGCAGCGGCAGCGGCCACGTGTTCAACCTCGGCCACGGCATCGGCCAGACCGTACCGCCGGAACACGCCGCCGCGTTTGTCGAAGCCGTGCAGCGCCTGTCGCGGCCGTATCACGGCTGACACCACTCTGCCGTCTGCCATACGCCCCGGCCTGCCGGGGCGTTTTTGCGCAGGCCGGCACAGGTGGCAACACAATGCGAACAGACAGCTGACAGTACGCGCGCAGACGTCAATACCATTGATTTACAAAAACAAAACCACTCAACATCGTTTCAGGCTACTGCCACAAAGGTGGACCGCACTCCGAGCCCCATGACCGGGTGTTTTGCGGTCAGATTCCGGCGAGTGCCGTGGACAAACAGCAAGTTTCGCTGGGGCAGCTCATCCAGTGCGGCTTGCCTGCACACGATAGCTTTGTCATTTACAAAAACCGGTGGGCAGCCCCGTCACCAGCCGCCTCGACAACCCTTGCTTTGCGCGCCACACTGCCGCTCCCTGCCTTTCTCCGCCCTGACGATGTCTGATCCGATCCTGCTCCGGGTGGCACTGGATGTGCCGCTGGCCCGTGAATTCGACTACGCCGCACCGGTCAGCCTGCCGGCCGGCAGCCGGGTCGAGGTGCCGTTCGGACCGCGCCGGCTGGCAGGCATCGTCACCGGCCCCGGTGAAGCGGGCGACTTTACTCCGCGTGAGGCCGTGCCGCTGGCAGACGAACTGCCGCCGCTGCCGGCCGACTGGCTGGCGCTGGTGCGCTTTGCGGCCGGTTATTACGCCTGCCCGTTCGGCCAGGCGCTGTTCACGGCCCTGCCCCCGGCCCTGCGCGAAACCCGGGCTTTTGTGCCGCATGCCGATCCGGTCTATCGCCTGACACCAGCCGGGCGGGATATCCCGCCGCCGACCCGGGCAGCGCGCCAGTGCGCCCTGTTTGCCGCCTTGCAGGCGAGCGACCTGCCGCTGTCGGCGGCCCGGGCACTGCACCCGCAAGCCGCACGCCAGCTGGCCGACTGGCTGGCGACCGGCCGGGTGGAAACGGTCGAACGGGGCGCGCCGGCGCTGCAAACCGGCCCGCGCCCGGCGCTGACTCCGGAGCAGGATGCGGCGCTGGCTGCCTTGCCGGAGTCGGGTTTTGCGCCGGCCCTGTTGTTCGGCGTCACCGGCAGCGGCAAGACCGAGCTCTACCTGCGCCGGATCGAAGCCACGCTGGCCGCCGGTCGCCAGGCGCTGGTACTGGTGCCGGAAATCAACCTGACGCCGCAGCTGGAAGCACGTTTCCGCGCCCGCTTTCCGGCCACGCCGATGGCGATCCTCACCAGCCACCAGCCGGACCGCGCCCGCAGCGAGGCCTGGGTGTCGGCATGGCAGGGCCGGGCCCGGCTGGTGATCGGCACCCGGCTGGCGGTGTTCACCCCCTTGCCGGACCTGGGGCTGATCGTGGTGGACGAAGAACACGATGCCAGCTTCAAGCAGCAGGACGGCCTGCGCTATTCGGCACGCGATCTGGCAGTATGGCGCGCGCACCAGGCCAGCGTGCCGGTGATTCTGGGATCGGCCACGCCCAGCCTCGAAAGCTGGCAGCACGCCCGGGACGGTCGCTACCGGCTGATCGAACTGACCCGGCGGGCCACCGGCGCCAGCCTGCCCGAAGTGCGGCTGATCGACATCCGCCGCCTGCCGCTGGAGGACGGGCTGTCCCCACCGGCACGCCAGGCGCTGGTCGGCGCACGCCAGCGTGGTGAAATCAGCATGGTGTTCGTCAACCGGCGCGGTTATGCCCCGGCGCTGGCCTGCGCTGACTGCGGCTGGATTGCCGGTTGCCCGCACTGCGCGGTCAAGCTGGTGCTGCACCTGCGCGAACGGCGGCTGCGCTGCCATCACTGCGGTCACAACGAGGCCATCCCGCTGGCCTGTCCCGACTGCGGCAACCCGGACATCAAGCCGCTGGGCCAGGGCACCCAGCGCATCGAGGCGGCGTTGCACCAGCTGCTGCCGGGGTCGCGCATCCGCCGCATCGACCGCGATACCGTCAGCCACCGCGATGCCTGGGACGACATCTATCGCGAAGTCCACGCCGGAGAGGTGGACGTGCTGGTCGGCACCCAGATGCTGGCCAAGGGCCATGATTTCCCGGCACTGTCGACCGTGGTGGCGCTGAACGTCGACGGTGGCCTCTACAGCCCGGATTTCCGCGCCAGCGAAATGCTGTTTGCCCAGCTGTTGCAGGTCGCCGGCCGCGCCGGGCGGGCCGGCATCCCCGGCACGGTGTGGGTCCAGACCCAGTTGCCGGAACACCCGCTGTACCAGGCGCTGGTGCGGCACGACTACCCGGGGTTTGCCGCCAGCCTGTTGCAGGAACGGCAGGAGACCGGCTTTCCGCCGTTCTGCCACCAGTTCGTGCTGCGCGCCGATGCCCCGCAACGCAGCGATGCCATGGAATTTTTGCAGCAAATCTCCACCACTTTGCCGCTGATCGACGGCGTGACCGTATTCGACCCCATGCCGGCCACCCTGACGCGGCTGGAAGGCCGCGAGCGGGCCGAGCTGCTGGTCCAGGCCGACCGCCGGCCACCGTTGCGGGCCATGCTGGCCGCCCTGTCCGAATACGCGCCGGCACTGGCCAAACCGTTTGGCCGCCACCTGCGCTGGAGCATCGACGTCGATCCCTGCGGCCTGTGAGAGCTGGCAGCACTGCTGCGACCGGCCGTACACATGACCGGGCCGGCCTGCCCCGCCGGACCGGCCATGCCAACCAAAACGCCGCCCATCCTGTAATGTGCGGCGTTTTCTGTATTGCGGCAGGCGTGGTGACTGCCGGTCAGACCAGCACCCTGCAACCGGGTATCCGCCGGAGTTTCCGACGCCAGTGAGAATGACAAAGCCATCGTGTGCAGGCAAGCCGTACTGGATGAACTGACCCAGCGAAACTTGCTGTTCGTCCACTGCACTCACAGGAATCGGATCTCGAAACACCCGGCCATGGGCACGGAGTGCAGTCAATCGTTGCGGCAGTAGCCTGAAGCGATACGGGGTCGCTTTCATCGCTGTAAATCACAGCCGGTCAAGGCGGGTGTTGCACAGGACACATGCGCTTGTGCGGACACTTCCGGTCCGGGTTCAACCCGGTCTGCTCCCGCCCTGGCCGCGCTCCGGCGCAGATCCTCAAGCAAGGCCGTTGCGACCTCAGCCAGCCAGTCCGCCCAGCAACAGGTACTTGATTTCCAGATAGTCCTCGATGCCGTAGCGGGAGCCTTCGCGCCCGAGGCCGGACTGCTTCACGCCGCCAAACGGTGCCATTTCGTTGGACAGCAGGCCGCTGTTGACCGCCACCATGCCGTACTCCAGCCCCTCGGCCACGCGCCAGATACGGCCGATGTCACGGCTGTAAAAATAGCTGGCCAGCCCGAATTCGGTGGCATTGGCCATGGCGATCACTTCGGCTTCGGTTTCAAAGCGGAACAGCGGCGCCAGCGGCCCGAAGGTTTCCTCGCGCGCCACCCGCATCGACTGCGTGACCCCGGTCAGTACCGTCGGCTCGAAAAAGGTGCCGCCCAGCGCATGCCGCCGGCCACCGGCCAGCAACTGCGCGCCATGCGCCAGCGCATCGGCCACATGCTCTTCCACCTTGCGTACGGCGGCCTCGTCGATCAGCGGCCCCTGCGTCACGCCGGCCCCGAAGCCGTCCCCGACCTTGAGGTCGGCCACAGCGGCGGCCAGTTTGGCGGCGAATGCCTCGTAGACTCCCGCCTGCACGTACAGCCGGTTGGCGCACACACAGGTCTGGCCGGCATTGCGGTACTTGCTGGCCAGCGCCCCTTCGACTGCGGCATCCAGGTCGGCATCGTCAAACACGATGAAGGGCGCGTTGCCGCCCAGCTCCATCGAGACCTTCTTGACCGTGCCGGCGCACTGGGCGATCAGCTGACGGCCAACCTCGGTCGAGCCGGTAAAGCTGAACTTGCGCACGATGGCGCTGCCGGTCAGCTCGGTACCGATTTCACCGGCCGCGCCGGTGATGACGCTGAACACCCCGGCCGGCACCCCGGCGCGTTCGGCCAGCACCGCCAGCGCCAGCGCAGACAGCGGCGTCTGGCTGGCAGGCTTGAGCACGATCGGGCAGCCGGCCGCCAGGGCCGGGCCGACCTTGCGGGTGATCATGGCGTTGGGAAAATTCCACGGCGTGACGGCAGCGCAGATCCCGATCGGTTCCTTGGTCACGACAATGCGCCGGTCGGCGCCGGGTGCGGGAATGGTGTCGCCGTAGACACGCTTGGCCTCTTCGGCAAACCACTCGAGATAACTGGCGCCATAGAGGATTTCGCCTTTGGCTTCGGCCAGCGGCTTGCCCTGTTCGGCGGTCAGGATGACAGCCAGATCGTCGGCATATGCCGTCACCAGGTCAAACCAGCGGCGCAGGATGACGGCCCGCTCCTTGGCGGTCCGGCGGCGCCAGGCCGGCCAGGCCGCCTCGGCGGCTTCGAGGGCGCGGCGGGTTTCGGCACGGCCCATTTTCGGCACCCGCGCCAGCACGGCGCCGGTAGCCGGATTGGTAACGGCCAGCGTGGCACCGTCGTCTGCCGCGCACCACTCGCCGCCGATCAGGCAGCGGTCGGCCAGCAGGCCGGGATCATTGAGTTTCAGCATGGATTCATCCTTGGCGGGCGCTGGCCGCTGCCCGCATGGCGGCAGACAGGATGGCCAGCGCTTCATCGAAAACCGGGTCTTCGATGGTAAGCGGAAACAGGAAGCGCAGCACATTGGAATGCATGCCGCAGGTCAGCAGGATCAGCCCGTGCTCCATGGCAATCTGCTGCACGCTTCTGGCAAAGGCCGCATCCGGCATCCGCGTGGCCGGATCAAGGAACTCAGCCGCCACCATGGCGCCCAGCGCACGTACGTCGGCAAGCTGCGGCACGACGGCTGCCAGTTCGTGCAGGCAGGTGTAGAGGCGGGCGCCCAGCACTTCGGCCCGCTGGCACAGCTGTTCCGACTCGATGACGTCAAGGGCGGCCCTGGCCGCCGCCAGCGCCAGCGGGCTGCCGGCATAGGTGCCGCCCAGTCCGCCGGGAGCCGGCGCATCCATGATGTCGGCACGCCCGGTGACGGCCGACAGCGGCAGTCCGCCGGCCAGCGACTTGGCCAGCGTGACCAGATCAGGCACCACGCCGGAATGTTCGATGGCCAGCCAGCGTCCGGTGCGGGCAAAGCCGCTTTGCACTTCGTCAACAACCAGGACGATGCCGTGCTGGTCGCAGATCCGCCGCAGGGCCTGCAAAAAGCTTGGCGGCGTGATGTAAAAGCCGCCCTCGCCCTGCACCGGCTCGATCACCATGGCCGCTACCCGGGACGGATCGATGTCGCAGCGCAGCAGGCGCTCCAGCCCGGCCAGCGCTTCGGATTCGCTGATGCCGTGCAGCGTGTTGGGATAAGGCGCGTGGTAGACCTCGGCCGGAAACGGCCCGAAACCGAGCTTGTAAGGTGCGACCTTGCCGGTCAGGCCCAGCGTCATGTTGGTGCGGCCGTGATAGCCGCCGTAAAAGCCGATCATGCCGGAACGGCCCGTGTAGGCCCGGGCAATCTTGACGGCGTTTTCCACTGCTTCGGCGCCGGAGGTGAAAAAGGCGGTTTTCCTGGCGTGGGGACCCGGCACCAGTGCGTTGAGCCGTTCGGCCACCTCGACATACAGCGCATAGGGCACGACCTGGTAGCAGGTGTGCGAAAAGCGCTGCATCTGCGCCTGGACGGCGGCGGCTACCTGCGGGTGCAGGTGACCGCTGTTGAGGACACCGATGCCGCCGGCAAAGTCGATGTGGCGCCGGCCCTGCTCGTCCCACAGTTCGGCATTGCAGGCCCGGTCGGCATAAAAATCACACAGGACTGCCACCCCGCGCGGCGTGGCCTGCTGGCGGCGTTCGGTCAAAGGGGACGACATGGGCTTTCTCCTCGGAAACCGGCCCGCCGGAACTGGACGGAGGACCCGGACAACGTACCGCCGCCGCATTGCGGCGGACCTGACTTGGAGTGTAGGCAGCGGGTCTCCGGAAGCCGAACCGGCTGCCGGGTTTTGCCGTCTTCCTGTGGTACGACGCCGACAGGCCGGGCACGGTCGCCCCGGAAGGTCTGCGTATCAGGCAGGCATGGCTGGCGGCGGATACGGTCCGCAGGCTGCCGGTCCCCAGCGTGCGGCAGCGGCACGACAGGATCTGCAACGGGCGAACCTGCTTGCGTCCTGTGTCCATACCGTCAGCGGTAATGCCCCGTCTCCCGGCGGCCGGCCACTCGTCCCGGGGCGCCCTGGCGGAGCGGCAGCTACACGCGGCATCCTGCCCGGGCGTGTCGAACATGATCTCCAGTGTCATGCCCCCTTCCTCCGGGTTGGCATGGCACCACGGCCCGTCCGACAGGATGGTTTCACTGCTGGCCTCGAGCCGGGCCAGGCAGCCGTCAGCCATGTCAGGCGACAGGCGCCCTCGTGACAGGACAGGGAAGCTCAGCCGCTGCGCCCCTTGGGCATGCCCCGGCGGCTGGTTGCCCTGCCCCCGGTAGGCCAATTTCAGCTGGTGTTCCTTCCGGAAGCAGCCAGGCCGGCGCCGGCAGGTCTCTGACCGGCATGGCGACCGGCTGCGCGGACAATGTCCTGCCCGGAGCAGCCGGCAGGCGCCGGAATGCAAACGCCCGGCACACGGCCGGGCGACAGGATTGCGGACAACGGCAGGGCCGAGAGATCAGCCCTCACCGGCAAGCAGGCGGTTCAGCACGGCCAGCTCCTCCGGGGTCAGCCGGCCCACACCCTGGGCCAGCTGCAACTTGGCCAGCAGGTAGGTGTACTTGGCCTCGGCAAGGTCACGGCGGGCCTGGAATACCTTCTGCTCGGCATTGAGTACGTCCAGCAGCGTACGCACGCCCACCTCCATTCCCAGCCGGGTGGCTGCCAGCTGGCTTTCGCTGGAAGTCAGCACGTTCTGGCGCGCCATGACCTGCGCGGCACCGGCCGTCACGCCCAGATACGCCGTGCGGACGCTTTGCTCTGCCGTCCGGCGCGCGGTTTCCAGGTCATCACGGGCGGCATCGCGCAAGGCGGCCTTTTCGCGCACCTGCGACTGCACGCCACCGCCGGCAAACAGCGGAATGGTGATGCTGATGCCGGCCGTCTTGCCTTCGCTGTCGCTGCCGCCGGGCGAGCCGGAAATCTGGTTACTGGCGGTTTTCTGCCAGCCGGCACTGGCGCTGACGGTGGGCAGGTGGCCGGAGCGGCTGACCTCGATGGATTTTTGCGCTATCAGCAGCTGCTTTTGCCGGATCAGCACGTCAAGGTTGCCGTTCTCGATGCCGGCCAGCCACGCCGACACGTCATTCGGTTGCGGCTGGCTCAGCGGCAGGTTGTCCACCAGCGGCTTCAGGCCGGTGGCCGGCAGGCCGGTCAGGAGCTGGAAAGCGTTGCGCTTGACCGCCAGCGTGTTGAGCGCCTGGATTTCCACGGCCACTGCACTGTCGTAGTTGGCCTGCGCTTCGCGGGTGTCGACGATGGTGACGGTGCCGACCTCGAAGCTCTTTTTGGCCTGTGCCAGCGCCTGGGCAAAGGCTTCCTTGGCACCTTGGGCGTAGGTGACCGAATTTTCCGCCAGCAGCACGTCAAAATACGCCTGCGCCACCCGCAGGATCAGCGACTGCTCGGCGGCGGTCAGCTGGTCATCGGCGATCAGCGCCTGCTGGTCACCGATGGCCAGTCCGGCAAACTTGGCCCAGTCGAACAGCACCTGCGTCACCTGCCCGCCCATCACGCTGGTGTGATAGTCGGGTACGGCAGCCGGCTGGTCGGGAAACGTCCGGGTATAGCTGCCCGAAGCACCCAGCTGCGGCAAAAGCGGCGCCCGGCCCTGGGTACGTTTTTCGATGCCGGCTTCGCGCTGGGCCCGGGCGCTGGAAATGACGGAGTCGAACTGGCGGGCCGCCTGCCAGGCTTGCATGAGGTCGGTGGCACAGGCCATCCCGCTGGCCAGCACCAGCGAGCAGGTCACAATCGGTCGGAACAGGCGCAACTTCACGACAACCATCCTTTAGTCGTTAACCGGGGGCCGCTGGATGCGGAACCATGCGGCATAAAGAGCGGGCAAGAATAACAGGGTCAGCACCGTTGCGATAAACAGACCGCCCATGATGGCCACGGCCATCGGTCCCCAGAAGGTACTGCGGGTCAGCGGAATCATCGCGAGGATGGCCGCCGCCGCCGTCAGCATGATGGGGCGGAAGCGCCGCACGGTGCTGCCGACGATGGCTTCCCACGGCGGAATGCCATCGCGGGTGTCGTGCTCGATCTGGTCAACCAGGATAACGCTGTTGCGCATGATCATGCCGGCCAGCGCAATCACGCCGAGCATGGCAACAAAACCGAACGGTGCGTGGAACAGGATCAGCGACAGGGTGACGCCGATCAGGCCCAGAGGTGCGGTCAGGAATACCAGCACGCTGCGGCTGAAGCTCTTGAGCTGGATCATCAGCAGGGTCATGACGATCACCAGCATCAGCGGCTGCACCGCACCGATGGCCTTCTGCGACTTCTGGCTGGCCTCCAGCGAACCGCCCAGTTCGATGTGGTAGCCCGGTGGCAGGGTCTTTTCCAGTGCCTGCATCTGCGGCCACAGGCTGATTGCCACGTCGGACGCCTGCACGCCGTCGCGCACGTCGGCCCGCACCGAAATGGTCGGCAGCCGGTTGCGGCGCCAGATGATGCTTTCTTCCGGCACGTACTCAATGGTGGCCACCTGCGCCACCGGCACCATGCGTCCGCTGGCGGTCTGGAGCATCAGTCCCGGCAGGGCGTCGATGTCCTGGCGCTCGTTGCCCGACAGCCGGACCACCACTTCCAGCGTGCGGTCGTGGTCGCGCAGGTCGGTCACGCCGGCACCGGAAATCATCAGCCCGAGCTGGCGTGCCACCGACTGCGGATTGATGCCCAGCGCACGCGCGCGTTCCTGGTCGATCTTCAGCCGCAGCGCGCGCACCTGCTCGCCCCAGTCGTTGTTGACGTGCCGCGAATCCGGATGCGCGCGCACCATGGCCTCGACCCGGCCGGCAATCTGCCGCACGGTGGCATGGTCGTCGCCCATCACGCGGAACTGCACCGGATAACCGACCGGCGGGCCGTTTTCCAGCCGCACCACCCGGCCGCGCACCGTCGGAAAGTCGTTTTCAAACAGCGACTCGATCTTGTGCTTGACCTGCTCGCGCGCGGCGTCGTCGGTGGTCATCACCATCAGCTGCGCATAGTTGAGGTTGGGTTGCTGCTGGTCGAGTGGCAGGTAAAAGCGCGGGCTGCCGTTGCCGATGTAACTGGTGACCGACGCCACGCCCTTGTCGTGCCTCAGCGCGGCTTCCAGCTTTTTCACCTCGCGCTCGGTGGCAGCAAAGCTGGCACCCTGCGGCAGCCACATGTCCACCAGCAGCTCCACCCGGTTGGACGACGGGAAAAACTGCTGCTGCACGAACAGCTTGAATGACACCAGCGACAGCATAAATGCCCCCAGCGTCAGCGCAATCACGGTCTTGCGGTGGTCAAGGCACCACACCACCATCCGGCGGAAGCGCTGGTAGAAGGGCTTGTTGTAGACATCGTGCTCGGCATCCCCGTGGGTTACGCCCGGATGCTCCTTGAGGATCAGGAAACCGAGGTAGGGCGTGAACACCACGGCCACCAGCCACGACACGATCAGTGCGATCGACACCACGGCAAACAGGCTGAAGGTGTATTCACCGGCATTGGAGCGCGCCAGCCCCACCGGCAGGAAGGTGGCGGCGGTGATCAGCGTGCCGGTCAGCATCGGAAAGGCCGTGCTGGTATAGGCAAAGGTGGCGGCACGAAAGCGCGTCCAGCCCTGCTCGAGCTTCAGCGCCATCATTTCCACCGCGATGATGGCGTCATCCACCAGCAGCCCCAGCGCAATGATCAGCGACCCCAGCGAAATGCGTTGCAGCTCGATGCCGAACACCAGCATCAGCAGGAAGGTGATGGCCAGCACCAGCGGAATCGACAGCGCCACCACGATGCCGGTACGCAGGCCGAGGCTGACAAAGCTGACGGCCAGCACGATCACCACCGCCTCGACCAGCGAGCGCATGAATTCGCCGACGGCGTTCTGCACCACCTTGGGCTGGTCGGAGACGGCGTCGATCTGGATGCCGACCGGCATGGTGGCGCGCATCTCGGCGGCAAAGGCGTTGAGCGACTCGCCCAGCTTGATGACATCGCCGCCCTTTTTCATCGATACGGCCAGCGCCAGCGCCGGCTTGCCGTCAAAGTGCACCTTGAACGACGGCGGATCGACAAAACGGCGCTCGATCGTGGCAATGTCACCCAGCGTCAGCACCCGGCCACCGGCCGCGATCGGCGTGGCCGCCACGGCGGCGGCGGTGTCGTAGGCACCTTCCACCCGCACGAAAAAACGCTCGCCGGGCGTGTGGTAGATACCGGCGGCCTCGACGGCATTCTGGGCCGCGACGGCATTCCAGATACCCGACAGGTCCAGCCCGAGGCTGGCGATCTTGGCGGTATCAAGACTGACGTAAACCTTTTCCGCCTGTTCGCCGATGATCTCCACCTTGGCGACGTCGGGAATGCGGGTGGCCTGCTGGCGGGCATGGTCAACGTACTGGCGCAGTTCTTCGTAGCTGAAGCCGTCGGCGGTAAAGGCATAGATGTTGCCGAAGGTGTCGCCGAACTCGTCGTTGAAGAAGGGCCCCTTGATGGTGGCGGGCAGGCCGCCGGTGGCCTTGAGGTCGCCGAGCTTCTTGCGGACCTGGTACCAGGTATCGGCCACGTCGCGGCCGCGCAGGTGCTCGTGGGTAGAGAGGATGAACTGCGCCTCGCCGGGCTTGGAGAAGCTCTTGACATACTCCAGCTCGGGCATGTCCTGCAGTTTTTTCTCGATGCGGTCGGTGACCTGTGCCTCCACCTCTTCGGCGGTGGCGCCAGGCCACTGCACCTGTACCAGCATGGCCTTGAAGGTGAACTCCGGGTCTTCCTTCTGGCCGAGCTTGCCATAGGCCCAGACACCGGCCAGCAGCAGGACGACGATCAGGTAGCGGGTGAGCGACTGGTTTTTCAGCGCCCATTCGGAAAGATTGACGCCGCGCATTTACTGGTTACCTGCCTTGCCGTTTTCCTGGCCGGTGGCCAGTGCCGGCTTTCCCGGTGCGGCGCTGGCCAGCCGCCTGACGGCCATGCCGTCGCGCAGCAGGTGCACACCGGCCGTGACGATTTCTTCACCGGGTTTCACCCCGGAACTGACTTCGGCCTGTCTGGAATCAACCCGGCCGAGGCTGACCTGGCGCTTTTTCACTCGCGGGGTCTGGCCGTCCAGCACCCAGACGTAGTGCTTGCCGCCTTCGTCGAGAATGGCCGACAGCGGCAGCTGCGGTACGGCGTTTTCGGGGGCGCGGCCCCGGGCCGCCACGCTGGCGCTCATGCCCAGGCGCACGTCGGCATCGGGCTGGCGCAGCGTCAGGCGGGCGGTATAGGTGCGGGTGGCCGCATCTGCGTCCGGCGACAGTTCGCGCAGCTGCGCCGGGTACTGCCGGCCACCGGCCCACAGCTGCACGGTGTAGGCCTCTGCGGTGCGGAATTCGGCCAGCCGCGCTTCCGGCACGTTGACCACGGCTTCCAGTTCGCCCGGCACGGCCACCTTGACCACCACCTGCCCGGCCTGCACCACCTGTCCCGGCTCGGCGTCGACGTAGGTCACCATACCGGCGCGCTCGGCGGTCAGCGTGGCATAGGCCTGACGGTTGGCGCTGACCCCGAGGTCGGCTTCGGCCTGGCGCAGTTTTTCGCGGGCGACGGTCACGCCGTTCTGGCGGCGGTCAAAGTCGGCCTGGCTGATGAACTGCTGGCCCAGCAGCTCGCGGTAGCGCACGAGGTCGGTCTGCTGCTGGGTGTAGTCGCTGCGGGCGGCGGCAAGCTGGGCGCGCTTGGCGGCCAGTTCCAGCCCGATGTCGGCCGGGTCCAGCCGCACCAGCGGTGCTCCGGCACCGACCTGCTGGCCGACTTCGACCAACCGGGCGTCGATCTTGCCCGGCACGCGAAAGCTCTGCTTCGATTCGTGGCGCGGCCGGATTTCGGCGGTATAGCGCTGGATGTCTGCCGTGTCGGTCGCAGCCACGCGGGTGGTGCGTACCGGACGGGTTTCTTCTTGGGCGGCCGGCTTGTCGCCGCAGCCCGCGAGGGAGGCAGCCAGCAGGCCGCCCAGACAGATTCGGGTCAGGGAAATGGTCATGGCTAGGTTTCAGGCAGACGGCGCACGGGCCAGCAGGCCAAGCGCCAGAAGATCGTCGAGTTGCTGCAAATGGCTGCCGATGTCGTGGCGGGTCGATTCAAACTGCGGGAACGAGTGGCGCCACAACAACGCCATCATGACCGGCGCCATCAGGATTTCCGTGGCGTGGTCAAGACTGAGGCTGGCACGGAATTCGCCGCTGGCCACGCCTTCGGCCAGTACCTGGCGCACCAGCCTGCGGGTCGGCATGACCACTTCGTCGAAATAAAAGCGCGACAGTTCGGGAAAGTTGCCGGCTTCGGCCAGCATCAGCCGCACCAGCCCGCCGCCGCCGGCACAGTCGACGGCTTCGACCCACAGGCGGACGGCACCGAAGAGGCGCTCGCGTGCCGGGCGGCTGCGGTCGAGCGCCAGCGCCTCGCAGGAATGGGTCAGGGGCACCAGCCCGCGCCGGACCACGCTCTTGAAGATTTCCGCCTTGTTTTCAAAGTACAGGTACGGCGTGCCTTTGGTGACGCCGGCGGCCTGGGCAATGTGTTCGATCTTGGTGGCGGCATAGCCGCGCTCGACAAACAGCGGCAGGGCAGCATCGAGGATTTCGTCGGGGCGGGAAGCCTTGCGACGCTCCCAGCGAGGGGCGGTATCGTGTTCCATGCGAACGGCCTGAAGCGGAAAAAGTGCCACATGGTGCCGCGCCGGACCGGAATCCTCAAGTAAATGACCAACTTTTCATTAGGCATGAAGCATATTTGTCACACTGGCTGACCTGACGCCCGCACCATCTGCCTTGGCAAGCAGATATTGCACCGCACTTTTTACATAAATGCGGATAGAATTTTCATCTTTCCGACATACATACCCCGCCAGGAGCCTGAACCATGCTGCTTGCAGACGCCCAGAACAAGGCCGCCATCCTCGCCGAAGCCCTGCCCTACATCCGTGCCTTTGCCGGCAAGACCATCGTGATCAAGTATGGCGGCAACGCCATGACCGACCCGGAGCTGAAAGCCGGATTTGCCCGCGACGTGGTCATGCTCAAGCTGGTCGGCATGAATCCGGTGGTGGTACACGGCGGCGGCCCGCAGATCAACGACCTGCTGGGCCGGCTGGGCAAGCAGGGAGAGTTCGTGGCCGGCATGCGCGTGACCGATCCGGAAACCATGGACGTGGTCGAAATGGTGCTGGGTGGCCTCGTCAACAAGGAAATCGTCAGCCTGATCAACCAGGCCGGCGGCAAGGCGATCGGCCTGACCGGCAAGGACGGCAACTTCATCCGCGCCCGCAAGCTCTACATCCAGGACGGCAGCGACGAGGGCGTCGATATCGGCCAGGTGGGCGAGGTCGACAGCATCGACCCGCAGGTGGTGCAGCTGCTGGACACGCAGGATTTCATCCCGGTGATCGCACCGGTCGGCGTCGGCCCGAACGGCATGGCCTACAACATCAATGCCGACCTGGTGGCCGGCAAGCTGGCCGAAACGCTGGGGGCATCCAAGCTGGTGCTGATGACCAACACCCCGGGCGTACTCGACCGCGACGGCAACCTCCTGACCGGCCTGACCGCCAAAAGCATCGACGCACTGTTTGCCGACGGCACCCTGTCGGGCGGCATGCTGCCGAAAATCAGCTCGGCACTGGACGCAGCCCGCGGCGGAGTGGAGTCGGTCCACATCATCGACGGCCGGGTCAAGCACGCGCTGCTGCTGGAAATCCTGACCGCAGCCGGTGTCGGCACCATGATCCGCGCAGCCTGACTGGCAAAGCGCAGCGGCGCCTCCCTATAGTGAAATCTCCGTCACCCCCAGGGAGTGCGCCATGTCCGCCACCGTCCGCCAGCTGCTGCAAGACAAGAACCAGCCGCCACTGATCGCCGTTTCACCGGACTGCACCGTGTTCCAGGCCCTGCAAAAACTGGCCGAACACGACATCGGTGCCGTGGCGGTCATGGACGGCCCCCGGCTGGTCGGCATCTTCTCCGAGCGCGACTACGCCCGGCGCATGATCCTTGAGGGCCGCCAGTCGTCCGGCACGCCGGTCACGGCCGTCATGACCGAACGCGTCATCGTGGTCCACCCGGACACGCCAGCCAGCCAGTGCATGGCCATCATGACCGACAAACGCATCCGCCACCTGCCGGTGGCCGACAACGGCCGCGTCATCGGCATGGTGTCGATCGGCGACGTGGTGCGCTCCACCCTGGCCGAGCAACAGATCGCCATCGACTCGCTGACCCAGTACGTGATGGGATGCAGCACCATGGGCTGCCGCTAGCAGGCGTACACTGGCGGCTTTTGCGCCGCCGGTTCACCCAGAATGCTGTGGATTTTCGATCTCGACAACACCCTGCATCACGCCAGCCCCGGCGTGTTTCCCCACATCAACCGGATGATGACCGACTACATCATCCGCCACCTGCACGTTGACGAAGACGCTGCCAACCGGCTGCGCCAGCATTACTGGACCCGCTACGGTGCCACGCTGACCGGGCTCGTGCGCCATCACGGCGTCGATCCCCGGCACTTCCTGCGCCACACCCATCCGCTGGAAGACCTGCTGCCCCTGGTGGAAACCGATCCGCAGGTGGCCTGGACACTCGCCCGCCTGCCCGGACGCAAGGTCCTGCTGTCCAACGGGCCCGCACACTATTGCGCGGCCGTCCTCACCCGGCTCGGCATCGACCGGCATTTCAGCGCCCAGTTCGGACTGGAACACATCCGCTTTGCCCCCAAGCCGTCCCCGCACGGCTTTCGCGCCGTCCTGTCCCGCCTGCGGGCCCGGCCCGGCCAGAGCTGGATGATCGAAGACAGCGCCGACAACCTGAAAACCGCCAAGCGCCTCGGGCTCAACACCGTCTGGCTGGCCCCCGGAGAGCCACGCCGGCCGGCCTACGTCGACCACCGGCTCAACCGCCTGTCCGATCTCGTCCGGCTGGTACGCTGAACCGTCAGCGCGCCGCGCGCATGATCCGCCACAGCGACAGCAGCAGTACGGCCATCGCCGCCCACGGCCACAGGTCCGACACGTACTCGGCCAGTGCATTGAGGTTGCGCAAATGGCCGTATGACCAACGGAACAACACCATGTCGTCGCGCGGCGACGCCTCCAGCGGCCACACCGACGACAGCCAGACACTGCCGGCCAGCGCCAGCAGCGCCAGGAAATGCTGCCAGCCACGCCGCAACCGGGTGGCGGCCCACGCCAGCAGCAGGCCGCTGACCAGCCCCAGCGCCACGTGGAAATTCATCCACTCGAAAAACGCCATCGGCTTGAGCAGCACGCCGGCGGCCACCACCTTGACGAACCAGGCGATGCCAAGGAACAGCAGGACCGAACGCACCTGGTAGCGCCGGCTGGTCAGAAAGCCGGTCAGGAACAAGAGCAGGGCCAGCAGGTGCAGCATTGCTCCGCCTGCCTCCACCAGCATCAGGAACAGTGCCGGATCGTGCAGCGGCGAAGCAAACGGCTGCGGCAGGCCACGCGGCAGCGTCACCACGCCAAACAGCGGAATGGCCGGATTGATCTGGGTCAGGAACCAGACGGCCAGCAGCATCAGCGCGTAGTCGGCACTCGAATCCTTGACGAACCAGCGATAGCGCCGCGACAGCCCCCAGCGTCCCAGCCAGCGGAACAGCGGCGAAGTGGCCAGCAGCGCGCCCAGCACGCCACCGGCGCTGTTGTAGAGCAGGTCGAGGTTGGACGACACGCGTCCGGCAAAGAAATGCTGGGTGACTTCCACTGCCAGACTGGTCCCGGCCGCCACGCAGCAGCCGAACAAAAAGCCCAGCCAGCGCCGGTGCGGCACCCGCGCCAGGGCAAAACCGTAGGGCAGGTACGCCACCACGTTGACCAGATTGTCAAAGTCGCGCTGGTAGTAGGGCAGCGGATAGAACAGGAAATCCAGCAGCGGCTCGTTGCTGCCCTGCAAGTCATACGGATAGAAGCTGACGACGACGATCACGCCCAGCCATATCAGGGCAAACCAGCGTGACACGAAATGGCGCGCCAGCGGCAATACGGCGTGAGGGTCATCCATGGCAACGAACAGGGAATCTCGCATGCGCCAAGGTTACCCGAGCTCCCCGCCAGGCAAAAGCCGCAGCCGGTTTCCGGTCATCCCGCCGGCCACCGCTCCGGCACGGCCAGAGCCCCTTTGCCGCATGATCCGCACCCTGTCTGCAACATATCGATACAAATCCCGCGCATTTTGCATTTGCCATATCTCATCATCATTCATAAAGTGCGACCCCTCACCATGCACTTACTACCCATTTGACATGAGCAGACCGGCCCGTCAGCGGCTCTGGAGCGGCCTTCTGGCCCTGTGGCTGGCTTTCAGTCTCGCCGGCCTCTGGTGGGCCGAGGCCAGATCGGCCACCCGCCTGACCCTGTGTTCCTCCGTTGTCCGGAAATAAATCCATGCCTCTCGACTCCCTGCCCCTCACCGGCCAGCTGCGCCGGCGCGCCGACCGTTTCCTGCTGCTGGTCCTGACCGCCTTCTGGGGCATCACCCTGATCCAGGGCTGGCTGGCCGGCGAACTGGCCAGCGCTATCACTGGCGGTGCCATCCTGCTGGCCATGCCCGCCCTGCTGGTCTGGCGCGAACCCGGAGCCCTTGTCACCCGGCTGGCCACCGGCGCAGCTGCCATGCTGCTGTCGGCCCTGTCGATCTTCCTGTCCGGTGGTGCCATCGAGGCGCACTTCGCCATCTTTGTCCTGCTCGGCCTGCTGCTGGTGTATTTCGACTGGCGCGTGCTGCTGTTCGCCGCCGCCGTCATTGCCGTCCACCATCTGGGTTTCAACTACGCAGCCCAGGCCGGACTGCCGCGCCTGCAACTGTTCCCGAGCGGCCCCGACCTTGCCCGCGTACTGGTCCACGCGGCCTATGTGGTGGTGGAAACAGCCGCCCTGGCCGTCATCGCCATCCAGATCGAGCGCCAGCTCAAGGCCAGCAGCCGGCTGGCCCAGTTTGCCCGCGAAGCCCGCGAAGGCAATCTGGCGCAACCGCTTGATGAGCGGCTGGCCAGCCAGGATGCCATGCTGCAGGCAGCCGAAGCCATGCGCCGCCAGCTGGTCGAAGCCCTCGACCACGTCATCAGTGCCGCCGGCGAACTTTCCGGCACCGCCCAGGGCGTGGCCGGCAAGGCCCGGTCACTGGATGACACGGCCGAAGCCCAGACCCGTGCCGCCCGCGACATGACCAGCAACGTCCAGGCCATCAGCGCCGGCATCGGCCAGCTCAGCACCGACGCCGAAAACGTGCGCCGGCTGATGAACGATTCCGGGCTGATTGCCGTACAGGGACGGGACGTGGCACAAGCCGCCGCCGAAGAAATGACACGGATCGACACCGCCATCGCCCGGGTCCACCAGAATGTCGAAACCCTGCGCCAGCGCTCGGAGCGTGCCATGGGCGTGGTGCAGGTCATCAAGGACATTGCCGACCAGACCAACCTGCTGGCACTGAACGCCGCCATCGAAGCCGCACGGGCAGGTGAAACCGGACGCGGCTTTGCCGTGGTCGCCGACGAAGTCCGCCATCTGGCGCAGCGCACCCGTGAAGCCACCGATGTCATCAGCACCACCATGGGCGAAATGGAACGCTCCAACGCCGACGTGCTCGGCACCATGGACGACGCCATCCGCAGCGTCAGCCGGGGCGTAGACAAGGCCAGCGCGGCCGGCCGCGCCATCCGGGACATCAGCCGCATCGTCGAGCAGGCCACGGCTTCAGTCGCCACCATGGCCGACGCGCTGAACCGGCAGAACGACACCACCCGCAGCGTGGCGCAACAAGTGGAGCAATCCGGCCGGCAAAGCGAAACCACCCGGCTCACCCTGCAGGAGCTGACCGGCGACGTGCAGGCGCTGGACCAAGTGGCCGGCCAGCTGCACGCCGCCACCCGCTTTTTCCGGACCCGCTGATCCGGCTCCGGGCAGCCCGCTGCCCGCCGGTTCACTGATCCTGCACGGTCAGGCCGGCTCCTGGCAGGCTGCCGTCAGCCGGCAGCGCTATACGCGCACCGGCGCGTGCGGCAGCGCATAGTGACGCGCGCACACCACAATGGCCATCACGTAGAACAGCAGGAACACGCCGATGGCAGCGGTAAAGCCGCCGGTCAGGTCCAGCGACCAGCTGAAGCTCTTGGGAATGAAAAAGCCGCCGAACGCCGCCATCACCGACGACACGTTCATCGCCGCCGCGCCCAGGCGCGACGCGCCGGCGTAGACCTCGGTCACCGGCTGGCCGGTACGGCGTGCCGCCCGGCCGGCTTCGACCAGAAAGATCTTCGGCGACATCTGGTAGGACGAACCGTTGCCAAAGCCGGCAGCGGTGAACAGGACCAGCGCCAGCGCCACGAAGAGGGGATAGATGCCGCCGTTGCCGCCGGACGGAAAGCTGAGCGGCAACGCCGCCAGCGCCAGCGCCATCACCAGGTAGGCCAGGCAGGTAACCACGCCGCCGGAAATGCGGTCGGACAGCCAGCCGCCCAGGGGGCGCGCCAGCGCGGCCAGCATCGGACCGACAAACAGGTAACCCGATGCATCCTCCAGCGGGAACATGGCACTCACCAGCAGCGGAAACGCGGCGGCAAAGCCGAGGAACGTGCCGTAGCTGCCCATGTAGAGCATGCACACCCGCCAGGTATGCGGCACGCGCAGCGCCTTGAGCTGCTCTTTCGGAGAAATGCGCGCACTGGCCACGTTGTTGCCAAAGCGCCACGCCGCCCACGCCGCCAGCAGGATCATCGGCACCCAGACAAAGCCGGCATTCTGCAACCACACCAGCCGCACCTCGTCACCGCGTCCCCACACCTGCGGCGCTCCGCCCAGGCTGCCGAACAGCGGCAGGGTGATGGCGATGGGAATCACCAGCTGCGCCACCGAGACGCCCAGGTTGCCGATGCCGGCATTCAGCCCCAGTGCACCGCCCTTTTTGGCCGCCGGGAAAAAGAAGCTGATATTGGCCAGATGCGAAGCCGAAGCGCCGCCGCCGATCCCGCACAGGCCGGCCATCAGGAACAACACCCAGTAAGGTGTGGCAATATCCTGTACCGACCAGCCCACGCCCAGCGCCGGCACCAGCAGGACCAGCGTCGACAGGGCCAGCCAGTTGGCCCCGCCGATCCACGACCACGCCATCGAATAGAGGATGCGCATGACAGCCCCCACCAGCGGCGGAATCGCCACCAGCCAGAAGCGCTGGTCGGTCGACAGCTGGAAACCCACCGCCGGCAGGTTGACCACCACCACGCTCCACATCATCCAGATGTTGAAGTTCAGGTGCAGGGCAAAGACCGAGCAGGCCAAGTTGCGGCGCGCCACAAAGCGGCCTCGTGTGAGCCAGAAGTCGAGGTTTTCGGGATACCAGCGGGTGAGCGTCGCAGCCATGTCAAATGCCAGGAGTCGGCGTTCGGGTGTTTATCAAGGGACGGATTCTGGTGGCAAGCCCGGCCGGACACCAGCATTGCCCCCTCTGCATGTCGCGTTTCTAGCTGATACAGGGCGGCCCTAATCAATTCAATTTATTAGTAAAAAATGAAATTCAAACATATCAGTGACAAGTCTCACAGCTGGCTGAGCGCAGCGGTCCTCGTTGCGGGCCTGCTCGGCCCGGCCGGATGGGCGGTGGCAGCACCGGCCCTGCCCGGCGTACCGGGCCTCTCTGCGCGCGACCTCTCTGTCTGGATCGCGCCGGTGGAGGGCGGTGCACCGTGGCTCAGCCACCGGGCCAACGTGGCCGTCAATCCGGCCTCGACCATGAAGCTGGTCACCAGCTTTGCCGCCCTTGACCTTCTGGGGCCGGATTACCGCTGGCGCACCCGCTGGCTCAGCCCGGCCGCCATCCGCGACGGCCACCTGACCGGCGACCTTTACTGGCAGGGCAGCGGCGACCCGGCTTTTGACCGTGACGCGCTGGCCGACATGGCCCGTACCATCCGCGCCCGCGGCATCGGACAGATCGACGGCCGGCTGCTGCTGGACGGACAGGTCTTCCGCACGCTGGGCAGCTCCAGCGAACTCGATCCCGACGAAGGCCGCAGCTATCAGGTCGGGCCCGACGCCCTGCTGACCCAGTTCAAGACCGTCGAGCTGACCCTGCTTGCCACGCCGTCCGGCTGGGCCGTCCGTCCGGCCCCGGCCCTGCCCGGCCTGCAGATCGACAACCGGCTGCAACGCGACGACAGCGGACGCGAGTGCCCGTCTGCCGCCCGGCTGGTCAGCCAGACCGTGCGTGGCCAGGAGGTCAGGCTGAGCGGCCGCCTGCCGGAAAGCTGCGATGGCAGCCACCTGTACGTACCGGTATTTGACCACGCCCGTTTCCAGAGCGAAGCCTTCGCCGCCGCCTGGCAGGCTGCCGGCGGACAGGGCCAGCCCGCCGCCGCCAGCGGAAGCACCCCGGCCGGCGCCCGCGAACTGGCCCGGCATGATTCGCCGCCGCTGTCGCAGGTGCTGACCGACCTCAACCGTTACAGCAACAACGTCATGGCCCGCCAGGTGTTCCTGACACTGGGTGCGGCCAATCCGCAAAGCGGTGATACCGCCCGCGATGCCGCCAGTGCCGTGCGTGCCTCGCTGGCCCGCCACGGCATCGACACGCAGGGCTTTGCCTTCGAAAACGGCGCCGGCCTGTCGCGGCATGAGCGCGTCACCGCAGCCGGACTCGGGGAAATGCTGCGGGCAGCCCAGGCTACGCCTTTCTGGGCCGAGTTTGCCAGCCTGCTGCCGCGCCCCGGGGGTGAGGGCACGCTGAAGCGGCGCCTGCCGGCGCTGGCCGAACAGGCCCGCTTCAAGACCGGTACCCTCAACGACGTACGGGCACTGGCCGGTTATCTGGACGCCGGAGGCCGGCGCTGGGCGGTGGTGCTGATTGCCAACCGCGCCGGCATCAGCAATGCCCAGCTCGACCAGGTGCTCGAAGGGCTGTATCCGCAGCTCGAGGCCGCAGGCCACGACGCGGCCGGGCTACAATGATGAGCACGGCATCGCTTGCAGATGCCTTTTCCCCGACCCTGATCCAGGCCAACCGACCATGAACCCCGTCACCCTCTATACCACCGCGTTCTGTCCCTACTGCCAGATGGCCGAGCGCCTGCTGGCCAGCAAGGGCGTGACCGACCTGACAAAAATCCGCGTCGACCTCGACCCGGACGAGCGCCAGCGCATGATGGAGCGGACCGGTCGCCGGACCGTGCCGCAGATTTATGTCGGTGACACCCACGTCGGCGGTTACGACGATCTGGCCGCCCTCGACCGCGCCGGCAAGCTTGATGCCCTGCTGGCCGGCTGATGCCGGCCCGGCGTGGCGCCATCGCGGGCTTTCTGCGAAGATTGCCCGCGTTTTCGTTTTCTGACCTCTTTTGCACCGAAAGTCCATCATGAGTGAGCAACAGGACCAGCAGCCCGTCTTCTCGATCGAAAAGATCTACGTCAAGGATCTGTCCCTCGAAATCCCGCACGCCCCGCAGGTGTTCCTCGGCCGCGAACAACCGGAAATCGACATGCAGCTCGGTACCGGCGCCCAGCTGCTCGAAGACGGCATCTACGAGGCCAGCGTGACGGTCACCATCACTGCCAAGCTGGGCGACCAGGTGAACTTCCTGATCGAAGCCGCCCAGGCCGGCATCTTCCAGATCCGCAACCTGCCGGAAGCCGAAATCGACCCGATCCTCGGCGTGGCCTGCCCGAACATCCTGTTCCCGTACCTGCGCGAAACCGTGTCCGACGTGGTCAACCGTGCCGGTTTCCCGCCGGTCCTGCTGGCTCCGATCAACTTTGACGCCCTGTACGCCCAGCAGCGTGCCCAGGCTGCAGCCAATCCGAGCAATGAAACCCACTAAGCTCGTCCTGCTGGCGTGTCTGGCACTGGCTGCGGCCAGCGCCCAGGCACTGGAATTCCGGTCGGTCAAGGAAACCGGCACCCTGCTGTACGACGCGCCGGGCGGCCAGGGCAAAAAGCTCTTTGTCGTCAGCCGCGCCTATCCGGTGGAAGTACTGGCCCGCCAGGGCAACTGGGCCCGGGTGCGTGATGCGACCGGCGGCATTGCCTGGGTGGATTACGCCCGGCTGTCGCCGCAGCGCACGGTCATCGTCACCGCCGCCGACGCCAGCGTGCGTACCGCGCCGGACACCGGGGCACCGGTATCGTTCCATGCTGCCCGTGATGTCGTGCTGGACCTGGTCGAACCGCCCAAATCGGGCTGGGCCAAGGTGCGGCATGCCGACGGCAGCGGCGGCTACCTGCCGCTGGCAGCCTTGTGGGGACTGTAGTCATGGCAGATCACAAGCTCGCGGTATTGGGCGCCGGCGCCTGGGGTACGGCACTGGCCATCGCCTTTGCCCGCCACCAGCCGGTGGTGATGTGGGCGCGCAATCCGGCGCAGTGCGCCAACATGGCCGCTGCCCGTGTCAACCAGCGTTACCTGAAAGAGTGCCCGTTCCCCGAAGGGCTGGCCGTCACGGCCGACCTCGGCACCGCACTAGCAAAGGCGGAACTGGTGATTGTCGCCACGCCGATCGCCGGGCTGCGGGCCACGCTGACCGCCATGCGCGACGCTGGTCATACGCCGCCGATCCTGTGGGCCTGCAAGGGCTTTGAGGCCGGCAGCGGCCGCCTGCCGCACGAAGTGGTCGCCGAACTGTGGCCGGCTGACGTGCCGGTCGGCGTCCTGTCCGGTCCGAGCTTTGCCCGCGAAGTGGCGCGCGACCTGCCGGCTGCCGTCACCATCGCCTCGACCGACCTAGCGTTTGCCCAGGCCACGGTGGCCAGGCTGCACGCCCCGCGCCTGCGGCTGTACGCCAACGATGACCTGACCGGCGTCGAAGTCGGTGCGGCCGTGAAAAACGTCATGGCCATCGCTACCGGCGTCAGCGACGGACTGGGCTACGGCAACAACGCCCGCGCGGCACTGATCACCCGCGGCCTGGCCGAGGTCAGCCGGCTGGCAGAGGCCTTCGGTGCCCGGCCGTCCACCCTGATGGGGCTGGCCGGACTGGGAGACCTGGTGCTGACCTGCACCGGCGAACTGTCGCGCAACCGGACGGTCGGCCTGCTTCTGGCACAGGGCAAGCATCTCGACACCATCCTGGCCGAACTGGGCCACGTGGCCGAAGGCGTACCCACCACCCGCGAGGTGGCTGCACTGGCCGAGCGCCACGGTGTCGACATGCCGATCACCCGGGCCGTACACGCCATGCTGTTCGAGCACGCCTCGCCCGATGCCGTGGTCACCAGCCTGCTTGCTCGCGAGCCCAAAACCGAGTGAGGCCCGCCGGCCCACTCCTGCAACCGCGCCCGACCGGCGCGGTTTTTTTGCACCATCAATCCTCTCTGGCATGCGCCACACCGGTCATGCCCTCTACTCTGCGACAGGCAGCCAACGTGACAGCATGGTCACGACCGGCAAGGAAGCAGGGAAGAAAACGGCAAGGACAAGCCCGCCGGTTTCCCGGCCAGACGATGGTTTGCAACCATCATTCCGGGCAGGACAGCCTCGCCAGGCACCGGTCTTTCCGGCAGGTGTCACCGGCCCTTCAGGCCAGTTCACGCGGCCATTCGCTCAGGGCATCCCAGTCAAAGTCACCCTCGGTTTCCCACAGGCGCTCGGCATGCCAGACCCGGTGACCGGCATCGGCCAGCACCAGGGCCGGAGCCGTCAGCCCGGCAAACGGGTGCTCGATCACCAGTACCCCCCAGGTCGGGTGGAAATCGCGCCCGCGCAGGGTCGAAAGCGGAACCAGACTGCTCAGACCCATTTCCTGCAAGTGCCGCGACTGCGCCAGCGGCAGGTCGGAGCTGACCAGCAGCCGGCAGACCTGTGGCGGCCATGGCCGCTCGGCAAACCGGTGGGCCAGGCGCCGGCTGTCTTCCAGCTCCAGCGACAGGACGGTCATCACCGCCACCGGCTGGCCGGCAAAAGCCGCCAGCGACACATCGTTGAACTGGCTGTCGACCAGCATGAAACCGGGCAAGGGCTGTCCCGGCTGCGGCAAGTCGCCCAATACCTGCACATTGTCCTGTCGGCACTGCAAACGGTGAAACTGCATGACGGCCTCCCGCGGCTCGCGTGACTCAACCAGCATGAAACCACTTGCAACGGAAATCCAGTCTGATACCGGTCAACCTGTCATGTCGTCGACGGCCAGCCGCCGGCTGGCGCGCTCGATACGGCGGGCCTCGTCACGCCAGGAGGTCAGCGTGGAATGGATAAAATGGATATGCCCTTCGGCGGCCTGTCGCGCCTCGTCCGGTCGGCCGGCCAACACCGCCTCCTGGATCGCCCGGTGCTGGGCCAGCAACTGTCCGGCAACCGGCTGGGCATGGTGGAACAGGTTGGCAACGTTTTCATGGATGTTGCTGGCCAGCATGTCGAGCAACCCGGCCATCAGGTGTGCCAGCATGGCATTGTGGGCGGCGTCGGCAATGCCAAGGTGAAACGCCACGTCAGCCCGCGACTGGCGGGCAAGGTCATCGCCCTGACAGGCTGACTCCAGTTCGTCATACAGCCGGACCAGGCGGGCCCGGTCGGCCTCGGTGGCCCGCACGGCTGCCAGGGCAGCGACCTGGCCTTCCATCATGCGGCGGAATTCCAGCACGTCTTCGCGCAGGTTCGGATGCTGCGCCAGCATTTCCTGCCACGGCCCGGCAAAGGTGCGATCCAGCCGGTTGGTCACGAACGTGCCACCTCCCTGGCGGCTTTCCAGCAATCCGCGCGCCGCCATCTGCTTGATCGCCTCGCGCAGCGAAGCACGTGACACGCCCAGCTGCTCGGACAGCTGGCGTTCGGGCGGCAGGCGGTCGCCGGGCTTGAGCACGCCATCAAGAATGATGGCTTCCAGCTCCTTGACGATGGCGTCGGCAAGACGCGGTACACGGACAGGCTGGTAAGTCATGGTATCCACAGGGTTGGCAGGCCACGAAGAACAAACGGTACAGCCCGCAAGCGGGCCGGCGGTGATGTTACTCCAGTCTGGCCCAGAGATGCCCATGACATACCTGTTCCGGCAGATGACCGCGACACGCACGCCACAGAAAAGGCCCGCGTGGACTATCAACAATTGACGACTCTTCTGCCATCCCTTTAGATTTTCGCCAATGTCATGAAAATTGGCCTGACCAATTAGCCAAACCGGAGAACAGCATGCCCGCTCCCGCCAGCCGCCCCAGCGCGGTCTACCTGTTCGGCACCTGCCTGCTCGACCTGTTCCTGCCCGAAGCCGGGCTGGATGCCGTCACGCTGATCGAGCGCGAAGGCGTAGCCGTGCATTACCCGCCGGAGCAAAGCTGTTGCGGCCAGCCGGCCTACAGCAGCGGCCACCCTGACGAAGCCCGCGAAGTGGCGCGGGCCCAGCTCGCGCTGTTTCCCGAACTGTGGCCGATCGTGGTGCCGTCGGGTTCGTGCGCCGGCATGATGAAGCACCACTGGCCGCAGCTGTTCGAGGGCGACCGTGACGCCGGTCGCGCCGCCGCCGTTGCCGCCCGGGTCATCGAATTCAGCGACTTTCTGGTCAACGTCCTGCACTGGCAGCGACCGGACCAGGGCGCTCCCGCCCGCGTGGCCGTACATACCTCGTGCAGCGCACGCCGCGAAATGGGCACGCACCTGACCAGCTGGCAACTGGTAGACCAATTGGCACACGTCACCCGTGTCGTCCACGATCACGAGCCGGAATGCTGTGGTTTCGGCGGCGTGTTTTCCGTCAAGCACCCGGACATTTCCGGCGCCATGGCCGACGACAAGACCGCCGCCCTGCTCGCCAGTGGCGCCACCGAATTCGTGACGGCAGACGCCGGCTGCCTGATGAACCTCAACGGCAAGCTGGCCCACGACCACCAGCGTCTGCCCGGCAAGCATCTTGCCACTTTCCTGCTGGAACGCAGCCAGGGCCGCCCATGAACACCCGCGACCGCATCCTCGCCCGCTTGCGCGCTGCACCGCGTCCGCCCCTGCCCGAGCCGGACATTGCCGGCTTTTATGCCGCCAGTCCGCCGGCCGGGCTGCCGCAACAGCTCGCCCAGTGGGCACGCAGCATGAAAAGTTACCAGGGACAGGTGGTCTGGTGCCACGCCCACGACTGGGAAGACGCGCTGTTGCAGCAGCTGCGATCCCGCCAGGTCCGGCGCCTGTTGCTGGCCCGCCAGACCGCCCACGGTGCCCGCACCCTCGCCGCGCTGGCCCGGCTTGAAAGCCCGCCGCAGGTACTCGGCTTCGACCTGCCGCTAGAGCGCTGGAAAGCCGAGCTGTTCCGTACGGTCGACGCCAGCCTGACGCTGGCCCGCGCCGGCATCGCCGATACCGGCAGCCTGGTGTTGTGGCCGGATGCCGACGAGCCACGCAGCATGAGCCTGGTGCCACCGGTCCACTTCGTGCTGTGGGACACGCAGGAGCTTTACCCCACGCTGTACGACATCATCACCGGGCAGGACTGGGCCGACGGCCTGCCGACCAATGCGCTGCTGGTGTCCGGGCCGTCCAAGACTGCCGACATCCAGCAGACACTGGCCTACGGCGCCCACGGCCCGCGCGAGCTGGTCATCCTGGCCATGCTGCCCGACGACCTGACCGTAGCTGCCATGGAGGCAGTGGCATGAGCAACCCGCAGCCGATCACCGTCTATCCGTCTGCCGGCTTCGACGACCGCGCCCGCGATGCCGTCAACGATCCGGCGCTGCGCCAGTCGTTCCGTGGCGCCATGGATTTCCTGATGATGAAGCGGGCGGCGCAGTTCCCCGATGCTGCCGAACTCGACCGCCTGCGTACGCTCGGACAGGCCATCCGCCAGCGCTGTCTGGCGAGGCTGCCCGAACTGCTGGAAACGCTGGAAGCCAGCCTGACCCGCAACGGCATCCAGGTGCACTGGGCCGACACCCCGGCCGAGGCCAATGCCCTGATCCACGGCATCATCGCCCGCCGGCACGGGCAGCTGGTGGTGAAAGGCAAGTCGATGGTGAGCGAGGAAACCGGGCTCAACCACTATCTGGCCGGGCAGGGCATCGAGGCGGTGGAAAGCGACATGGGCGAATTCATCGTTCAGCTCGCCGGCGAAACGCCCAGCCACATCATCATGCCGGCCATCCACAAGACCAAGGCCGACATTGCCGGACTGTTTCACCAGCACGTCCCCGGCGCGCCCTATACCGAAGACGTGGACGAGCTGATCCGGATCGGCCGCGATGCCCTGCGCGACCGCTACCAGGCCGCAGACATCGGCCTGTCGGGCGTCAATTTTGCCGTGGCCGAAACCGGCACCCTGTGCCTCGTCGAGAACGAAGGCAACGGCCGCATGTGCACCACCATTCCGCCGGTGCACATCGCCATCACCGGCATTGAAAAGGTGGTGGAAAAACTCACCGACGTGCCACCGCTCTACACCCTGCTCACGCGCTCGGCCACCGGCCAGCCGGTCACCACCTACCTCAACCTGGTCTCCGGCCCGCGCCGGCCCGGCGAAAAGGATGGCCCCGAAGAAGTCCATCTGGTGCTGCTCGACAACGGCCGCTCGCAAGCCTACGCCGACGAGCAGTTGCGCCAGACCCTGCAATGCATCCGCTGCGGCGCCTGCATGAACCATTGCCCGGTCTACACCCGCATCGGTGGCCACGCCTACGGCACGGTCTATCCGGGGCCGATCGGCGAAATCGTGTCGCCGCACCTGCAGGGGCTGGCCGCCACCGCCAGCCTGCCGACCGCCTCCAGCCTGTGCGGTGCGTGCAGCGAAGTCTGCCCGGTGCGGATTCCGATTCCCGACCTGCTGGTGCGCCTGCGCACCGAAGCCCAGCGCGATCCCGACGACGACGTGCCGCATCCGCTGCGCGGCCAGGGCGCCGGCCGCGACTGGCGCGAAACGCTGGCCTGGCGCGTCTGGTGCCTGGTTTATGCCCATCCGGGCCGCTACCGCCTGTTCGGCTGGCTAGCCACCCGCCTGCGCCGCCTGACGCCCGCCCGCCAAGGTGGCTGGACCCGTCACCGCACCCCGTTGCAGCCGGCTCCGCACCGGCTGGCCGAACTCATCGCCCGCCGGCAACCCCGTTCCTGAAAGACCGTCATGCTGTCCCCTGTCCACCAGGCGTTTTTCGACACGCTCAGCGCCCAGCTGCCAGCCGACCGGCTGGCCACCGACCCGACCCGCACGCTGGCCTACGGCACCGACGCCAGCTTTTACCGGCTGATCCCGCAGATCGTGATCGAGGCCCGTCACGAGGACGACGTGCGCCGGATCCTGGCGGCGGCCCGCCAGCACGGCGTGGCCGTCACCTTTCGCGCCGCCGGCACCTCGCTGTCCGGCCAGTCGGTCACCGATTCGGTACTGGTCCGGCTGGGCGAGGACTGGAACGGACTGGAGGTGCAGGAGCACGGTGACCGCATCCGCCTGCAACCGGGCGTGATCGGTGCCCACGCCAATGCCGCACTGGCGCCGCTGGGCCGCAAGATCGGCCCGGACCCGGCCTCGATCAACACCGCCCGCATCGGCGGCATGGCGGCCAACAACGCCAGTGGCATGTGCTGCGGCACCCGGCAGAACAGTTACCACACGCTGGCAGCCATCCGGGTCATGCTGGTTGACGGCACGGTGCTGGACACGGCCGATACCGGTTCGGTTGCCGCTTTCCGCAGCTCGCACGCCAGCCTGCTGGACGGACTGGCCGGGCTGGCGGCCCGCCTGCGTGAAAACCCGGCACTCGCGGAACGGGTGCGTCACAAATACCGCCTGAAAAACACCACCGGTTACGGCATCAATGCGCTGCTCGACTTTACCGACCCGGTGGACATGCTGGCCCACCTGATGATCGGCTCGGAAGGCACCCTCGGCTTTATCAGCAGCATCACCTACGCCACCGTGCCGGACTATCCGCACAAGGCCAGTTCACTGACCCTGTTCAACGATCTGGATGCCTGCTGCCGTGCCGTCACCGCCTTGCGCGAATCGGCACCGGTCGAAGCCGTCGAGCTGATCGATGCCCGTGGCATCCGCGCCGTGCAGGACAAGTCAGGCCTGCCGGCATTCCTGTACGGAGACATCCCGGACGGTGCTGCCGCCCTGCTGATCGACACCCGGGCACCGGATTCCGCCCGGCTGGACGAGCAGTGCCGCGCCATCAACGCGCTGCTGGCCGGCTTTGCCCCGGCGGCCGAAAGCGGCTTTTCCACCGACGCCGCCACCATCGATACCTACTGGGCGGTGCGCAAGGGACTGTTTCCGGCCGTGGGAGCGGTGCGCCCGGTCGGTACCACGGTGGTGATCGAGGACGTAGCCTTTCCGGTCGAGCATCTGGCCGAGGGCGTGCGCCGCCTGACCGCCCTCTTCGACCGCTTCGGCTACACCGAAGCCCTGATCTTCGGCCACGCACTGGAAGGCAACCTGCACTTCGTGTTCACGCCGGGCTTTGACAGCAGCGCCGAGGTACAACGCTACAGCGACTTCATGGATGCAGTCAGCCAGCTGGTTGCGGTCGAATTCGGCGGCTCGCTCAAGGCCGAACACGGTACCGGTCGCAATGTGGCGCCGTTTGTCCGGCTGGAATGGGGCGACGAGGCCTACGCCATCATGGTGGCGCTCAAGAAACTGTTCGATCCGGCGGGCCTGCTCAACCCGGACGTGATCATCACCGACAATCCGGCGGTGCACCTCAGTCACCTCAAGGCCATGCCGGCGGCCGATCCGCTGGTCGACCGCTGTATCGAATGCGGCTTTTGCGAACCGGCCTGCCCGAGCAACGGCCTGTCGCTCACCCCGCGCCAGCGCATCGTGCTGTGGCGCGCCATGCAGGACCTGCGCCGCCGGGGCACCGAAGCCGAACGGCTGGCGGCATTCGAGGCGGAGTATCCGTATCTCGGCATCGACACCTGTGCCGCCACCGGCATGTGCGCCACCCGCTGCCCGGTCGGCATCAATACCGGTACCCTGATGAAGCAGCTCAAGGGGCCAGCCGCCCATCCGCAGCTGGCCGACTGGGCCGCCGGCCACATGGATACCGTCACCGGCAGCGCCCGGCTGGGGCTGTCCGCACTGGCCGCCGCCCGCAGCGTGCTGGGCGAGGACACCACGGCGCGACTGAACCAGCGCGCCAACCGGCTGCTGAAGCAGATTCCGGTGGTGCCTGCCGCCACCCCGCGCGCCGCTGCCCCGCTGCCGGCCCCCGCCACGGCAGGCGAGCCGGTGGTGTATTTCGTCAGTTGCGTCAATCGCACGCTGGCCGAGGGCGACACCGGCGCCAGCGTGGCGGCTTCGACGCTCAACCTGTTCCGCAAGGCCGGGTTCCGCGCCATCTATCCCGACGCGCTCAACCAGCTGTGCTGCGGCCAGCCGTTTGACTCCATGAACGCCAATGCCGCGGCCCGTCATGCCACGCAGGACACCAATGCCGCCCTGCTCAAGGCGTCTGACAACGGGCGCATTCCGGTGTATCTCGACAACGGCCCCTGTGCCTTGCGCCTGATCCGCGCCCAGGCCGAAGGGCTGGTCGATGCCCGCCTGCAACTCTTTGACGCCGCGAGCTTCCTGCACCGCTTTGTCGCACCCCGGATCGATTTCGTTCGCCCGCTGGATTCACTGGCCCTGCATGTGCCGTGCAGTGCCACCTCGCTCGGCTGCGGCGATGCCTTGCGTGCGCTGGCGCAGCGCTGCTGCCGTACGCTCACCGAGCCCGACATCGCCTGCTGCGGCTTTGCCGGCGACAAGGGTTTCGTGCTGCCCGAGCTCAACACCAACAGCCTCAGGCGCCTGCCGCCGGCCCTGCCGGCTGGCTGCCAGGCCGGCGTGTCGATGAGCCGCACCTGCCAGATCGGCCTGAGCTCCCACAGCGGCCTGACTTACCACAGCATCGAAGCCCTGCTGGACGCGGTCAGCGATCCGGCCTGAGCGGCGGCTCGGCCGCAGGTGCAGCCGGAGGCGGGCCGCCGGCTGCATCCGCCTCGTCCTGCCGCTCGAACAGGGTGCGCAATTCGTTCATGGCGTGCTGCATCGACTGCACCAGTTCCGGCTCGTTCAGGTAGATCTCGGCCTGCTCGACCAGCAGCGCCTCGTCACGCTGGCGAAAGATCCGCGCATCGCGCCGCGCACGGGCGGCCGTCAGCCCGGTGGCTTCCAGCGCTGCCCGCCCCATCGACAGCGCCGAATCAAAGGTCTCGCGCCAGACCTGGCGGATGCCGAGCTGCCAGAGCTGGTACACATGCTGGCGGTTGCGCGCACGCGCCAGCACTTTGCGGTCCGGATAGGCTTCGCGCAACACCCGGGCGATTTCCAGCGAGCGCGCCACGTCACCGACGGCCAGCACCACCAGCTGCGCCTCGGCCATGCCGGCGGTTTGCAGCAGGGCGGTCTGGCGCGCGTCACCAAAGTACACACGAATGCCGAAGCGGCCGACAAACTCGATGCGTGCCGGGTCAATGTCGATGGCGGTAAAACGGATGCCGTGTGCGCGCAGCAGCCGGGCCACGATCTGGCCAAAACGGCCAAAGCCGATGATCAGCACCGGTGCCGGCGGCGGCGGGGCCGGGTCCACCGGTGCGGCCACCGGCCGCCGGCGGGCCAGCCAGCGGTCGAGCAGCCACAGCATCAGGGGCGACAGCATCATGCTCAGGGTGATCAGCACCACCAGCGAATCCGCCAGCATGGCCGGCAGCAGCGACAGGCTGCGCGCCTGCGCCAGCATCACGAAAGCAAACTCTCCACCCACGGCCATCAGCGCGGCAAAGCGCCACAGCTCGCCGTCGCGCTGGCCGGCGATCCAGCCCAGCGCCAGCAACAGTCCGGTCTTGAGCACCAGCCAGGCCAGCAATCCGCCCAGCATCCATCCGGGATGCGCCAGCAGCAGGCTGAAATTGGCTCCCATGCCCACGGCCATGAAAAAGAGCCCGAGCAGGATGCCCTTGAACGGCGTGATGTCGGCTTCCAGTGCATGGCGATAAGCCGAGCCGGACAACAGCACGCCGGCCAGGAAGGCCCCCAGCGACATGGTCAGCCCGGCCTGTTCGGCCAGCACGGCGGCTCCGACCACCAGCAGCAGCGCCATGGCAGTGAACACTTCACTGTTGCCGGAACGTGCCACCCAGCCCAGCAGGGGCCGCAAGCCCCAGCGGCCGGCCAGCAAGAACGCCACCAGCAGTCCGAGGATGCGCAGGGCCGACAGCCAGTCCATGCCCTCGGCCCGGCCGGCCAGCGCCGGCAGCAACGACAGCACCGGAATGGCAGCCAGATCCTGGAACAGCAGGACCGCAAAGGCATCGCGTCCGTGCCGGGTGGTGAGCTCGCGCCGTTCCGACATGACCTGCAACACCACGGCGGTGGATGACAGCGACAGCGCCACACCCACCACCAGTGCCGCCTGCCAGTGCAGGCCCAGCATGGCAGCAAGGCCGCCAAACAGCAGGCTGCACGCAACGACTTGCAGGCTGCCCAGACCGAACACCGGCCGGCGCAACACCCACAGGCGCGACGGTTGCAGTTCCAGACCGATCACGAACAGCAGCAGCACCACGCCCAGTTCCGACAGCGACTGGATGCGGGTCACGTCGGAAATCAGGCCGGTGAACGACGGACCGATCAGCACGCCGGCAAACAGGTAGCCCAGCACTGCTCCCAGTCCGAAACGGCGGAACAGTGGCACGGCAAACACCGCTGCCGCCAGCAACAGCAGGATTTCAGTCAGGACGGCATGCACACCAACCTCCCGGCAAGGCATCTTGCAGGTATAGCTGCCGGCCGGCAGCGGAGCCAGGCCGGAGCCGGTCAGGAGGCAGGCGGCAAACGCGGCCGGTCAGGCCGGCAGCATGGAGCCGGTGTCGCGCAGGCGGATGTGCATCTCGAATGCCCGTTCCAGTGCCAGCGGCGTATGGCCGCCGTACTTGAGCGCATCGTTGTAGTAGTCGCGCAGCAGCGGCCGGTAGGACGGATGGGCGCAGTTCTCGATGACGGCCAGGGCGCGCTCGCGCGGTGCCAGGCCACGCAGGTCGGCCAGACCCTGCTCGGTCACGAGGATGTCGACGTCATGCTCGTTGTGGTCGACGTGCGGCACCATCGGCACGATGCTGGAAATCCTGCCGTCCTTGGCCACCGACTTGGTGGCGAAAATGGCCATGAAGGCATTGCGGGCAAAGTCACCCGAGCCGCCGATGCCGTTCATCATGTGCGAGCCGCGGACGTGGGTGGAATTGACATTGCCGTAGATGTCGGCTTCCAGTGCTGTATTCAGCGCGATCAGCCCCAGCCGGCGGATGACTTCGGGGTGGTTGCTGACCTCCTGCGGCCGCAGCACCAGCTTGTCGCGGTAGCGCTCCAGATGGCCGAACACCTGCTCCTGCATGGCTTTGGACACGGTGATCGACGAGGCCGAGGCAAAGTCCATCTTGCCGGCATCGATCAGTTCGAAGGTGGAATCCTGCAACACTTCCGAGTACATGGTCAGGTGCTCGAACGGCGCATGCAGGAAGCCGGTCAGCACGGCATTGGCAATGGTGCCGATGCCGGACTGGATCGGCGGCAGCGGATCCGGCATGCGGCCGCGCCGGACTTCGTGCTTGAAGAATTCGATCAGGTGGTTGGCGATCTGCTGCGTTTCCGCATCCGGTGCCTGCGCGTTGGACGGGCTGTCCGGCGTGCGGGTGATGACGATGGCGGCGATCTTTTCCGGTGGCACGTGCACGGTGGCCGAGCCAATGCGGTCGCTGACGCGCGTCAGCGGCAGCGGCTCGCGCTCGGGGCGCCGGTGCGGAATCCAGATGTCGTGCAGACCTTCGAATTCCGCCGGCTGCGCCAGGTTGAGCTCGATGATGATCTTTTTGGCGAGGATGGCAAAACTGGCCGAATTGCCCACCGACGAACTCGGCACGATGCCGCCGTCTTCGGTGATCGCCACCGCTTCCAGCACGGCCACGTCGAGGTCGCCGTACTGGCCGGCGCGCAGGAACTCCACCGTTTCCGACAGGTGCTGGTCGGTAAACATCACTTCGCCGCGGTTGATGGCCGCCCGCAGGGTGGTATCGACCTGGAACGGCATCCGCCGCGCCAGCACGCCGGCTTCGACCAGGATCTTGTCCGAATCGTGTCCGAGCGACGCGCCGGTGATCAGGGTGATCTTGAGCGGCTGCTGCTGTGCCCGGTGGGCCAGTGCCACCGGAATGTCCTTGGCATCGCCGGCGCGGGTAAAGCCGCTCATCCCGACAACCATGCCATCCTGGATCAGGCCGGCGGCTTCATCCGCACTCATGACACGGTTGAGCAGTGACGGCATACGGATGCGATCTTGGTACATGCGGCTGTTCTCCTTGCAAGCCATGATTCCGGTTGCAGGTGGGCCCGGTGGTTCACCTGCTGCCGCATGGCGGAGCCAAACCCCTGCCATGCCGGGCGTGAAACCGATTATGGCAATAAACATTACCGATATCCATCATGCCTGCATCAGGGAAATCCCCAATTGGCATAACCGGCAATCAGGCGTGGCCCTCCGGCAGCACCGGTGTGTCGGCGTCATCGGCTCCGGCCTTTTCCTTCCAGCCGGCGGGAATGCTCTTGCCCGGCTTCACGCCCAGTTCACGCAGGCGCTCGGTCTGGCGCACCAGGTTGCCGCGACCGCTGGAAAGCTTGTTGCAGGCACCGTCGAAAGCCTGGCGGGTTTGCGTGAGATGGCGGCCGATGTCGTCCAGATCCCCGATGAAGCCGACAAACTTGTCGTACAGCGCACCGGCCTGGCGGGCGATTTCCTGCGCGTTGTGCGACTGCTGCGCCTGCCGCCACAGGTTGGCGATGGTGCGCAGGGTGGCCAGCAGGGTGGACGGGCTGACCAGCAGCACATTGCGGGCATAGGCATCGGCAAACAACTCGCGGTCTTCGGTGACGGCCAGCATGAAGGCCGGCTCGACCGGGATGAACAGCAGCACGAAATCCAGTGAACGCAGGTCATACAGCGTGTCGTAACGCTTGGCCGACAAACCCTTTACGTGGGCACGCACGGCATCGAGGTGCTGGCGCAGCGCCAGTTGCCGCGCGGCGTCCTCCTCGGCTTCGACGTAGCGGCTGTAAGCTGTCAGCGTCACCTTGCTGTCGATGACGATGTCGCGCCCTTCCGGCAGGTGCACCACCACGTCGGGCTGGTGGCGCTGGCCGTCTTCACGGGTGAAGCTCGTCTGCACTTCGTATTCCTGCCCGCGGCGCAGGCCGGAGGATTCGAGCACGCTTTCCAGTACCACTTCGCCCCAGTTGCCCTGCTGCTTGTTGCTGCCCTTGAGGGCGCGGGTCAGGTTGACAGCGTCGTCGCTGATCTTGCGGTTGAGTTCTGCCAGACGCAGCACTTCCTGTTGCAGGGAAAAACGCTCCTTGGCTTCCTGGGCGTAACTGCTTTCCACCTTGCGGGTGAATTCGCCCAGCCGTTCGCGCAGGGGTTCGAGCACGGCGCCGAGGCTTTCGCGGTTCTGCTCGACAAAGCGGCGGGATTTTTCTTCCAGCAGTTCGTTGGCGACATTGCGGAACTGTACGGACAGCTGCTCGCGTGCTTCGCGCAGCAGGGCCAGTTTTTCTTCGCCCTGGGCGACTTCGGCCTGCAGGCGGGTTTCGGCCTGTGCGCACTGTGCCCGCAGTTCGGCAACCAGCTGCTGCGCCGCTTCCTGCTGGCCACGGCTGTGTTGCAGGGCGGCTTCCAGCTCGGGCAGGCGCGCAGCCCGCTCCAGCAGTTGCGCCCGTTCACTGCGCAGGGCGTCCAGTTGTGCCAGCCACGCTGACTGGCGCGCCTCGGCCTGCGCCAGTGCAGCCTGCTGTTCGGACAGCCGCTCCTGGGCGGTGCGCTGGCGTTCTTCCTGCTGTGCAAGGCTGGTCTGCCAGGCGCTTTCCCGCCGGGCCCACTGTCCGCGCCACCACAGCCAGGCCACGGCGACTCCGGCGGCCATGCCGGCCAGACAGGCCATGATGATCAGCAATACATTCATGTCGGCTTCCTGCTCGTCCCGGTTTACAAGGGACGCAAGGATAGCAAAAGTCGGGAATCAGGCCGTGACCGGGTTGCGCCAGCGCACCAGCTCGGTCGCCGTTTGCGGTCTGGCAAAGAAAAAGCCTTGCAGGGAAGTGCAGCCCAGCGCCCGCAGCTGGTTGGCCTGCAACGAGGTTTCCACACCTTCGGCGACAATTTCCAGTGCCAGGCTGTGCCCCAGCGCGATGATGGAACGCACGATGGCCAGGTTGGCCGGATCGTCGAGCTGGCAGACGAACGAGCGGTCGATTTTCAGCACCTGGACCGGATAACGGCACAGGTAACTCAGCGAGGAGTAGCCGGTACCGAAATCGTCGATCGCCAGCGAGACGCCCAGATCACGCAGGTCGGCCAGCCGTTCGGCGGCGCCATTACCGTCGTACAGGGCCCGTTCGGTGAGCTCGAGCTCCAGCCACTGCGGCGGCAGGCCGCTGGCCAGCAAGTGGCCTTGCAGGCGCTTGATGAAATTCGGTTCGAGGATTTCGCGGGCGGAGAGGTTGACGGCAACCCGGCACGGACAGCCGGCATCCAGCCAGATGCGCGCCTGGCGGCAGGCTTCGCCCAGCACCCAGTCCCCCAGCACGGCGATGTAGCCGCTTTCTTCGGCCACCGGAATGAAGCGGGCCGGCGAGATGGCGCCGTATTCCGGGTGTTTCCAGCGCAGGAGCGCCTCGACCTTGCCCAGGTGTCCGTTGTTGGCGTCGACCACCGGCTGGTAGAGCAGCCGCAGTTCGTGGCGCGGAATGGCCTGGCGCAGGGCAGTATCGACCAGCAGGGTTTCGTCGGCCTCCTGCGCCATGGAACGGTCAAAAAACACATGACCGTTCCGCCCTTGCCGTTTGGCGTGGTACATGGCGGCATCGGCCAGCCGCAGCAGGTCACCGGCATGGTCGGCATGCTCGGGAAAACAGCTGATCCCGGCACTGGCCGACAGCATCACCGTACCGTGCTGCAATTCGTAGGGTTCACCCAGCCGGGCCAGCAGGGTCTGGGTCTGCCGGGCCAGCTCGGCGCCGGCAAGCGGCCCGCCGCGTACCAGCACGACAAATTCGTCTCCTCCCAGCCGGTAGACCTGATGCGAAGCGTCAGCAACCGCTTGCAGGCGACGGCCGGTTTCACGCAGCAGCTCGTCGCCGGCTTCGTGTCCCCAGCTGTCATTGATGCGCTTGAAAAAATCGAGGTCGATCAGGACCAGCGCCATCCATTCCGGCTCGTGGCGCACCTGTGCGTCAATGGCTGCCAGCAAGGCCCGGCGGTTGGCCAGCCCGGTCACGCTATCGTGATTGGCATCGTACTGCATGTGCGCGGCCTGCCGGCTCAGGGCCAGCATCTGGCGCCGGATCACCCAGCCGAGGGCGACGGCTACCAGACAAAAGGCGAGGGTCAGGCTGCCGGTGCGCCATACCGACAGCAGCCAAGCTTCGGTCAGCTCGGATTCGTCCACCGAAACGGCCACCACCCACGGCAGCATGGTCAGCGGTTGGGTAACCACCTGGCGTTCGGTTCCGTCGTAAGGAGAACGCTGGTAGCTGACGCCACCTTCGATCATGCTGGCCGGCAGCGGATAGCGTCCAAGCGGGTTGTCACTGGCGGCATGCGGCTGTGGATAACGGGCCAGCAGCAGGCCGTCTTCACGCTGCATGACGGAAATGGCGTAGCGGTGCGCGCCGGCAAGTTCGGCGTAATAGCGTTCCAGATAGTTGCTGAGGATCGAGGCTGACAGCACTGCCCGCAGGTTGCCCTCGCGGTCGCGGATGGCGATGCTGACCGGGATGATGCGTTTGCCGGTGGCCCGGCTGATCACCGGCAAGCCGACATAAAACTGCTGGTCACGCCGGGGCAGGTGGTAGCGGAAGTAATCCCGGTCTGCGAGCCGGACGCGCCTGAATGTCGGGTCGCTGGATGAGGCGGCAATGATGTCGCCGTCCGGGTTGGAAAGCACGAAGGTCGAGAGGGCTGCCGCCCCCTGGACTGTTTGCAGCAAGCGGTCAAGTTCGGCCGAGGGATGCAGCGGCTGGTCGGATTGCAGGCCGGGATCGTCGCGTACACTGAGCAGGGCCAGCCGGGCGTTGTCGAGCACCTGGCCCAGATGACTGGCCACCACGCGTGACACCATGGTCAGCTCGCGCGCGGATTCGGCATGAATCTGCTCCCGGCTTGCGACGATATTGGCCACGCCCACTCCGCACGCCAGCAGGACCAGTACCGCAATGGCGACAGACAAGGACAACAGACGCATCCTCTCCAGCCCCTTTTGTATGCATTAGGAATTTTTCGACATTATCATTTGCGACTAATGCATACCAGCCGATTCTTGCATCCGCGTGCCGGCCAAGAAACGGCTCTTTAAGACCCGCTCCGGACAGCCACCGGAAACGCTGCGGCATAACCGGGGCAAATGCACTGGTGAAACAGGTGCTTGGCTGCGGCCAGCCCCGGGCAAAGCGTGTAGAATCGCGGTCATTTTTGAATCAGGACTGCCACAATGAGCATCAAATCGGACAAGTGGATTCGCCGGATGGCGGCAGAGTACGACATGATCAGCCCCTTCGAGCCGGATCTGGTGCGTCAGGTCAACGGTGAAAAGGTCATCTCGTTCGGCACCTCCAGCTATGGCTACGACATTCGCTGCGCCGATGAATTCAAGGTATTCACCAATATCAATTCGACCATGGTCGACCCGAAGAATTTCGACGAAAAATGCTTCGTCGACGTCAAGGGTGAGTACTGCATCATTCCGCCCAATTCGTTTGCACTGGCCCGCACGGTGGAATACTTCCGCATTCCCCGCAATGTGCTGACCGTCTGTCTGGGCAAATCCACCTATGCCCGCTGCGGCATCGTCGTCAATGTCACGCCGTTCGAGCCGGAATGGGAAGGCTATGTGACGCTGGAGTTTTCCAACACCACACCGCTGCCCGCCAAGATTTACGCCAACGAAGGCGTGGCCCAGGTGCTGTTCTTTGAAAGCGACGAGGTCTGCGAAGTCTCGTACCGCGACCGTGGCGGCAAATACATGGGGCAGGTAGGTGTCACGCTGCCCCGCTCATGACAATGACGGCCATCCAGACTGATCGGGCTCGACTTCCGGAAAATATCGCCTAAGCTGAATTCACAGATGTCTGGTTTCTCCAGTTTGAACGGCGTTTCGAGCGTTGCAGTTCCCCTTGCTGCAACGCTCTTTTTTTGCCTGCACTTTGCCAAAGCCGGCATCATGGCCAGACGTTCTGCTCATGGATGCCTGTTATGACTGACTGCATGTGCTGGTCATCACTCCTCTCGCGCCGCCGCCTGAAGCTGGATAACGGAGTGGTCTGTGATGCCGGCGGTCCCCAGCTGGCACCTGACAATACCTTGCGCAGCGAATTCCACGTCGACCATGACCGCGTGGTTTTTTCCAGTGCATTCCGGCGACTGGGACGCAAGACCCAGGTTCACCCGCTGGCCCAGCACGACCACACCCACAATCGCCTGACCCACAGCATCGAGGTGGCATCGGTCGGGCGCAGTCTTGGCAACCAGGTTGGTGCCGGGTTGATGGCACATGGCCGTCTGCCCGGTGGCAGCACCCCGTTTGACATCGGCACGGTCGTCCAGGTCGCCTGCCTGGCACACGACATTGGCAACCCTCCGTTCGGCCACACCGGCGAAGATGCCATGCGCCGCTGGTTCCGTGACCCTGCCCATAGCCGGTTTCTTGCTCCGCTGACTCCTGCCGAGCGGCAGGACATCCAGACCTACGAAGGCAATGCACACGGATTGCGCATGGTAGCGACACTGGAAATGCATACCGGGCGCGGGGGCATGCGGCTGACGTGTGCATCGCTGGGCACCTTGGCCAAATATCCGTGGACCTCGGACGTGGACACGGTGCGTGGCAAATTCAATGTCTACCGCTCCGAACTGCCGTACTTCCGGCAGGTTGCCCAGGAACTGGGACTGATCCAGACCGGAGAAAACACCTGGAGCCGCCATCCCTTGGTCTACCTGATGGAGGCTGCGGATGATCTGTGTTACGCCATTCTCGATCTGGAAGACGCGGTCGAAATCGGCATCATCGACAGCAGCGAGTTCGAAGAGTTGCTCACCGGGCTTGCCGACATCAGCCGGGCACGACAGATCAGCGATATCGGTCAGCGTTGCGCCATGCTGCGGGGAACGGTCATCGGTCTGGCCGTGCAGGAGCTGGCAGGCCGGTTTTTGCAATATGAACCGGCCTTGTTGCGAGGCGAGTTCCCGGCCAAGGACCTGATCGATGTATGTGCCGAACCCATACGGAGCACATTGAGTGCAGCCAAGAAACTGGCGGCCCAGCGGGTCTATCACCACCCGAGCAAGCTCGCCAAAGAGATTGCCACTTATGCCTGTCTGGCGACCTTGCTGGATACCTTCGTACCTGCAGTCTGGAAAGCCTGCTTGCAGCCAGAGCGTCTGGACGGACGAGACAAAATGCAGCTGGAGCTATTGCAACCGGCGTGGCATGGCATCACGACGCCTTATCAAGGCTACATGCAGGTGCTCGATTTTGTCGGCGGATTGACCGACAACCATGCCGCGCGTCTGGCAAAAGAACTTTCGGGGTTCGGGTTGGCCGGATAGATGAGCCGCCGGGCAGCGGGCTGCTGTTTCGCCGGAGGAGTGATCTGCAGGAGGGGGAGCAGGTCAGCATCGCGTTTTTCACGCCGTCCCTGGCCAGCCTGACCCGCCCTGACATCCGCGAAGAGCGTCCACAAGCCAGTCGCCTGCCGGTACCCGGATGCGGGGGGAAGAGCTGTCCGGCCCGTGGCTTCGCCCTGCTGGGCGCAGGACAGGTTGATCCCGGCTGTGTGCCTCCGGCACAGGCAACCACGTTGAGGTAATGACCGGCTAACCGGTCATCCGGGGAAAGAGGCCCCGGAGCGGAACCGTCCTGCGGATGCAGCAGAGAAGCTGGTCAGGATGAGCAAAGGTTCGGCCTGTTCCCGGACTCGATGCAGGCGGTCGTATACGCGTACGCGCGAGGACGGGCATGACAAAGCAAAGGCCCCCAGCGTGTGCTGGGGGCCTTGATGGGGAGCCTGGCGGTGTCCTACTTTCGCACGGGTATCCGTACTATCATCGGCGCTAAGTGGTTTCACGGTCCTGTTCGGGATGGGAAGGGGTGGGACCCACTCGCTATGGCCACCAGGCATAAACTGTCGAGCCGTCGTGCTGCTTTCGCAACACGCCGCCTCATCAAACGGTCAAAGAAGTGACAGGTCAGATCGATCG